>CAYQXZ010000001.1:0-7545 GCA_964421645.1 uncultured bacterium
CAAAAGGAAAACGCTTTACGCCGTATTCATCTCGCAGTGGAAAGAAGAAGAACATATTTTATGTGTTTCGGGCGGTCCGGTTTACTACTTGAAAACTTCCCTTAAAAGTTCCGTTACTCTCGCGGCAGGATTCTTGCGGATACTGTACGCTACCTGGAATCCCCGGTAAAAAATGCCTCGAGCAGGCGGGCAAGCACCTGCTTGCCCCTGTCATTGGCATGGACGCGGTCCCTGTGGAACCATCCCTTCGGTTTGCCGGACTGCGCCAGGTATCTGTGCCACGGCGTCGCCATGTCAAAATAAGCAACCTTCAGCTCTCCTGCCAGCGCTTCAAGCTTTTTCTCCCATCCGGTGGGCCAGGCTGCCTCCATTGCGGGAAGGGGTTCGCCGGGTTTAACGTTTTCCGAAGGCCGCCAGTCAACGCCTACCGGTCCGCTTGCCAGTATTATTTCACAGCCGGGAGTTTCCTTTGCCATGGTGATCACCCTGCGGATGGCCTCCAGATCGTTTTTCTGCGAGATGCCGCCTATGAACAGGAGGTCCGGTTTCCGGTCGGAAACATAGCTTCTGAAGTTTTCGGGTTCCTGATAGTACCAGCATCCTGTGCCCCCCCTGACTGAAACGATTATTTTTATGTCCGCCTTCGGGTAAATTCTCCGGAGAAGGACTTCAAAATTTGAGTTGCCGGTGTCGTTGACAATGCTGTCCCCCAGCATGACAATCCTTATCGTACCGCCCTCTTGCAGTCGTTTCATGGTCCGGGGGATGAATTTCCATCGTGAAGGTTCGGGTTTATAGTCCAGCCGCGGCATCCCTGCGTAGAGAGTATCGGCCCAATCCAGCGTCTCTTCATAAGAGATTTCTTTTATTTTTATGGAATCTACCGTGAGAGGTCCCAGTTTCGGGGCATATGAGGCATCATGACTCATGAAACTGACCCGCGCTTTTACAACGTTTTCTCGCCCTCTGAAAGCCACGGCATTTTCTATCCAGTCTTCGGAGAGATCTATGCCTCCGTAGGTGTCAGCAACGATATATTCGCCGTTTTTGTCATAATAGAATACGGCGTACCACGTAAGCCCCTCCGACCTGGAACGGAACGTTATCTTGTAATAATGAAATGGTTTGCAGGGAAATTCAGGACTTTTCCAACCGGAGCCGGGGACTGCCTTGATGGCTCCTGCGAATGCGGCATCCTTAGGAGGCATATAGACCCAGCCGTTATCAAGAGGATTTTCGGTGGAAAGTCTAAGAGTACTGGAATCCATTTTATCTCCCGCGAAAAGGGCAGTCACAAGAGCAAAGCAACAAAAGGTTTCGATCAACTGTTTCATTGTGCTATCCCATGCCCAAAAATTAAACAGATTACTATTTAAACATATCGCCGTCTTTTGTCAATGAATAACCTGCTCATAAAATGCCGGAGCGGCGGCGGATATACCACCCGGTGTTGAGAAGGATAAATACCAGCGGTATGAGATACTTGAATGAATTCTGCGTCACGGAAAGGTTCCGTGTTTTGAACGTTTTCTTCTTTTTCAGTATATTCTCCAGCTCACCGATGTTTTCAAAGGGGATATACCTGCCTCCGGACTGAAACTCGGCGATATGTTTCAGGAATATTTCGTTTCGCTCCGTATCCCTGAATTCGGCGCCGTCACGGCTCACAAAAATTTCCCTGGTATTTTTCCTGCCCGCGGCTGTTGCTCTTATCGCGTACAATCCTTCCGCTTCCGCGGTAAAGGATGTTTTTCCGGATTGAACTTCAAGCGGTACACTCTTGCCGTCGGGAGTTGTAAGAGAGGCTGTAAAATTGTCACCCCCACCCGGACCCTCCCCCCTCAAGGGGGAGGGGAACATAGTAGAGGACCCTCCTTTCGAGGGAGATGGGGAAGGGATAGAAGAGGAGGGAGGCGGAGTGGTTTCCCTGTAGGTAAACTGCGGGGAAATTTTTTCCCCCGTACCGTAAAATTTCCTGTCAGTGATTATCTCCGGGACAACCCTCCCGATTCCCGAGTAGTCCTCCGGCGTCCACATGTACCTTAAAATGCCTGACCAGAAAACCTGGTAAGCTTTCTTCTCCTTCTCGTTCCCGAGCGCCCATTTCCACGTATTATCCGTGCCGATGAACGCGGACTTGCCGGACAGTGTCATGTTTATCCCGACAAGCACCGCGGACGGACGTGTACCGCCTGCGGAAAGGATCGGCACGGTGCCGGGCTTTATGTCCGTCACGCTGTTTGCCCTGTCAAGTTGCGGGAAGGGCCCGGTGTCGGTTCCGAAGACAGGAAGCGTTTTCCCTTCTTCGGTAAACTCGGGCAGGAAGGGTTGGTTTATGATGTTTTTCTCCGCACCCGTCACCCGGAAGGGGATTACCTCCTGGACCGGCGTGTTTTTCAGCCCGTCCGCGAGATTCTCCCCGCCGAGAAGCAGAAGGCTTTTCCCTTTCGTGGAAACGAAGTCATACAGGTTCTTCAGATGTACCGACGGAAAAGAGGAGAAATTTATGTCGCCCAGGATGATTATGTCAAATTTCTCAAGGAACCTTATGTCCCCGAAGATATCCGGGGGTATCTTCATCCCTTCCCCGCCTGTCTGGTTAAAAAGGTTTTCGCCGACCCTTATGAGGAAGACCGGAGAGAAATTGGCGTTGCTTTCAATGTAACGCTTGAGGAACTTGTATTCCCATCTCAGGCTGCCTTCCACGTACAATATGTTTATCTTCGGCGACAGCACGCTCACGAAAAGGTTCATCCTGTTATTTTCAGGTATCCTGTCATCCGTTTCACCGGTGTCAACCTCAACCTGGTAGACATGTTCCCCGCTCGGAGGAGAAGGCATGTCAAAATCCACGGTCTGTGTCTTCCCGGAAAACGCAATTGCTTTTTCCTGGATGACGCGCCCTCCGTCTTTAAGGAGGAGTTGCGCCTTCCTGCCGTCAAGACTTGACTGGTTGAGGTATACCCCTATTTTTACGTTCTCACCGGAATAAACAGGGGAATTTGATATAACGTCGGTTATGCCGGCGTCGGCCGGAACAAAACTGCCGAGACCGACGGTGAAAACGGGTTTGCCGAAATTCGTTTTGAGCATGTCTGTGTCTGTTGCCCTGCTTTCCTGCCCGTCGGTGAATACCAGGATGCCCTTGCAGTCATCGCCGGCTTCCCTGTCAACCTGCGTGATTGCATCAAAGATAAACGAGGTGTTCTTTAGAGGTTTAAGCTCTTCCCACTGTTTTTCGTCTTCAATCTTCACGGGGGCGTCTCCGAAGCCGTACAGCGAAAGCTTGTACTTTTTCAGCACCGGCGACTCTTTTATGAACTTCTTCGCCGCTTCAAGGCGGGTGGCGCCGTCCGTTCCGTCGGAAATGGACATGCTCAACGAAGTGTCCACCAGAACGGAGAGGCTCTCACGTCTGCCGGAGACCGTTTTCACCGAGATTTCAGGGCGGAATATCAGTGACAGTATGATCACTGCGGAGAGTCCGTTCAGCGTGAAAAGAAGAGGCCACCGCCGGATGGCCTTTTTGCTGTAGAGCCAGCATATGACAAATATGACGGCAATAAACACCATGATAATTAACGGGTCCGGCAGCAGGTGGTTGAAGCTGATTCTTATCATTTTTCCGTCATTCCAGTTTTTTGTAATGAAGCAGGTTGCTTGCCGCTACCTCCATCAGGAAGACAAGCAGGATAATGTTCAGAAAGCCGTATGAAAGCTCGGATGTCCTGCTCCTCCTGCTCAAAAATTCCCTGGCCTGTTCGGCTCTCACGATTTCCGGATTCATGCCTTTCATCTTTTTCCTGATGTCATCTATCCCGGCCTTCCTGACGTTTCCCTCTTCCCAGTCAGCGTTTGCCGAGACTGTCTTTTCAATCTTTGCATCTCCGCGGCTTATCTCAACGTCCCAGAAACCCGGCACGTCAACGAGAAAGCTCTCATCGCCCGCGCCGGGATTTTTGAATTCCTGTCTCCTGCCGTCGGGAGAAGTCACGTAAGCCAGGCCCGATTTTTCAGGAGCGTTCAACTCAACCTTCTGCCCGACCATGACAACATCCGCGTCTTTCCTGCAGATGTAGTTAAGCATGCTCTTGATCATTACCGGGAAGAACGGCCTTGTGTGCATGTTTGTCCATGCGGCATCGGGCAGGAAAGTGAACAGAAGAACGGTTCCTTTCCCGACTCTCTTTTCAATCAGCAGGGGAAGGTCATTGGTTGTCTTGAGCAGCACGGTTCCCGATATCCTGTCAACGGTGAACAGGTGCTTGAACGCCACGGTCTTTATGTACTCAAAAATGGTGCCGCCAAACGGCGTGAAGATGGGATGAGAAGTTCCCGTGTAGCCGATACCCGCGGCATTCTTGAATTCCGGGGTCTTGCCGGTGATATGTGCCGGCATCAGGAAGGTACCGGTCTCCTTTATGTCCCAATCGCTGTTAAAGTTCCTGTCAATGACGCGTTCACCCGGTAAGTTGACCATGCTGCCGCCCGCTTCCACGAAGGATTGCAGTTTGATTGCCGCCGGCCCCGGCATCCTTCCTGCATTTATGACGAAAATGGCCTGGTATTCCTCCAGTAAAAGGTTTTCCATGTCGGCGGGTCTCGCATGAACCAGCTCAAGGTTCTCCCCTTCGGATACCGCTTTGACGGCCTTTTCAACGTAGAACGGGGACGTCTCGTCTTCACTTACGAACAGTATCTTCTTCCTGTTAGTGGCGCTGAACGAGAAAAAGAACCGGTTATCCGTGTCCAGTATGTCCCTGCGGTTTATCTCACCGTACAGCTTTTCTGTTCCCGGCGGGATATCAAATATCAGCAGTTCCGTGCCGCCTCCCTTGAACGTCGCTATCTTCCTGCTTTCGCTGCTGTCCGCACGGACCGTTATCTCTGCGGTTGCGGTAAGGTCTCCCCAGTTTTTTATCTCAACCGCGGCGTTGTTCCTTTCCGGGATGATGTACATGTTCTTGAAGCTCAAGTTTTCAGTATCGCCCTGGCCGACGTCAAATATGAAGAAATCCATGCCTGGTTTCCTGAAGTCGCGTTCCGTGAAATCCTCCCAGACCTTCTTCTGCATGTCGGTGAAGAAGAAGATGGATTTCTTTCCCTTGCCCGGTGCACTTTCCATGCTTTGCATCGCCTGCTGAACGGCGAGGTTGAGATTTCCTGCCTGGAAAGACGGTTTGCTTTTCTCTATGATTTCCGCAATTCCCGCATAGTCATGGGAAAAGGGTTCCTGCCTGCCCGTGAGATATACAAGTGAAACAGCGGATGGTTTCCTTACGTAGGAGAGTGTCTCAATTGACAGGTCCTTGAGCTTCTGGAAGGAACTTTCGCCGTCGGACGCATTCATGCTGAAAGAGTCGTCAAGGATGAAGACGACAAATTGTTCTTCAAGAAAGAGGGATTTCGCCTTTGACACCGGGCCTGCGAGCGTGAGAAAAAGAAGCGCCAGCAGGAGCGTTCTCAACAGGAGGACAAGTATTTCCTCAATCCTTCTTGCCCTGCCTGTCCTTGACCGCGCTATCTTCAGGAACCTTAACGTGGGAAAATTTACCGGTTTGCCCTTCTTCTTGCCGAAAAGGTGTATGAGCAGCGGAACGGATATGCCTGCCAGCGCCCATAGATAAAGAGGATATAGAAAGCTCATTTAACCGTTTATCACAGAATGCCTTTTTTCCAGGTAATTGTAGAGAAAGTAATCAAAGGGGTTGTCGGTGGTGGTTCTCGCGTAATCCACGTTGTTCTCCGTGCAGTTCTTCCTGATGCCGTCCAGGAATTCCTGCAGCGCCCTCCTGTAAGCCCCGCTCACGTTCAGGATGTTGGCGACAATCTTCTCGCCGGTCTCCATGTCCCTGAATTCGCAGTCCCCGGCAAAAGGCAGGGTGAGTTCCGTCGGGTCAAGGACGTGAAATACGACAACCTCGTGATGCTTGTGCCTGAAGTGCGAAATTCCCCTTACGGTCAGGGCAGGGTCGTCAAACATGTCGGATATAATGATGATGAGACTTCTCTTCTTTATGTTCTGGGCGATCTTGTTCAGGACCGTGCCTATGGAGGTTTTCCTCTCGCCGGGCGCTGTTTTCTCAAGGGTCTCTATGAGGTAATGAAGGTGCGGGTTGGTGGACATGGGATTGACGAAGGTCCTTATGTCGGAGTCAAAGGTCACCAGGCCCACGGCATCCTTCTGCTTTATCATCAGGTAGCTCAATATAGCCGAAAGCAGCGTCCCGTACTCAAGCTTTGTCACCGGGCCGCTCTTGTAGTTCATTGATGCGCTGACGTCAAGTATGATGTAGCACTTCAGGTTGGTCTCTTCCTTGAAGACCTTCACGTAGAGCCTGTCGGTTCTGCCGAACACCTTCCAGTCTATGTACCTGGTGTCTTCGCCCGGGGTGTATTCCCTGTGCTCGGAGAATTCAACGCTGAAGCCCCTGTGCGGGGACCTGTGCAGGCCGGCTATGAATCCCTCCACGACGGTCTTTGCAACAAGGTAAAGGTTTGAGAACTTGACAAGGACTTTCGGGTCAAGCAGGACGTTCTTTTCCATTGGCGTCACGGAGTTTCCCTGATTTCCTCAAGCAGCCGCCCGACAATCTTTCCCGAGTCTATTCCCTCGGCATCCGCGTTGAAGTTCGTGAAGACCCGGTGTTTCAGGACGCACCGGGATACCGCCTTTATGTCCGCGACAGAGACGTTCACGTCCCCGCGCAGCGCAGCCCTGGCTTTTGCGGCGAGAACAAGATATTGAGAGGCCCTGGGGCCTGCTCCCCAGCTGACATATTCCTTCACGAATTCCGGGGTGCCGGCATTCTCCCCGGGGCGGGTGTGCCTGACAAGGTTCACGCCGTAGCCGATAACATAATCGGAGACCGGTATTTCTCTCACCAGACGCTGGAACTTCCTTATCTCGCTGCCGGTGATGACCTTCCGAATTTCAGGGCTGGAAAGTGAAGTCGTCAGTTCCACTATCCGCTTCTCTTCCTCCTCGTTCGGGTAGTCCATGTCTATGGACAGCATGAACCTGTCAAGCTGGGCTTCCGGCAGAGGGTAGGTGCCTTCCAGCTCAATCGGATTCTGCGTCGCAAGCACGAAAAACGGATAGGGAAGAGGGTAACTTTTGCCTCCGGCCGTGACGTTGTATTCCTGCATCGCCTCAAGAAGTGCCGCCTGCGTCTTGGGCGGAGCGCGGTTGATCTCGTCTGAAAGCACAAGGTTGGCAAACACCGGGCCGGGTATGAACTGCAGTGACCTGTCCCTGGTAACCTTGTCTTCGTGGATGACCTCCGTCCCGGTTATGTCGGAGGGCATGAGGTCTGGGGTGAACTGGATTCTCTTGAACTGAAGATCAAGTATCTGCGCAAGGGTCTTTATCATCAACGTCTTTGCCAGTCCGGGAACCCCGATCAGGAGGCAGTGTCCCCCCGCGAAAAGCCCCACCAGTATCCTGTCTACAATCTCGTCCTGTCCCACAATCACCTTGTGGATTTCATACAGGATTTCCTCCCTGGTCTTCTGAAGCTCCTCAAGCGTTTTGAGTTCTTCCAT
>CAYQXZ010000001.1:7645-46058 GCA_964421645.1 uncultured bacterium
ACAGGATTTCCTCCCTGGTCTTCTGAAGCTCCTCAAGCGTTTTGAGTTCTTCCATCAGTTTGTCAGCAGATAAGTGATTACGTTCACTCCCAGCTCGCATGCCTGTTCGTTGGTTATCCCTTTGATGTAAGGACGCGGAATGCCTTCCCATTCGCTCCCGAAATTGTAGGGCGAGAATATCACCGCAGGCAGTCCGTTGACAAGGTATATGTCAAAGGGAGAGTCACTGTTTTCAAACGTGTATGAAAAGTTTTCTATCTTGAATGGCACCCTGTAAAGCGGATAGTCTATGTTCCACTTGACCGCCTTTGCTTCAGGCAGAATTTCCTTCATCAGCTTTTTGAAGCCGCCGGTAAATTCGGTGCTTCCGCAGCAGCTGTCCGCTATGAGCGCGCCCCCGGAAAGAAGGAACTGCCGGAGTTTCTGTTTTTCCCGGGCGGTCAATTTGGGGTCAAAATGCCCGGTCATGTATAAAAGAGGCACGTTTTCAAGCGAGTCCTTTTCAAGGTCAATGTTGAGTTTCTCCAGGTACACTGCGGCCCGGGTCTCCTCCGCAACCCTCTTGAGTATCTTGCCCAGGGACGAGGGATGCGGGTCCCAGTCGCCGGAGTGGACAATCTGCCCTATGTAGAGCTTCCCGCCTTTCTTTTCCGTCTTCTCAACGTATACGGGGGCCTGCCCGTACAGCCTTCCGAATTCAATCCACCCGAGTGTGTAGCTTATCATGTTTATGCCTGTTCTGACCGCGTCTTCGGGTACGTAGCGGCTGCCCCATTCGTGGGTGTGCATCGCCCAACCGCAGCCGAGATCGTTCGGGGAAAGTATCACCGCAGCCCTGCAGCCGAGATTGAGGAATTTGAGGTCAGGCGCCGCCGCGGACGTCTGTCCTTGCTTCATTATTTTTACGGTTGAGAGGTTGTTGAAACATCCCTTGAGCGGATGGTTATCATAGAGGGAATAGATATTCCTGTCAGGATAGATTTTTTCAAGCAGCTGCGTAAAGCTTTTTGTGAATTCAGGGCTTCCCGAGGATGCGTTTGCCCAGATGAAACCGCCCCGTTCAAGATAACCCTTGAGCTTCTGCAGCGTCGCATCATCGGGTACGTAAGGCTCGGTGCTGGTGATGTAAAGGACAGGAATTTCGTCAGGATCAAACGAGAACTTTGAGAGGTCAATCTTCACCGCCCTGTACGGGACTCCCAGCTGGGCGGAAGCCAGCCGCAGGAGATTTTCAACGTCATTCTCGGCGCGCGTCCATGCATTGTCCGGACCGCATATGACCTTGCCGACAAGCACCGGGGGAGCAGGGGGATTCTTCTTCTCGCTTCGTCTCAAAGGCGTGGCCGGCAGGGGGAGGGGCGGAAATGCTTCGCCCGCTTTACGCCTCTGCACGTCCTGCGCCGGAGGCGCCTTCCCGCACTCCCATGCAAATGAATTCCACTGCGTGGAGAGGAGTGCCAGAAGCAGTATCTTTGCGATCACCCTGTTCATGGTGGAAAAATTATTTTTTCGGAAGTTTGGCGGCTGCCAGGTCGTAGAGCTGTGAACCCGGATACTGTTCCGCAGTCTTCCTGTAAAATTCCTCGGCTTTAGTCTTATCTCCCAGGTCCTCATAAGATTCCCCCGTAAGGTACAAAGCCCAGCCGTAATAGAGGTTATCTTTTACATTCTTGCATATCTTCGTGAATATTTCAAGTTCCCTTATTGCCTGCCTGTAATCTTTCCTGATGATGAGCGCTCTTGCCATGAGCACCGACCACTGCCCGTCCAGCTTCGCGCCGGGTATCTCCTGTGCCCACACTGCCAGTTCATCAATCGCGGCGGAGAAATCTTTCTGCTTGAGGTAGTAGAGCACTGCCTGCGCGTATGTGCCAGCTCTTGCGGCGGGATTTTCCACTGTCATCAGTTTCTTGTAGGCCTCCGAAGCCTTATCGTAATTGCCGTTAATCCTGTACACGTCGCCGGTTCCGATCTCGGCTTTCTTCTTCATTTCCGGGGAGAGGTCTTTCAGCTGGAGAATCTTCCTGAAGGTGGCGTCCGCTTCCGGAATTTTCCCGGTCGCCAGGTAAAGGGCCGCAAGCTTGAGCATTATCTCCGGCAGCGGCTTGTTCTCAAGGAGTTTCTTGTACGCCGCTTCCGCGTAAGCGTAATCGCCTGTCTTTTCCGCAAGTCCTGCGGCTATGACCGAAACCCTGAATGAATCGTCCGCGCCGAGGTTCCGCTCCTTCAGTATCCTGTAGATCTTGTATGCATCCTGTATCCTGTCATAGCTTTCGTAGAGTTCCGCAAGGATGAAGAGCTCCTCGTTTCCGAGCGCCCTGTGGTTGAAACCGCCGAATTCGTCAATGTACTGCTGGTAGGTGCGCGGGTTGACAACCATCTTTGAGTAGTCCTGTTCCGCAAGCACCTGCAGTGTTGTTTCGTCAACCCCTCCCTTCCTGTCTTTTATCTTGAGCGTTACCGGGTAGGTTCCCTTCTTCAGCCATGTGTGGTAAACCTCCTTGCCCGAGGCTGTCTGTCCGTCGCCGAAAGACCATGCTCTTTCCGTTATGTCGGTCTCCGGAAACGATTCGTCAAAGAACCTGAAGGTGAGCAGTTCCCACCTTTCTCTCCGCAGGTAGTTGGTATTTTCCCAGCCGAAACCCGCGGAAAGGTTCTTGCCGTTTTCTTCTGTTTTAACTGCTTCGGCGCGGATTACGGGAAGGAAGAAATCCTGCGGGATAACGATAAACTTGTTTTCCGCGCCCGGCTGTCTTATTGCGGCGACGGCTATCTCCTGCCGTGCCCTTCCTATCTGGTAATAGGTCAGCTTGTGCAGTCCATCCTTCAGGTTTACCGTGCCTGACCGTTCAGGCCTGACAAGAGGTTCGGCGTCATGCCATCCGGGCCATGACGCTACCATCTTGTCGTCTATCAGAAGGTAGGACGGACCTGCCGAGCTTGTTGCGAAGGTGTAGTCGGAAGGCGCCTTCACGTAGAAATACCCGTTATAGATTTTCACTACGTCAACCTGCGGACCGAACGGATTTGTGCCGTCCCATATCTTTTCCCTGAATCCCCTGCCGTAGAGGGTGTCTTTCCTGCTCTCGTCAACCAGCGCCATGGCGCTTTCTGTTGTGGCAACGTTATCGCTTTTCCTCCTGCGCACTTCAAGCATGAGCCCTCTCTTCGGGTACCATCCATAATCAGTTTTTGCAGCTTGGGGATTCCCGTAATATACGAAATACCGTCCTTCTTCCGCCGGAAAGCTTATGCTGTACCTGTCATCGGGTCCTGCGGAGACTATGAAAACCGGGATTTCCTTTCCTGCGCCGTCAATGACCCTTATGTCGGAGCCGTCTTTTTTTGCGGCGCTTCCGAAGAAGTCAAGGACGGCAACCTTCTCAACGGGGTAAGCGTCCTTTGAAGCAGGGATATCCAGGATCTTCCTGTACTGCCATCCGTCCGCCCACGCCTGTGTCTGGGCGGATAGCGTGCCGGCATGCAACAGCGCCGCCGCAAGAAACACAAGGGATAAATTCCGCGTCCTCATTTTTTCGTCAGCGAGACATTCTTGAAATATATATCGCCGGCAGACAGGTATGAATACAGCTTTATTCTTATCCACCTTATTCCGGGTTTGAAAGCCATGTTAAACGTGTACTCGCTCCAGTCGTCTTCAGGATGTATGGGACATTCCTCCCTATCAGGTCTTCTCCTTCTTCCACCGAGCAGTTTCCATTCTTCAACGAATATTATGACTTCAGGGGCAGAGCTCTTGAACCTGGCTTTGAGCTGGTATTCCCCGGGTGATTCAATCTCATAAAAGAGGGAATATGCCCACAGCCCCTCGCCCTCGGCGGTTGTCCTGTCCAGGTGGAAGACCAGCTGGTTGTTTTCCCTGTCCCAGACGGTTTTCCTGTCATGCAGTTTCCAGCCGTAAAGCAGTTCCCCGCCCTGCGTAAAATCCGGGTTGACGTTGATACTGCCGCCTACGGGCGCGCCTGAAGATTTAAGGACACTGAAGGTCACCTCGTTTGACACAATATCCCCGTAAAGAAGCCTTATCCTGAACTGCCCGGGCAGTCCGTAATGATAATACCAGTAAGGGAACCAGACTCCCCATGCTATCTTTTCCCCGGGCTTCATGGTCAGAGAAAGCGTACCCGGTTTAGGTTCCTGCGGCATGTAATTTGTAAACCTGTCAGCGGGTTTGCCGTTGAACTCAACGGCAAGACGGTACGGACTTTCTGCAACGTAAAGATACTTTTTCTCAACGGGCTGGAGATACTTGAGGTCTACCCGTTTCTCTTCGGAAGAAGTGTTTTCTATCGTAAGAGCGAGGACAATCTCATCTTCTTCATGGTAAGAGCTTTTCGTGGAAGACAGGGTCAAGGAAAGTCCCGGGTTATCACAGTATCCGGAAATGCAGAAGACGGAACAAATGATTATGCACGCAGAAAAAAGAATCTTGGACCTCATTTGTATATTTCCCTGTAGTATTTCCTGACGATGTTTTCGTATCCTGCCGGTATCTTCTCATCCCATACGCTTCCCTGCTGCCCCGCTGTTTTTGTAAGGGCCCTGTCGCCATTCTCCGCTCTCAAAATTCTTGTCTTTGTGAAGAACTGGTCTGCCTGCTGGAGGTGCGATATAATCTTCTGTTTCTCCGTGAGAAGCTCCGTGTACTTGCCTTCGTGCAATTTCACCTGGAACTCCTTCATCTGCCCGAGCGCCCTCTCCATCTCCGGGTTGTAAACATTTACAACCTGCATGTTTCTTATCAGGCTTTCAGTCTTTTCTATGAGTTTCTGCTGTTTCTGGGAAAGCATGTTATAGCGGAACGAGAGATCCTGCACCTGTCCGGTCAGTCCCTGCGCTCCCCAGCCGCTCACCTTCCCTCCGCCCGTGGGGCCCAGGGGCTGTTCTCCGCTGGTATCCTGTATCTCTCCGGGCTCAAGGTTGTCCGGCGTAAGCCGCGCCGGGGTCTTTCTCCCGCCCTTTCCCGTCGCGGTCTTTTCCACCATTTCCCCGTAGGAACGTCCGGTCCGCCCCTCGCCGCTCCTGCCGCCCACCTCCTGCTGGTTTGGCATGAGGTTTCCGGTTATCCCCTTTGCGCTCATGTTGCTTATGGGGCCGTCCATTACGCCCCATCCGGCCCCCTTGTCAAGACTGTCCATCCAGCTGCTGGTTATGTCCTCTATCTCTTCGCGCATGTCCTCTTCCTGCTCAAGGAGGTCTCCTATTATATCCTCAAGCTCGTCGGGCAGTTCTGCCTCCGGGACGTTATACTTTGCCGGAGGTTCCTCCATGTCCCACTTGATGTAATCCGGGTATTCCGAGAGCCAGCGCTCAAGGTTTGACGTTAATTCCTTTGCAAGCTCAAGTCCTGACTGGGATGCCGGTATTGCCATGTGGATGGCTTTCTTTGCAAGCTGCTGGTTGGAGAGCTGAAGGTGAGAGATCATCTCCACCAGCTCATCGGAAAGCGTGAACTTGCCCTTTGTCTGCGTGCCCATCCTGTCAAGGTCGTCAACCATCTTCTGGAAAAGGTCTGCCCATTTCTTCTGGCTCTCGGCGATATCGTCTATCTTGTCCTTGTCAGATGACAGGTTCCTGTTCTCCATGATCTTCTTTGCCGCCTCTATCAGGTTCTTCTCGTCGCTGGTGAACTTTTCCAGGTTGGTCTTTATTATTTCAATCTTTTTCACCTGGGGTTCCTGCTCCGGCGTTTTGCCGTCCCCCTCCGTTCCCGACATCTTTCTGGATCCCGGATAGATATAATAGACGGATGAGAAACCCGTGTTTCCCTGCGGACAGTTGTCAACGCATTCGGCATAGTAGCTCACAGGTTCCGTGAAATCTGCCGGGATGCGGAGAACCGTCTCCGCGGTGTACTCGGCCTTCCCGCCTCCGACGGTTGTTTTGTACAGGACAGGATCCTGCCCGGATACTATGCCGCGCTGAACCTGCTTTCTTATCCTGATGGAGGTAATCCCGAAGTCGTCCCGGCCCCTTACCTTGAGCTGGATTGTCTTGCCCGCCTGGGTAAAAACGTCTCTTCCCGGATTGATGAACTCAACGTACGGGGAGTTGTCAAAGGTGACGTTCAGCCGTTCCCTCGGGGTTTCCCTGAACTGTTTCGTAAGTGGATCGTAGTACCTGAACTGGAAAAGCGTCGCCCTGCCAGCGGTGAACCGGAAGACCTTCTTTTTTGCGGTTCCTCTGTCTATAAGATTTTCACCGTCTCCGAACAGGAGATAGGTATCGCCCACGGGATTGGTAAATGTGGCTTCAACAGTGATTCTTGTCCCGTACAGCGCGGTGATTTCTCCGTACGGTTTCTCTTCCTTCCGGCTCTTCTGTCCGGTGTAGGCCGGAAAGACGTAGGCAAGGTTCATCCTGTTAAGCAGTGTCTGTTCCTTCACTTCTATCCTGAACCATCCTGTCGTTTTCCTGCCGTCGTATATTATCCTGTAGGAAAACGGTTCTTTTACCTCGGGGATGTAGTATGCAAAGAAATTGCGGTCTTCCATGAGCTGGTCTCTTCTTGTCTGCGTATTCCTGATTTCCACGCCGGGACCGGTGCTGCCTTCCTTGAGATAGACGCGGATTGTCAGCGGCGAACCCTTTTCTATTGAAGCGTTCCCCGGTTCAACGCGCACCTCTCTTTCCGCCATTAACGAGGGGAAAAGGATTCTCATGAAGCTGTTCTTGAAACTGCCGGGGGCAAACAGCGCGTAAATGAAGAGAAGCACAAGGGACGTGAGCGCCGCCTTCCTGTAGCGGGAGAGCTTTTTCATGTCAATGGCAGCCGAAGGATCGGTGCCGTGTATCGCCTTCCTTGCGTCCCCGGTCAAACGGTCAATGAAGGGCAGAGGATAAACCGTGCTGTCGCCAAGCTGAAGGGCGTTGATGAGATGCGTGTCAAAGTCCGGGAACTTTTTCTCAAGTGAAACTGCAAGCCGGGAATAGGACATTCTCTTCAGGGATGAAATACTGCCGTATGCTTTCAGCAGGGCAAATGCCGCCAGACCGAGAAAAAGAAGCTTTATCCACAACACGGCGCCGCTTCCAAGCAAGAATGCGTTTTCAAGGATAAGAACCAGGAGAAGGGGAGGGATCAACAGTATGAGAGCAAAGAAGAGATTCTGCTGTACGGACCTTCTTGTTTGAAGCGCCCTGTAGTAATCCAGGTAGCCCTTTATGAAATCAAGGTTGTCATTCACCTGTCTTCCCTCCGCGGTCTACATCAATATCTGCCTATTTCTCCGGCATGGGAACCTTATTATTTCTGTACTTTCCCCACTGGATTGAAGGATCTACCCAATAAATATTCTCAAATCTCTTATTGAATGCGATTATTTTGTCCACAGAGCTTTTTCCTATGCCAATATCTCGTGCGAACGTTTCGTTTTGATTTAGTAAGTAGAATCCCAGGTTATCGATCCTGTGAAGGAACCCGCTCAACTCATGTCCTATGCGCCAGTACAGGCGGGAACTCTTATCACGTTGTTTTGAACATAGAGCAAGAATGTTCTTGACCGTTTCTATGACAATGGCGTAATCCTGCTCCATGAAAGAGAGTTCTTTCTGGATGTTTCTTGAGACATTTTGCATTACTTCCATTGCCGTAGATATTTTGAACGGTCTTTCAGTGTTGTCACCTCTGAATATTCTTATAGGATATTGCTTCATGATTAGAGATTGCCTCCCCATACGGAAAGAAAATCAGCAATGAAGGCCTGTGGAGATTTTTCGCTCTCAACATATCCGGATAATGCCCATGCGACAGTTACAAACCAGTGGTATCTCAATGCTTTTTCGTTCCTTTCTATGTTCCTGTATGCGCTGTGACCTGTATTTATGACAAGTGTCGTTCCCTCAAGCCAGCCAAGTTCCTTCCTTTCCGGAGAGTTATTGTAACCGAGCATTAATCCGAGTCGTCTTCTTCGGCCTGTATGCGGGAGTCCTCCATCAGTCGGTTCCGGAGACGGCTCAATATGTTCGCCCGGGTCTATTCCGGGAATTGCATCTATTCCTCCGCCCGTTCCGTCTCCGCCTTCAGTCCCTGACATTGTTCCGGTGCCATCTTCAGGCGTGCCGGCGGGAGGTGCTGTGGAATCAGGGATTATACCTGCAATCATGCCGCTCCTGGATCCCTTGCCCAGCAGAGGACTCAATTCCGGAAAGTCGTCAAGCATATTTCCCAGAATGCGTTCCAGTTCTCTCTCAAGAGACTGCGCATCCCTTTTTGAGGTTTCTTCAATATCTCCCGCCTCTCCCATGTCTTGCAGAACAAGCTTTACGGTTTCCTGAATGGCCTTACGGTACTTGTAATATTTTTGCAGGCTGTTCACGTCCCTCAAAAAATCCATTTTGTTGATTGTCAGCAGTTCCGCCATCATCGGGATTTCTATTATGCCTGTGACATGCATGGGGCTGCGCGGAATGATGCCCAACCAGTCCCAACCTCGTTTAATGATTTTTCCAAAAGTTGATATTGCTATGCCTCTCTTTTCCTCCGGCAGTTCCGTATCGCTCCTGGCAATAAATCCTATTCCAGCCGGTTTCTTTCTCCTGCCCATGCCGACTACAAACCATTTCTCTTTCATCCCTTCAGGAGGATTCACAATCTTTCGCCCGTTTATGAAAATTTCCACGCCTTTCGTATATATATTTTTCAGTACGTCGGAGAAGCTTTCATGCAGGAGAGGATAGTAGTAGGTTTGAATCACGTCTTCTATGTGAGACTCGTCAAACAGCGATGATGAATCGTTAAGATATATCGAGACAGAAGTTCCATTTTCTCCCGTAACGAAATTCCGAATATCCATATATTCCCACGGAGCCTTTTTTGCGCTTTCGAGCCACCACCGGGATGCCTTATGAAAATCTTTGTTCTTTGTTTCGGTCTCAACTTTTCCTGCATACAGCAGGGCAAGTTTTACGCCAACCCCTGCAAAACCGATCCCTTTCCCCCTGACCTTGCTGGTTTCGGCTATGTCATGATAGGCCTGGAAATCTTTTTCAGACATACCTTTTCCATTATCCGTAATTGTAAAAGTTCTGGCATCCGCGTCCGTAGTGATCCTGATTTTAGATGTTCCGGAATCAAGAGAGTTGGCAATCAGTTCCAGAATTATTACGTCTTCCGCGGGACACGGATAGCTGTCCCTGATGTCTTCCAGAAGGTGAGTCAGATTTACACGTGTTTCTCCCATTTGTTCTCTGCCTCATGAAGCACATAATCTTTTGATTTCCTGCTGTATTCCGTCGATCACTTCAGGATTCTGAATAATTTTCTTCTTCCCTTCGGTTACCGAAATTATATAGAAAACTTTGTCTCCATATTTTTCGGTGAACTTCTCGTGAGTCCTCTTCTGGAATGAAAGTTCATTAATTATCTGCGGGATGTACGCATAACCTGCTGGTTTGATTTGCAATCCTATAAATTTGCCGTTGACCTTGATGAAAAAATCAACGTTGTATCCCCTATCCCATTCATCAGGAGCAGGTTCTATTGAAACGCCGAGTGCATTCTGGAGTTGTCCGTAAATCGTCTGAATTTCAGACTGGTAACCATCGTAAGTCCTCTTGATAACCAGGTCTATGATAAAATTGATGCAATCCTCTTCAGTCATATTTTCTATTTCCGCTTTGCATACCTCGGTAGTTTTAACAAAGAGCTTTCTTCCAAGCTCTTCAAGATGCTGAATGGAATAGACTTTGCCAAAATAGTAGTTTTTCCATTCTTCGAGAGAGCATGGTGATAATTTCCGTATGAGATCAGCGACCGGGCCGACCTTACTTTTCCTCGTCAGTCCCCATCGCATATTCGCCTGGTTCAATATCCATTCTTTGGGCATTATTGTCTCCTTTGATTCATGAAACTCTCTCTATAGCGGTAACTGATTGTTGTATCCACATCCGTAAGGCCGGAACGAACAAGGTGTGCGTTCAAAAAAGTCCTGTTTGAAAGGTAGAGATAACAGAGGAGGTTATTTTCATCGTCATATTTTATTTCGTCAAATTTCATAAATACTTTCTGTCCGCGGGTTTGCTTGTGCAGGAATTTGGTTGCCCTGCCGTTTGTTTCAGGTTTTTCTTTAACTCCCAAAAGTCTGACTGTCATTCCATTGTTCAGAACGATTTTTGCAGGTGAGAGAATTTTCCTTATAGTGTAATAAATTTCTCTGTTCACCGGGGTGGATGCGTCAATTTTTGAGCCGAACTTCAATCTTCGGGGGTCAATCTTCTTGTCGAAACGAATAGGATCTTTGAAAATGTATGGCAGATTATTGATCTCCCGGTCGAAGTGATTAATGTCTCTGCCTTCTTGTTTGGTAATTTCAAAAGAAGCATTTTTGAAAAGGGCGTTTTCTTTCAAGCCCAATTTTTCCTTAATAACGGGGATATATTCTTCATTTATTTCATATCCCGTGGAATTTCTTCCTGAATTTCTTGCCGCAAGTGAAGTTGTACCGCTGCCGAGAAAGGGGTCCAAGACCGTTTCTTCCACAAAACTGAACATCTTGATGAGCCGTTTTGGAAGTTCTTCCGGGAATGCTGCAAGATGTTTATTCTGCTTTTCACCGGGAAAATGCCAGTGCCCTGTGAAGTATTCATTCCATTCCTTGTCGGTTAGACGGGATTGCTTCCTGACGTCTTCAGAAACTTTGATTGGATTTCCAATCTTTTTGAAAATAAGAATAAATTCATAATCTAACTTCAGGATTCCGTTCCGGGGAAAAGGATAGGAACCCATTACAGTTGCCCCGCCGGTAGTATTGCAGGTGGTTACCTTTTGCCATATTATTGCACCCATATAGTCAAAACCAATGGTTTCGCAAAATCTTATTATTTCTGTTCTTATTGGTATGATTTTATATCTGCCGTAGTAGATTGAGCGGGCAAACTGGTCTCCGATGTTTATGCATAGACGGCAGGTTGGATGCAAGACTCTGTAACATTCCTTCCAGACGAGATTAAGGTTGTTTATATACTTTTCATAGGTGTCATTGAATCCAATCTGACGATTGTTGCCATAATCTTTTAACTGCCAATAAGGAGGAGAGGTCACCACAAGATGCACGGATTCATTTGACACTTCTTTCATATCTCTTGCGTCACCAATGATTATCTTGTGTTTAGTTTCCATCACTCTTATTATATTTATGTTGTTTCTCCGAGTCAAAATCGGAACGAAGTCAGAAGCCGATGAACTGGGCTTCCATCTCCTTGGAAATAATAAACAGTTTTATGTCTCGCTTGCTTGCAAGCATGGTGCTGTTGTAGTCAAGCACGGTCCTGATTTTTGAGCCCTCCCATATTACCAGATACCTTGTCCCGGTTTTCACTTCCGATGTGGGGTTGCCGAGCCATGCGGTCACGGCCCTCTGCAGTTCGTTCCTGTTGGTGCTGCCGAGGGATTCAACCACGGCGCCGTAGAACCGGTCTTCCCGGAAGAGATAAATTATTTCGTTCACGTCCGCGTAGCCGATCTTGAGAAAATCTTTCTCGTTTACATATCCCTTACCCTCCCATTCTTTCAGGTAGTAGTAAACGGGGTGGTCGGCGAGGGCTTCAAAAACATTCCCGTACTTCAGAAAATCCATGGTCCCGATGCTTTTCAGGTTTGTTATCCCGGATATGTTCTGTCCCCATTTGATGCCCCTGAATCCTTCCGGTTCGCTGCGCGGCCAGCGGCGGTTGTCTGTCTGGGCGCCGGAAGAAACGCAGCAGCACAAGAGAACGAGACATGCAAATACCGCGTTTATCGTCTTCATTTCGCAATCCTCCCCCTGTAATTATGGTATCCCCTGCAATAAGCCCCGGTTTTTAACATAGTTATACCGCAAGTGTCCCTGTTAAAACAATATCTTCCGGGCTTGGGCTCATTTTTGACATTTATCCTCCAAAAATATATCTTTACAATATGGTGATGGAAAGAAGAATAGTCCGGTTCGCATTGCTGGCAATGTTCTGCTTTTATCTGGCGGCGGAGGGCGGCCCGTTTGAGGATGGAGTGAAGTTTTTCAACGAGAAGAACTATCCGAAAGCCATTGAGGAGCTGCAAAAGGTCTCCGACGACAGGAATACAAACCTCCTGATAAGCTACTATCTCGGTATCTCCCTGTACTACCAGAAAAACAACAAGGAATCCTCATCCAATCTCAAATACTACCTGTTAAACGTTCCGCCTGAAGACGTCCAGAAAATACGGGATGCCCTCACGGTCTTCTTTACGATACAGAGAACGGAAAGGGCATGGGAAGAATTGGTACAGATGGGAAATCTCTACGCCGAAAAAATCGCCGGCAGGAAATCTTTCGGAAATCTCGGTTCGCTGATAGAGAATAACCTGGTAAGCGCGTATTCCACACTGGGCGGACAATCGTTTTCCAGGAGCGAGTACAAGGAGGCAAAAGAGCTCTACCTGAAGGCGCTCTCGCTGAACCCGCAGAATACCGGAGTCATTGAGAGGGTCGCCGCATGTGATTACTCCCTTGGACTGTACGATGAAGCGGTAAAGAATTTCATTGTTCTGCTTGAGTCGGAGAGCAAGAACTGGAGGTTGTTGACTTCAGGCGCCTATTTCTTGAACGAGATCAGGAAACCGGATGACGATTTTATCGCGGGACTGGCAGGAAAAAATCCGCCCGCGTCCGGGATCCTTTCCGGGTACAGGTATTTCAAAAAGGGTGATTACGAGAAAGCTTTCGCGGCAGTAAAGAAACCGGAAGAGGATTATAAGGCAGGAGGGGAGATTGTCTATGAAATGATAGGAAGGATGAAAGAATCCAGTATTGATGCGGTCAGGGTATACCTTTTTTTCATAAGAGAGTACCCTCTTTCTACAAGAAACGAGTACGTCGTGTCGCGCATACTCGTGTTGAGCCGGGGCGGCAGGAATGAGAGTCAAACCAGGGCGGAACTCACGGGACTGATCAAGAGGAAGATTCAGGAGTGCACCGCTGCCGAGAAGCTCCCCGGACTTGAAAAACTGCTTGCCATCGTGGAGTTTGACAATCCGGGCGAGAGCGAGGAACTCTACCGGGGCAGGCTGGCGGCATTTGCGGAGATTGTAAGAAAATATCCGGAGAGCGACACCACCAGGAACATCATGTTTGAGATGGCAAGAATACACGCGGACCGAATTGCGCCATAATAAATCTATATGAACGCTAATCGTTGCGCCACATAAGGATCTATATGAAACTATCTCTCGGCAAAAGGAACAGGGAGGTAGTGCATGGAGGCGTTAACGATGAAGGAAAAGAAGAAGATAAGCAGGTTGATGGCGCAGCGGTATCAGAAAGCTGGGAAGAAGGAGAAAGGAGCATTATTGCGGGAGCTTGTAACGTTAACCGGATATAACAGATGTTATGGAAGCTGGGTATTGAGGAATTGGGGAAGGGAAGTTGTTATATATAGAGGGCGGAGACGTCTGGTATTTATTGGGGAATGGACTGGTCATGGAAAAAAGAGAACGCGGGAAAAGGAAAAGATATACGACGAGAAGGTGCTGGTGGAACTGAAGAAGATATGGTATCTGCTGAACTTCCCCTGCAGCAGGCGTATGGCCGATTATATGGAGGAGATAGTAAACTCGCTGGAAAGGCACGAAGAGATCGTGCTGGATGACAGCACACGGAACAAGCTTTTAAACATAAGCGCCAGGACAATAGACCGGTTATTGAAAGCAGAACGTAAGAAGCTGGAAATAAAGGGCAGGAGCGGAACAAAGCCTGGGATGCTGTTGAAGAGCCAGATACCGGTACGTACATTTGCCCAGTGGGATGAACAGAAGCCGGGATTTGTGGAGATGGATCTGGTTAGCCATGAAGGGCAGGAGGCAAGGGGTATATACGCCCATACGTTGAATATGACCGATATACACACGGGGTGGACTGAAACCATAGCGGTTGCCAATAAGAGTCAGACACGGGTGTTTGCCGGGCTGAAGAAGAGTATTTCAAACTTCCCGTTTTCCGTATTGGGTCTGGATTCGGACAATGGCAGTGAATTCATCAATAACCACCTGAGAAGATACTGCGAGCAGGAAAAGATAACATTCACAAGGTCCCGGGCATACAGAAAGAACGACAGCTGTTACGTTGAACAGAAAAACTGGCATCTCGTCAGGAAAACAGTGGGTTACTGGCGGTATGAAACAGCAAAAGAGGTGTTCCTGTTAAACAGGATCTATGAAGTCTTGAGGCTATATAGCAATTTCTTTCAGCCGCAGATGAAACTTATAAAGAAAACACGGGTAGGCAGCAAGGTAACCAGGAAATATGACAGAGCACAGACTCCACTTCAGAGAATACTTAATTGCCGGGATGTCGAGAAGGAGTCAAAGCAACTTCTGCATAAACAGTATCTGTCTTTAAATCCGGTGCATCTGCGCAAACAATTGAGCGCATTACAGAACCAGCTTTATAAAACAGTATCCAAGAACCCTTTCTATCAGGCAAGACAGGAATTGAAACACAAAAAAGCATCTGTCGTTGGTATAGATTTTTAAATGACGCAACGATTATGGCTTCGTATAGATTTTTATTTGACGCAACGGTTACCTTTTCAATTATGTAATTGTTACAAGCATGTAATGAGTTGTCAGGCGGGAGACCGCAAAAGTGTTTAATGCGCGTTCTGCGGGATTAACTTTCCGCCGGTTTTAATTCATGGCAAGTATTGAATAGTTAAGGACTGCCGCGAAAGTGACCCAGAGCAGATAGGGCACAAGGATGCATGATGAAAGCTGGGATATTTTTTTGAAAGAAAGCATGGTAACCATTATTGTTGCCCAAAGCAGCAAAATGTCAATGAAACCGAGGAGAGGGCTTTTTAACCCGAAGAAGAATACAGACCAGAGAAAATTAAGCAGGAGCTGTATT
Organism: uncultured bacterium; assembly: GCA_964421645.1. GTDB lineage: Bacteria > Ratteibacteria > UBA8468 > B48-G9 > JAFGKM01 > JAFGKM01. Next base: position 22,528 of record CAYQXZ010000001.1, read on the forward strand.
GAAAAGAAAAACAGTGCAATTCTTATCCTTGTCCGGGCTGCATTTCGCGAAGTCCAAACCAGGAATAGGGAAATCCCCATTGTTATATACAGCAACGTCCAGACAGGGGCGAAGAGCCATGCCGGCGGATTGAACGAAGGTTTTGCGAGCGTCCGGTACCAGCCGCCGACAGAAGATGATGTGAAGACCGAACCTATTGCGCCGGCCGACAGGCAGATGACAATTGATGCCGCAAGCTTCAGGTACTTAATATTGCTCATGAGAATCCAGTTCCTGCATTCACTTCCGGCCACTATTCAAAGGTGATTCTGCTTGCCACTTCTTCCACTCTTTCCCTGTGTTCTCTGATTCTTTTCTGTTCCTTGCTGTTTAATGTTGATTTCTTATTCAGGGATTCTTTCACCTTCTCATTGGCATGGGCAACGGCAAGCTTAAGCGTTTTTTGGTGATATTTTTCAACCTTTTCTATGGTTGTTTTTTCCAGGATTATCGTGTTTCCCATGATGCTTGCAATTCCGGGCCTGTGCGAGGTAGCGTGATTTTCCGGGTTATTCCATGCCTCAATGAAAGCGTTTTCCCAGATTTGCGATGGTTTGCACGACAGTCGGAAGGGAACCTTGTACAGGTCGCTTCCCGGAGTTCCGTTTCTCTCGGGGACCGTAACGTCATCCACAAGAATTTCCAGTATCTTGACATCGGCGTTCATCATCAATCTACCCATTGTCGCCTCCGTTGTTGGAATAAAAAAGCAGCTTTCAGGTATGTTTGAGGTGTGCTTTATTTATTATACCACGTTTTACCGAAATAACAAAGGATATGGAATGGGGCTATCATTGCGCAGTTATTTCCCGGACCTTGATATTTTTGTATCTTTTAACGATGCCCTGCTTGCTTTTTGCATCACGAGGTTCAGGGGGATGGACAAGAGCGCAATCTTGTTCGGCCGCAGGATCCTTTTGAATATTGAACCGAAGGAAGATATCTGTCTTCTTGCCCAGCAATAGCCATCCTGCAATTCGTCAACTGTTAACAGGGCAGGTTTGAAGATGACTTCACCGCAGGTGTATTTTGCCCAGTCTCTCTCAATAATCCTTCCTCCTTCGTCAAACTTCCTGTATAAGCGGGTTCCCGGCAGGGGCGTCAGGATGGAGAAGCTTGCCAGCTCAATCCTGCTGCGCTCAATAAAATCAACCGTTTCCTCAAAAACTCCCCTGTTATCTGGATCAATGCGTTGAAAAGTTCACTGATATAGTCAGCACGGCCGGCGATATTGTCGTCCACAAAAAAAATGATGGCCCTGTTTTTCAGCAATTTCCTATTTTTGAAGTCGCTTAGCAGACGGCCCATCGTTGCTTCAGCTTCTCCGAGAACAACCGCATCGGCATGCAGGGAAACTTCCTGCGGCATCGCCGTGGGATACCATAGGCTGAAGAATTCCCGTGGCATCCTGTATGAACGAGAAAGCTATTCTTCTTCCATGACAAAATCGTAGAACTTGACCAGGTTTTTCCTGTCTTCGCTTTCCATGAACTTCATGGCGTCTCTCGGATGCTGGTTCAGCCGTCCGGTAAGCATGTATGGAATGTCAAAGCCCCAGCGCAGGTGTTCTCTCAACGGCTCAATGTTTTCCTGTATGCACTGAATCACAGGTCGCAGGTTGAATTTCGGGTTGTGCAGGAATCCGAGCAGAAGCTCAATCTGGCAATTGCCCGCACCCCTGCCCAGGCCCGCAATGCTGGCGTCAAGCCTCGTGGCCCCGACAATCAAAGCCTCTATGGTATTCGCGTAGGCAAGCTGCTGGTTGTTATGACAATGGATGCCCACTTCCTTTCCCGCAGCCCCGGCATACTTCAGGTATTTCAACGTCAGATCCCGTATCTGTTCCGCGTAGAGCGCTCCGAAGCTGTCCACGAGATATATAACATTAACTTCACTTGCCGCCAGCGCTGAAAGCGCGTCGTCAAGTTCCCTGTCCTGCACGGTGGAAATTGCCATGAGATTGACCGTTGTTTCATATCCCTTGTCATGGGCATCCTTGATCATGTCTATGGCCTCGGGTATCTGGTGGATATAGGTAGCTATTCTTACCGTGTCAATGACGCTGTTTTCCTTGGGGAGTATGTCCGTATGGTAGTCTGTTCTCTCGGCGTCCGCCATTACGGAAATCTTCAGTGAGGTCTTGTTATCCCCGATGATTCTGCGTATCGTATCTTCATCGCAGAACTTCCAGGAGCCGAACTGCGTCGGCGAGTAGATTCTTTTTGACGACTTGTAACCCATCTCCATATAGTCTATCCCCGCTTCCACGCAGGTTTCATAGACTCTCTTTACCACTGTATCATCATAATTGTGGTTATTCATAAGACCGCCGTCCCTTATCGTGCAGTCAAGGACCTTTATCTCCGGCCTGTATGTAACCCATCCGTCTTTCGCCTCCATTACGGTTGCCTGCTTTTTCTTCTCTTCCATGTCTGCTCCTTTGCCCCGTTTGCCCGGACTTTGTTTCCGGGCGGAATTTCCCTGCATTCAAATTTTCCGGTTCGTTAAAAAACGGGTCCGCCACTCCGTATGTGCCAGAAACCATCCGGCTCCGGACCTTTCTGGAACGGCAGACCCGTCAGTAATACGAAACCCGCATCCGGCATCCGTCATTTTGCGGAGCGGGACGCAATTTCCCTGTATATCTTCACTGCAAGCTCGTCACCTCTTACGCCCTGGTCAATGTTCGTGTTCACGAAAGTCCCCAGCTGCTTGAAATCAACCTTCCTGTCCACCCCGTATGCCATGGCTCTCGTTGTTTTCTCATATTCTTCCGCAGACAGCTGTTTCTTTATGAACTTATCTGTTAACGAATCAAGCTGGTCAAGAGGAACTCCGGCGCCTGCAGCCTCTTCAGCGGAGAAAAGCATTGTTTCCGCCTCCTGGTCCTTCTTCGCTTTGCTGATTCGCTCCTTGATTTTCTCCATGCGCTCCGTCCACGTTGTCTGGTCTCCCTTCTTCATCGTGTCCCAGTTTCCGGGATGTTTCCTGTCTTTTGTTTTATCTTTCGCCCCGTGCTTTTTTGCAAGTCCGGGAGGCATGTTCTTGCCCTGCCATCCTGTCTTCTCCCCTTTGCTCCATCCGGGCGGCACTCCGTTTTTCCAGTCCTTTACCTGCTGCTCGTCAAGGTTGGCGGGTATCAGCACGTCTTCCAGTATGCTTGCCCCTTTCTTTTCCTCATCTTTGTTGGAGGAAATCTTTGACATTGACATCGCAGAACCGGCAATGAAGAAAAAAACCATGAAAATCAATCCGGACTGCACATATTTCCTGCAACTCATAATACGCACCTCCTTCCTGTATGGAAAACGGCTATTCAAACTGCAACCTGCCTTGTTTCCGTAGAGATTAGCTTGCCGTCGCGATAGTACTGAATCGTCACCGTTCTCAATTTTCCTGAAAGCGCTCCGGGTGTCGCAATGACTTCTTCTTTGGCTCCGCTTTCTGTCGTCCTTGTGTATTTGATTGTGGCGTTCTGTTTCGCGGCTTCGGTGGCGGCCTGGTTCACTACGTCGGCATCTGCCTCAACAACGGATTCTCCGGTCTTGCTGTCAACCTTGGAGCCGATCCATCCGCCGGCGACCGCACCTGCCGCGGCTCCGATGATCGCACCTCTCCATGGCTTATTGGAATCTATAACGGCTCCCAGGATTCCTCCTGCTACCGCGCCGATTCCTGCACCTGTCTTGGTCTCCGTGGAAAGATTCTCAAGCGTTGCACAGCCGCTGAACAGAAACGATGCTGCTAAAACCACCAACAATAACTTCTTCATGCAATCCTCCTTTCCCCTGATTGTACATAGGCGGGGTTCCACACTGATTATACCGGGCTCCGTAGTGAAAGTAAAGTCTAAGAAATATTCTTGAGGCTCTCGTGTATTATCCTCCCGGCTGCTATTGCGCGGCTCCTTTCCAGCGGGGTGCTTTTCTTTCCGGCTTGAATTCCGTGTTCAGCCAGCAGCATAACGTAAGGCGCCGTGGCCGCCGTGAGTGCATATGTTGACGTCCTGGGAACGATGCCCGGGATATTGGCGACGCAGTAATGGATGATTCCGTCCTTGTTGTATATTGGCTCCCGGTGTGTGGTCGGACGGCTTGTTTCAAAGCACCCGCCCTGGTCAATGGCAACGTCCACGATGACGGTTCCCTCTTCCATGAGCTTCAGGTCTTCTTTCATGAGTACCTTTGGCGCTCTTGCGCCGGAAACCAGCACAGCCCCTATGACCACGTCCGCATCCCTGATTTCTTTTCTCACGGTATCCCTGCTTGAAAGCATTATCTCGCATTTTTTCATTGTTCTCTTGAGTGAACTGACTTTAGCGGGCGATATATCCATTATTGTCACGTCCGCTCCCATTCCGCAGGCCACGGTTGCGGCATTTATTCCGACGACTCCTCCGCCTATGACAACAACCTTACTTCTCTTCACTCCCCGCGCCCCGCTCAAGCAGACGCCTTTTCCGCCGTATTCTTTTTCCAGATACTTGGCTCCCTGGTGAACTGCAAGTTTGCCCGCGATTTCGCTCATTGGCGCAAGTACAGGCAGCCGGCCGTTTTTCTCCACCAGCTCATAGGCGAAACATTCCACTTTCTTCTTCAGCAGAACGGCAGTCATCTCCGGGTTGCTTGCGAAATGGAAAAATGTGAAGATGATCTGGTTTTCCCTGAAGAATTCATACTCGCACGGAAGAGGTTCCTTGACCTTGACGATAAGTCCGCTTTTCCATACTTCCCCGGGATTGCGGCACACCCGGGCGCCGGCTTCTTCATACTGCCGGTCGGTAACGTTGAGGCCCGCACCGGCGTTGCTTCCAATCAGTACCATGTGTCCCTGCCTTACAAGCTTTGAGACAGTTTCCGGAATCATCCCCACACGGTATTCTTCAGCTTTTACTTCTTTTGGCACGCCGATAATCATTTTCCCCCCGTGATATGTTTGATTTTCTATTTTATGATTTTTGAAAAGGGAATGCAATTCACACGGAAGGTATCCATGTCAGGTATAATATAAATATCTTTGAAGCGCACAGAGGAAACGATTATGAAAAGAATATTTGAGATTGAGGGGATGCACTGCGCCGCCTGCGCAAAGAATATTGAGAGAGCCGTGGGCAGGATTGAAGGCGTAAAATCGGCCTACGTGAACTTCCCTGCAAAAAAGCTGTACGTGGACGCTGCGGATACGGTGGATGATGCCGGGATACTGAATGCGGTTGCGGCGGCAGGTTATTCTGCAATGTTCTCCGGAAAGACCGGAAGGGGAGACACGGACATACTGGAAATGAAAGCCGCGTTAAAAAGGGCTTTGTACTCATGGATATTTGCCCTTCCGGTTGGAATTGCAATGATCTATCACATGGCTTCTCATGGCCGCGTGTCAGCCGTTACCGGTTACGATATATTCTTCATTGCTGCCGCGGTTCCCGTGCTGTTTGTCTTCGGGCTTCCGACGTACCGCTCGGCCATCAGGTCGGCGCGGTCGCTCTATTTCAACATGGATTTTCTGATTTTTCTCGGGACCGTAATCGCTTTTGTTACGGGGTCGCTGAAATTTTTCCTGCCGGTTGAAAATTATGCTGCCATAGCTTCCATGATTATGGCGTTTCACCTTACCGGAAGATACGTTGAGGCGCGGGCAAGGGGAAGGGCGGGCATGGCGATAAAGAAACTTCTGACGCTTGAGGCGAAGCAGGCGGTGGTGCTTGAAAACGGGGTTGAGAGGACGATTGCTGCGGAAGAGTTGAAGGCGGGCGACGTGATGCTGGTCAGGCCCGGGGAAAAGATACCCACCGACGGCATTGTCGTAGAGGGCGAAAGCTCCGTGGATGAATCAATGGTAAGCGGGGAGAGTATGCCCGTTGAAAAAAAACAGGGCGACAGGGTAATCGGGGCAACCGTCAACCAGGACGGTCTCTTGAAGGTAAAAGCCCTGAAGGTGGGCAGCGAGACGTTCTTAAGTAACATAATAAGGCTTGTTGAGGAGGCGCAGGGGAGCAAGGTTCCCATACAGCAGTTTGCAGACAGCGTAACGTCAGTTTTTGTACCGGCAGTTCTCGCCGTTGCCGTCATGACGTTCCTGCTGTGGGCCGTTTTCCCGCAGTTCATGCTGGGTATCAGGACGACGTTTTCTTTCCTGCCGCAGGCCGGTTCTGGAAGCGGAAGGATAACGCTTGCTCTGTTTGCGTCCATTGCCGTGCTGGTAATCGCCTGCCCGTGCGCACTCGGACTGGCAACCCCTACAGTACTGATGGTTGCATCGGGACTGGGCGCGGAAAAGGGGATTTTCATCAGGCGGGGGGAAGCGATACAGACCATGAAGGACGTTTCCATAATTGCGTTTGACAAGACCGGAACGATAACCAGGGGCGTGCCGGAGCTTACGGACGTGGTGCCTGTCGGAAAAGGGGTTGAAAGAAAGGAACTATTGAAGGTTGCGGTGTCGCTTGAATCCGCGTCAGGACACCCTCTGGCAAGAGCCGTCGTTGACGCGGGAAGAAAAGAGAATCTCCTGCCGTACGGGATAACTGGATTCAGGATGTTGAGAGGCAGGGGTATTGAGGCAACGATAGATGGAAAAAGAGTTGTCATAGGCAGCAAGAAGCTGATGGCGGACGAGAGAATAGTGACAGCCGCCGTTGAAAAGACGGTTGCGGAAATGGAAGAAGAGGGCAAGACGGTGATGCTTGTTGCGGAAGGAAACGTTATCCTGGGGATCCTTGCGATGGCAGACACGTTGAAGCCGGAGACGAAAGAAGTGATAAGCAGGTTGGACAGGCTTGGTTTCCGGACGGTGATGCTGACCGGAGACAACAGGAATACCGCTTCGGCGATAGCGTCCCGTGCAGGGATTTCAGACGTGCTTGCGGAGGTAATGCCTGACGATAAACTGAAAAGGATCGGTGAACTGCAGAAGGAAGGAAAGGTCGCCTTCGTGGGAGACGGCATAAACGATGCGCCTGCCCTTAAAAAGGCGGACGTGGGGATAGCTCTCGGTACAGGCACGGACATTGCCATTGAGTCCGGCGATATAATACTTGCGCGGGGCAATCTTGAGGGAGTAGTGTCCGCGGTGGTGTTGAGCAGGCAGACGTTCAGGAAGATCAGGCAAAATCTCTTCTGGGCATTCTTTTACAACGTCGTCGCCATCCCGCTTGCCGTGATGGGGGTACTGCATCCTGTCATAGCCGAGATAGCGATGGCAACCTCCTCAATTTCGGTTGTGACCAATGCAACTCTTCTCCGCCGCTCAAGAAGGTTAATGAAATGAGAGATCCGGAAAGTCACTGAACGTCGTGGCCGCCCGTGCCGTCCTTTGTAAGGTTTATGTCGGGGAGGCTGTCGTTTGCCGGAAAAAGTTTTGTTACCGGCAGGAACTCAACGTGGCCGTCCACGAAAAGATAGTTCCTGCTTCCTTCCCAGCTCCACCAGCCGCTGCTGCCTCCAGTATGGTTGTCAAGCCATTCGGCGAGTACTGCCTTATTTGCCGGGTGTAACACCCTTGCCAGCTTCTGCGGGACCGCAGGGACTATTCGGGACGTGTCATAGGTATAAGCCGGTTCGCTCATCGCGTTTATCTGCTCCGGCGAATGATAGAAGCTCATTGAGTAGCCGTAGGACGTTGATTCCCAGTTCTGCCGTGCGGTGCGGTCCGACGGGCAGAAAAGTATGGCCGGGCTGACGGAAGAATAGCCGCTTCCCACGTAAGGCGCCAGCAGCTTTCTCCATCCCCTGCCCATCCACAGCCAGTAGACTGGGGCGGTGCTCACAGGGTCATCCGCACAGGGAAACACTTCTTCATAATCCTGCACGTAGAGATGAAATGCAATACCGAGCTGTTTAAGGTTATTCATGCATACGGCCTGCCTTGATCTCTCTCTCGCCCGTGACAGCGCAGGCAACAGCACGGACGCCAGGATTGCCATGATTGCGGTCACCACCAATAATTCTATCAGTGTGAACCCTGTACTCGCGATAAGTCTGCGGCGGATACATTCCGTGTTTTTCATGCGACCTGTATTATTCCAGAAAAGTTATATTCTACTGGAAATCGTCGTTTTCTGCAACGGCCATGTTTTTTGTGCGATGCATGGCGAAATGATAAGATAGACACTGAACGGAAGGGGGAAGCAATGGAAAAAATCTTTGAGGACATAACGAAAACTGTCGGAAATACTCCGCTTGTCAGGTTGAGCAGGATATCCACGGGGATAGATGCGGAGATAGTCGGCAAGCTGGAGTCCTTCAATCCTCTCGGCTGCGTCAAGGAGCGCATAGGCATCTCTATGATAGAGGACGCCGAGAAAAAAGGGCTGCTGAAAAAAGGCGGTGTAATTATTGAGCCGACCAGCGGCAACACCGGTATAGGGCTGGCTCTTGTGGCAGCGGTGAAGAGATACAGGGTCATCCTCACAATGCCGGATACAATGAGCGTGGAGCGTCGCAAGTTGCTTGCAATGCTGGGTGCGGAGCTTGTTCTCACACCGGGAAGCGAGGGAATGCGCGGGGCGATAAAAAAGGCCGGGGAGCTGGTCCGGAAGGTTCCCGGAGCATTCATGCCCCAGCAGTTTGATAATCCCGCAAATCCTGAAGCGCACCGGCAGACAACTGCGAAAGAGATATGGAGAGATACAGGCGGCAGGATTGACATCCTTGTTGCCGGGGTCGGAACAGGTGGTACCATAACAGGTATTGCCGAGGTGATAAGAAAGAGGAAAAAAGAATTCAGGGCGATAGCGGTTGAACCCGATTCGTCACCCGTTCTGTCCGGCGGACAACCCGGTTCTCATAAAATACAGGGCATAGGCGCAGGTTTCGTGCCGAAGGTGCTGAACGTAAAGATTATTGACGAGGTCGTCAGGGTAAAAGACGAGGATGCAGGTGCAACGGCACGCCGGCTGGCGAAAGAAGAAGGGATTCTTGCGGGAATTTCAAGCGGAGCGGCGGTCTGGGCGGCTCTGGAAGTCGCCAAACGTAAGGAGAACAAAAGAAAGCTTATTGTGGTTATTTTGCCTGACACCGGCGAGAGGTATCTGTCCACCTGGCTCTTTGATCAAAATACAGGACCTAAGTAGACATAGATGATACCTTCGTCCCACTCGCGAAAACCATAGCCGATATAAAAGGGCCCCAGCAGCGTGTCAAAAGCGGCGAATACGGAACCGGACAGACGCAGGTCATCTGGGGAAATATCCCCGAACTCATCCCACACCTGTCCGCCTTCAAGTGTCGCACCAAGAAAGAAGTTTTTCTGCCGCGGAGGCAGGGGCATTTCAATCTCTCTCAAGTATGTAAGCCTCAACAGACCCCCGTAATTCCCCGTGAATTCATTGTCCCTGTATCCGCTCATCCTGTGGAATCCGCCCAGGGCAAACTTCCTGTACTGGGGAAGTTCCGTGTCCATGCTGCCTGAAGCTTCCGTGGAGAAGAGAACGGTGTTGAATTTCTTTGTCCATGCAAATGAGGTCTTTATTGTCAACTGCTGGAATTCTTCGTCGGTATCGGGAAGAGTCGTCTCGTAGTTTGCCGCAAAATATCTGCCTTTCCTCGGGAAAACAATGCGGTCAGTGCGGTCTACGGTCAGCGACCCGCGAAGCAGGAACCGGTCATCATCAAATTCCGGAAGGGCGTCATCGCCTATTGAGGGTTTGCTCGTGACCCTTTCCCCGGCTGCGCCTATGCGGGCCTGTCCCACGTTGCCGATGTTTACACCGATGTCTATCCCGGTCGCCGCAGAGCGCGTCTTGTAACGGGCATAGGAATTTCCATCATCGTACAATTCGGTATTGCGCACCTTGTAGTCAAAAACGGGCGCTATAAACAAACGGTTCCTGTAATCAAGAGGCTGGTAGAATTCCGCACTGAAGTCATGGTTTATGCCAAGGCGGCCATGAAGGTTGAGTTCTCCCCCGAGGCCGTTCATCTGGCTCATCCTGTAACGCAGCAGCGGGTTGAAATCCGTGTTGCTGTTGAACTGCAGCCCGAAGTACAGATAATTGGGCCCCCATGGTTTTGTGTGCGGATCAATGACCAGTCCGTAAGCTCCGTTTTTTTGTTCAATATGGTAATCAACCCTGTCAAAAAAACCCGTTGCATAGATATCCGCCACGTCGCGTTCAACGGCCCCGGTATCAAGCTTTTGACCGGGTGAGATTTCCACCCATTCCCTGACGATACGCGGAGAAACGTGTCTTGGCGGTTTTATGTCTACAAAACCAAGGACAGGAGGTTCCTTTCTCGCAAAGGCGTTCAGTTTGTTTCGTATGCGGGCGTATTCCTCCCCCGGAACCGAGAAAGATGCGAACGTGGAAGTTGCCTTGAGCGCGCAGGATTCTCCTTCCGCTATTATGCCCGCGGCTTTCTTGAAATCGGTATTTGCAAAACCAGGCAATTCAAGAGCCAGGAGAACGTCGTTTTCATGCAGGAGAGAATGCTGGAATGCCAGGTCCCGGTGGCTGTATATTGCAAGCACCTGTCTTGTTATGTCAATCATGGATTTCAGGTTGTCTCTTCCCGCGAGAGGCGGGCTGACATCCACCGCTATGATCCTCTGCGCTCCGACTGCGCGTGCGGTTTCAATGGAAAGGTTGGCGACGACTCCCCCGTCAACCAGAATATGTTCATCAATCTCAACCGGTGAAAAGACGCCCGGGATTGCCATGCTTGCCCTTATCGCCTTGACTATGTCTCCTGAACTGATGTCAACTCTTTTCCCGGTTACAATGTCTGTGGCGACCGCACGGAAAGGTATTGCAAGGTTGTCAAAGTTATCGGTTGTCAGGGCGGGCAGCAGGATTCTGTTGAGGACCAGCGACAGTTTCTGTCCGGCGAGTATCCCGTGCGGTATGTGAATCTGGTTGAAAAGAAAACCGATTTCCGCGCCCTGGGCGTATTCCGCGGAATCTCTCCGCAGGCGATAGGATTGTTCAAGCGAATGGGGGCTGTCGGAAAATATGTCGTCCCAGTCAACTTCCATTATTTTTTTCTCAATTTCGTCCGGGGAAAGCCCCGCGGCATACAGCCCGCCCACTATCGCTCCCATGCTTGTGCCTATCACCATGTCCACAGGCACGTTTATCTTTTCAAGAACCTTCAGGACGCCGACGTGTGCGAGTCCGCGCGCGCCGCCGCCGCTCAACACGAGAACCGTAAAAGGTCTGCCGCCAGCGGATTCAGCGGCATCCGGTCTTCCAGCCAGACAAAACAGTATCACCAGTATTCCCGACCATCGTCTCATTTTATCAAGATTATATCATCTTTTGGCAGGAATCGGTATATGTCCTATAATAATGCATGATGTGAACAACGAGGAGGTCGTGATGAGAGCGGTACTGTTGTCAGGAGGAGAAGGAACAAGAGTCAGGCCGTTTACCCTTACTACGCCGAAACCTTTTCTTTCCATTGCCAACCTGCCCTTGATCTACTACCAGTTTCTACTCCTGAAGAAGTATAATTTCAGCGAGGTCATTGTCGGCGTTGGCTACAAGGCGGATTATTTCAGAAGAGCCGTAGGCCCGGCCGCAAGGAAGGCAGGGATTAAGGCCGTTATTTCTTCTGAAAACAGTCCCCTCGGAACAGGGGGAGGGCTCAAGAATGCCGGAAGGTTCTTCGGAAAAAAAGATAAGGAGCCGTTTATCGTTTTCAACGGAGACGTAATAACGGATTTGAACCTGGAAAGAATTCTGGCTGTCCACAGGGAAAAAGAAGCATATGCCACAATAGGCATTGTGAGGGTGAACGATCCTTCACCATACGGCCTTGTCGTTATGGATGGAGAATCCGGAATAAAGAAGTTTATTGAGAAACCGAAGAAGGATGAGATTATTACCGACACGATCAATGCGGGAATCTATGTTTTTTCGCCTGGAGTATTCGGTGACATCCCGCCGGGCAGACCCGTGTCTCTTGAAAAGGAGGTCATCCCTTCCATGCTTGAAAAAGGAATGAGCATGAGGGGATACGTGCACTACGGGTACTGGATTGACGTAGGCAACGTGGATCTGTACAGGAGGGCTAACTTTGATGCCGTTGACGGAAAAACGGGACTGGTCCATGAAGTGAGTGAGATGAATGAAGGCAAGCTTCTGGCAGGACGGAAGACTGTTTTGAAAGAGGGCGTAAGAATAAAAGGAAAAGTCATTATCGGGGATAATTGCTTCGTAGGCAGAGACTGCTTTCTTGAAGACAGTATCATACTTGGCAACACGATCATCCGCGACAGGTGTGTTATATCCGGCAGTACGATCGGCGCCGATGTTCTGGTGGAAAATGATTGCGTGATATCCTGCGCGGCCATCGCCGACAAAAGTCTAGTCCGGCCTTTCACCAGAATTTCCGGCAGGTAGGTTGGTGGTGTGAAAGCTGGTGATGGGGCGCTTACTATATTTTCTTATGAGTTCCTTTGCCTTCTTCATGTAACTCTTCTTTCTTATCAGTGCTGTGGGACCCGGTTGGTCAGGAATTATCAGAATGCCCTTCCTGAACGATTTTGCCAGCGTTTCAAGAGCACTGTTTTCTTCTTTGTTCTTGCCAAGGACGACGACGCCGTTTTCAAAATGCCTTCCGATTTTCAGCAGGGCAACCTCAAATTCATTCATCGCTCTCTTCATTTTGAGAAAAGGGATAATTTTCTTGCAGAACTCCTTTTCACACAGCAGGCATCCTCCCGCCGGATTGGGATATGTGATGCCAAATTTCTTTGCAAGCTCAATCTGGCGTCTTCTCTGTCTTCCTTCTATGCCCTCAAGCAGATTCCTGTCTATCAGCCCGTTTCTTTCCGCGTCAGTTTCAGGCATGACCTTTGCACTCAAAGGCCTCAAGATTTTGCCTGCAAGCGCGGAGCGTGACTCTATCAGTTTCATCGCTCTCTTCTTCTGGCTCATGGGCCTTTCCCCGGCAACCTCACCCGTGACAATGAAATCTGCCTTGAGTTTTTTCGCAAATACCCCGGCTTTCCTGAATATGAAAATGCGGCAGTCAATGCAGGGATTCAGGGCGGCACCTCTTCCGAATAGAGGGTTCTTAAGAAGCCGGATATATTCTTTGAGCAGGCGTCCTTTCGTGCAGTCCATCAGGTGCAGTCTTACCTGCTGTTTCTCTGCAAAGGACAACACGCAGAACCTGTCGCTGCAGCATCCTTCACCGAAGGGAAGAATGAAATGAAGCGCCTCAACGTTTTCTGCGCCCAGTTGTTGCTTTGTCATCATCAGTGCGAGCCGGCTGTCAAGTCCGCCCGACAGAAGCACGATGGCTTTTGCTTCTTTAGCTTTCATTGTTTTATTATAACACGGAGGGTAATTCTTGACATTGAAAAGGGGAGATTTTATACTTAAACCTAGGTGAAAAATGGAAGGATACCGTCCAAGAACAAAGATACTGTGTACCATAGGTCCTGCAAGTTCGTCGGAATCGATCCTGAGAGAAATGATGAGGGCAGGCATGGATGCGGCGAGGATAAATTTTTCCCACGGCACTCATGCGGCGCATGCCGGCAGGATAAGGACTGTCCGGATTCTGAACGGAAAGTACCGGCGCAGGATAAGGATACTTGCGGACCTGGAGGGCCCCAGGATAAGGGTAGGGCATTTCAGAGGCGGCAAAACTATCCATCTTGAGAAAAACAAAACCGTCTACATGGTTAAGGATGAGGATACTGCGGTTGGTGGATACATACCGTTTGACTATCCCGGCGATCTCAAGGATATTGAACCCGCATTGTTTATGTACATGGACGATGGCAACATCGTGTTAAGAATAGAGGATGTTGAGAAAAACAGGATAAGGCTGAAGGTCATAGCCGGAGGCGAGTTGAAGGAACGCAAGGGCATCAATATCCCGGGTGCAAGGCTGAAGTTTCCCCTTCTCTCTAAAAAGGATAAAAGAGATGTTGATTTTGCGCTTGAAAACGGAGCGGATTACATCGCCCAGTCTTTCGTAAGAAGCAGGAAGGATATGCTTGCGTTGAGGGAATATATGGACGTAAAGAACCCGCCGCTGCTGGTTGCCAAGATAGAATGTCAGGAGGGCATAAACAATATTGACGAGATAACAGGAGTTTCTGACGGCATTATGGTAGCGAGGGGAGACATGGGCATAAGCATCCCGGTGTACAGGGTGCCCTTTGTCCAGAAGAAGATTATCAGCCGGTGCAGGGAACACGGGAAGTTTTCCATAATCGCAACACAGATGCTTGAGAGCATGACGGAAAATCTTTTTCCTACAAGGGCCGAGGTGAGTGACGTTGCAAACGCAGTACTTGACGGTACAAACTGGGTGATGCTATCTGCCGAGACGTCGGTAGGCAAACACCCTGTTGCCTGTGTCAGGATGATGAATGATATAGTCAAATATGCAGAAAGGTATCGCAAGTCAGAATAGGAGTTTCAACGCGGCAGCGGCGGTCAGAATCTGAACAATGATGTTGAATGCCCTTTCAGGGATCTTCTTCAGGATAACGATGCCGAGCACCGCACCGAGCGCAATTGCCGGAAGCGTCATGACGTTAATCTTGAGAGAGGAGGTATTGATGAGCCCGAGATTGGCGCTGAAGGGGACCTTGAACAGGTTGGCAAGGAAAAAATACCAGGCGCCCGTCCCGATGAATTCTTTCTTCGGCAGTCCCATTGCAAGCAGGTAGATAATCATGATGGGCCCTGCCGCATTGGCAAGCATTGTCGTTGTGCCTGCAATAAGCCCCATGAAGGCCGCAAACCACCAGCGTGACGGGATGTTGATTTTTTCGGTATCCTGTTTCTTCCACCAGTAGTTGAGGGCGAGCATGCAAAGAATTATCAGCCCTATCGCCGGCCGCAACTGGCTGTCGTCAATTTTTCCGAGCAGAACATACCCGATAATAATGCCTGCGATTGCATATGGAAAGAGACGGAGAAGGTGAGTCCATACGGCATTCCTCCTGTAATATGCAACTGCAAATACGTCTCCGCAGATGAGCATAACCAGCACAATACCGGTTGAGGCGCGTGCAGGCAGGGCCATCGCTGAAAGCGTGACCGCAAGCGTACCCAGCCCGGGCACGGCTGTCTTTGAGAGCCCTATCATGAAACCGCTGACCAGGAGAATGCATAATCTGGCGGCAGGCAGGGTATATATGGATCCCATTACTTTCCCAGGGAGAGAACCTGCTTCAGTGCTGTTTCTTCGTTGGTTTTGGGCATGAATTCCAGGCCGATGAAGCCCTTATAGCCCATTTTGTCAATTGCGGTAAAAATATTCCCATAGTTTAGTTCCCCTCCCTCAAGTTCATTCCTTCCCGGTACTCCCGCGGAGTGGAAATGTCCTATGAACGATATGTATCTGCCGATATTGTGTAGGATATTGCCCTCGGTCACCTGCTGATGGTATATGTCAAAAAGAATCTTAAGGTTCGGCGAACCGATTTCAGTGACAATATCCACCGCATCCGCGCTTCTTGTCAGCCAGTATCCCTTGTGATTAATTACGGGGTTCAGCGGTTCCAGCACGAGTGTTACATTGTTGTCTTCCGCCGCCTTCGTCATCTGCTTCAGTTTCCTCACGACCTTTCTCCTGGTAACCTCAAAGGATTCGTCGGCAACCACGTCGCCTGTCGTTACGATTAGATTCCTGCACTTGAGGAGATGAGCGGTTTTTGCGGATTCGGCAATGCCTTTCAGCAACTCCGCTTCGTTCCCGTCGCCGGTAAGGCAGAAATTCGGCTCAAAGCAGAAGGCGGATGTCTCCAGTCCTGTTTCTTCCTTTGCTTTCAGGATACCCTCAATATTCTTGTTCTTCCATCCCCAGAATTCAAATGCCGCAAAGCCTGCCTTCTTCACCCCTTTTATCTTTTCTTCAACGCTCTTTTCTTTCCAGAGCGGCTCAATACACACGGAGAACCTGATCATTTTATACCTCCTTTACCCCGAACTCTTCCTTGCGAGATTTCACAGTGAGGGGCAATGATTTTATTTTTCAAAAAAAGTTACGGGTTCAATGTCCGCCATGGTTCTCAATCCGGGGGCTGCCCTCAATACAACGGGTATCGCGTTTGTTATGATTGCACATGTTGCGATATCTCCGTTCACACCGTTTTTTATTGTTGAATCTATCTCCGGGATTCCCTTGATTATTATCCTGTCATATGAATCAGACACCCCTGCTGCAGCCTTGAAACGCAGTGTAACCAGTTCCCTGCCGTTTGAGATTCCAAGCCCGGTCTGTTTTACTCCCAGTACAAGCCCCTTTTTGATAAGCTTTCCGTTGACGGTTATGTCTTCGTCTGCAATAACAGGCTCAATCGTGTCGCTCGTTTTATCAATTTTCCAGCCCATTCGCGCCGAAATCATGTGGATTGATTCTGTCAGCCCGACATGCCTTAAGGTTCCGGCGGCCACTCTCTTATGGAATTCCTCAACGGTTATGCCGATCCCCACCTTCTGCTGGAAGGGGATTCTCCGGTTTGCGGCATTCTGTATCCGTTCAACGGTTATTTTTTCAATGTCACGGCAGACCCCGGTCATTACCAGGGGCAAAAAATCCATCAGGAATCCGGGATTCACACCCGTTGAGAGAACCGAGACCCCGTTCTTTTTGGCCGCATCGTCTATCTCCCGTGCGGTCGCCGGTGCCGTAATCCACGGATAGGAAAGTTCTTCGCAGGTTGAGACGACATTGACCCCGTAAGAGAGTATCTCAAGTAACGGATCCTTTATTTTTGCCAGGGAAGACATGGTGGTGAGTACGAGAACGTCAACTTTTTTCCTTGAGAGTACCTTCTCCGCACTCTTCTCTATGAGAACGCCGGTTTTTTTGCCCGCGGCGATGAATTCCCCCAGATCCCTGCCTGCTTTGTCGGGGGCAATGTCTATCGCCCCGGTTATTTCAAGCGAGGAGCGGTCCTTTATGAATTCGGCGATCCGGGCTCCTATCGGCCCCACGCCGCATATGACAACTTTTATTTTTTCCATTACAGATTCTCCTTATGTGTTTTGTCAGCAGATTCTCGGCAGCTGACTGCCAGAAAGCATCTCAACAATTCTGTGCGAGCCTGCCAGGGTTTCCATTATGACCTTTCCTTCAGGATCTCTTACCACCTCTCCGATGATTGCTGACTTCCTGCCGAAGGGGTGCTTTTTCATTGCCGTGAGTACTTTGCATGTATCTTTTGAACCGCAGACTACTATTACCTTGCCTTCGTTTGCCAGATAGAGAGGATCAAATCCGAGCATTTCGCAGAGTGAACTCACCTTTGCGGTGACGGGAATCTCGTTTTCGTAAAGGAGTATGCCCCTGTCGGAATCCTCAACTATTTCGTTCAGGGTCGCGGCAATGCCGCCTCTCGTGGGATCCCTCATGAAGCGGACACGATCCGATGCCTTCAGTATTTCCCGTATCAGCCCGTTCAGGGGAGCGCAGTCACTTCTTATCCCGGTCGTGATGCCAAAACTGTTTCTTGCCGAGAGTACCGCAAGCTCATGTTCTCCAATGGTTCCGTTGATTATAACCTTATCTCCGGGTTTTATCAATCTCCTGCCGGTTTTTGTCTTCCTTCTCCGTATGCCTATGCCGGAGGTATTTATGAAGATCCTGTCGGCCTTGCCCTTCTCCACCACCTTGAAGTCGCCGGTGACAATCTCAACTCCTGCTTTCCTTGCAGTGCCGGCCATGGATTCCGCGATCCGTTCCAGGAGCCCGGTCTCAAGCCCTTCTTCAACGATGATTCCGCAGGAAAGGAAAAGGGGAATCGCTCCCATCACGGAAATGTCGTTCACGGTACCGCACACTGCGAGTTTACCTATGTCTCCTCCCGGAAAGAAGAGCGGGTCAACGGTATAGGAATCCGTGGTGAAGCAGAGTTCAGACCCGCCATAAGTAATGTCCAGTACCGCGGAATCCTCAAGCTCTTTCAGCGTTGCGGAGTCAAAATGTTTCACGAAAATTTTCTTGATGAGAGAGTGCATGGATCTGCCGCCGCTCCCGTGAGAGAGCAGAATTTTTTCTGATTTCATCGCATCCCCTCGTATTTGTAAAAAGCCGCGCAGGTTCCCTCCGAGGATACCATGCAGGGACCTACCGGATTTTCAGGCGTGCATGACCTGCCGAAGAGCCGGCATTCCGCGGGCGTTTTTTTCCCTTTCAGGATGTCCCCGCAGATACAGGATGTTCTCCTGCCGGATCGCTTCACCGCAACCGGAAACCTCTTTTCCGCATCAAGGAATTTGTATCTTTTCCTTATTGCCAGCCCGCTGTCCTTGATATTACCAATGCCCCTCCATTCAGAATCGGTCCTGCAGAATATATCATCAATGATATTCCTTGCTTTTATATTGCCCTCTGATTTAACGATTCTCTTATACTGGATTTCAACCGACGGTTCTTCATGCCTGGCTATCTTTCTCACCAGCATCAGTATGGACTGCAATATGTCAACAGGCTCAAACCCTCCGATAACGCAGGGGATTTTGTACCGTTGGGGTATAAACTCGTAAGGATGGCTGCCTATCACGGTACTCACGTGCCCGGGGCACAAAAAACCGTCTATGCGGACGTCCCTGTCTTGAAGCAAAGCCGCCATGGCGGGAGGAATCAGTTTATGCCCCGAAAGCACGCAAAAATTTCTCTTTTTCTGTTCATCGGCCCTCTTAATTGCGAGCGCAACCGCCGGAACGGTGGTCTCAAATCCTATGCCGAGCAGTATAACACCTTGTCCGGGATGCCTGTCCGCGATATCCACGGCGTCCAGGGGGGAGTATATGACCTCAATCCTGGCGCCTTCCGCTTTTTCTTTTTCAAGAGATGAGAAAGAGCCCGGCACTCTCATCATATCACCGAACGTTGCTATGACCGTATCTTTCATGCGTGAGAGTTTTATGGCCGTATCCATGTATGTATCAGGCGTGACGCATACAGGACAGCCGGGGCCGGAAAGGAGGCGTATGCTTTCCGGCAGGATCTTTCTTATGCCGAACTTCCCAATGGTCATGGTATGGGTGCCGCATACCTCCATAATGCGTATGCATCCTTCCCTGAAATCTTCAGCTTCACGGCGTATTTCAGCAACGAGTTTCTCTGCAACCTTCCTGTCTCTGAACTCCGATATGTATTTCATATAAAAATTCCCACCCACCTTCTATCCTCCTCCTTGAGGGGGGAGGAAGCAAGAGGGGGTGAATGTATTATTTTTCCAGTGTGCCAAGGAGCTCAAGCATCCTTTCGGCCTCTCCCGGATCCAGTTTTTCAATTGCAATGCCCGCATGCACTATGAGGTAGTCTCCGGCTTTCACGCCGTCAAGAAGCTGTATATTGACGTTTTTTGTAATGCTGCCGAATTCTGCGATTGCGGTGTTTTCTTCCAGCACTTTCTTAACTTTCATCGGAACCGCTAAACACATATTCCCCCTTTTAAAACTTGATATTATAGCATACAAATACCTCAAACTATGTGGCGGGAGAGAGGGGTGTCATTTAAAGTTTAAAAGTGGACTAATTTTGAAGGATTTAAAGTTTAAAACCAAACTAAAGAGCCCTCTCCCTTGAGGGGAGAGGGTCAGGGTGAGGGTGATAATGTTTCCTACTGCCCGAGAAAGAGGTCTCTTGACGGGAAGTTGGCGTCAACGGTAAGGTTGACTTTCAGGCGGCGCAGTCCTATCTCGTCTCCGGGCGCGGGCACGTGGCTCAGATGGACCTCGCATCCCTTGAGTTCCTTGAGTTTTTCCATGGCCACCTCCGCGGTGGGATTGGTGGATGCCGACATGCTCAACGCTATGAGTGTTTCCTCCAGGTCAAGTATGTCCTGTTTCAATTCCAGGAATTCCCTCTTGAAATTCTTTATCTGTTCTATCAGGTGAGAAGAGAGAAGGTGTATTTTTTCAGGTATTCCCGACATCTGTTTGATGGAATTAAGTATCAGGCTGGCGGCAGCCGTCATCAGTGCTGAGTTATTACCCGTTATGATGGTTCCGTCGGTTGTCTGCAGGGCGGCGCCGCAGGAGACCTGGGAATTGTCAGGCATTACTTCTTTTGAGTTTTCCGCCGCAGCCCGGGCAGGTTCCACCACGAGCCTGTCCTGGGGCTTGAGATTAAGTTCCTCCATCAGGAGGATTACCTTTTCCACCGTCTGCTGCTTTTCCACTCCGAGAGCACATTCATAATTGTAACGGAAATACCTCCTGATTATCTCCTGCCCGGCGGCTTCTCTCACCAGTTCATCGTCAGTTATGGCAAACCCTATGCGGTTGACGCCCATATCCGTGGGAGAACGGTAAGGAAGGTCCTTACCCATAATCTTCTTCAGGATACGCTGCAATACGGGAAATATCTCTATGTCCCGGTTGTAGTTCACCGCCGTTTTGTTATAGGCGTTAAGGTGAAAGGAATCAATCATGTTGATGTCATCCAGGTCTGCGGTGGCTGCTTCATAGGCGATGTTCACGGGATGTTTCAGCGGGAGATTCCAGATTGGGAATGTTTCAAATTTTGCGTAGCCGGACTTTACGCCTGTTTTGTAATCGTGATAAAGCTGGGACAGGCATGTGGCCAGTTTTCCGCTGCCAGGTCCGGGTCCGGTTACAATCACTACGGGATTTTCTGTTTCAATGTAGGGATTCTTTCCGTAACCTTCTTCGCTCACGATCGTGTTGACGTCGGTGGGATACCCCTTTGTTGCAGTGTGGAGGTAAACTTTTATGCCCCTGTGTTCTAGCTTGTTCTTGAACCCGATGACCTGCGGCTGATTATCAAACCTGGTGATCACGACCGCCCGGATGTCAAGTCCGCGTTCCCGGAGACTGTCAATAAGCTTGAGGGCGTCAACGTCGTAGGTAATGCCGAAGTCCCCGCGGATACGTCCCCTGGCTATGTCCCCGGCATAGATGCAGAGAAGTATGTCAATCTTGTCCTTGAGCTGCTGCAGGAGCTTTATCTTTATATTGTGATCGTAGCCGGGGAGCACCCTTGCCGCGTGGTAGTCATAAAGCAGTTTGCCGCCGAACTCAAGGTAGAGTTTGCCCTTGAAAAGGTCTATTCTTTCAAGTATGGCTTCGCTCTGCTGTTGCAGATACTTGGCATTGTCAAAACCGATTTTACCGTTCATGTTCTCCCGCCGGGAAAATAATTTTTAACTGGATAAAATGATAGCATTATTTCAAGAGAGTGTCTATATAGCGACGCTGAAACTTCCAGATAGAACCCGCGGAGCGCGCAGAGCCATACTGCGTGAATCCGGTTGAGAGCCTCCCGCATGGATTGTATATACCCCAGGCGGAACAATGCGCTTGCCGTCATCATTGACAATTGAATATTCTTTCCGGGACAACCTGAAGCTGACCTCTTTCTTCTGTCCCGGGAGGAGATGGACGCGCCTGAAACCTTTAAGCGAGCGCAGAGGCGCGGGAAAAGGCGTATCCGGCCAGCTGACATACAACTGCACCACTTCATCTCCCGCAATTTTTCCGGTATTCTCCACTTCAACGGTGGCTGTCAGCGGTTCCCCCGAACGGATTTTATTACTGCTCAAACGAAGGTTGCGGTATGCAAATGTCGTGTAGCTCAAGCCGAACCCGAAAGGGTAGAGCGGTTCTTTTTCAAAATACCTGTACGTTCTTCCCTGCATGGCGTAGTCTTTGAACGGCGGAATGTCGTCAACGGACTTGTAGAAGGTTACCGGCAGTCTTCCGCCGGGACTGTAATTACCGAAAAGGACATCGGCAACGGCATTGCCTCCTGCCTCGCCCGGGTACCATGCGGTCAGGATTGCGGGAATATTTTCATGCGCCAGGTTGACGGCGAGTGCGCTGCCGTTCAACAGGACAAGCACAACAGGTTTGCCAAGCCCGTGCAGGTACTTGACGTAGTTCTCCTGGACGGCCGGCAGTCCGATGTTTATCCTGTCCCCGCCTGCTTCGGCCTCTTCCTCTCCTTCTTCACCCTCAAGGCGGGGGGAAAGGCCCATTACGGCAATAATCACGTCTGCCTGGGTTGCGTTATATTTCACTACGTCCAGATTTCGCGGTCCATCCTTGTATCCGCAGCCCTCAACGCAGTTCACCTGTGTCCCAAGAGATACCCGGGAGACGATTCCTTCAAGCACGGTGGTCATGTTCCCGCTGAAACCGTTGTAATTACCCGGTAAGACTTCCTGGTTCATGGCAGACGGACCGGTTACGAGAATGGATTTCAGGTCTTTGCGAAGAGGAAGAAGATTTCCTTCATTTTTCAGCAGGACGATGGATTCCCTCGCCGCAGCGAGGGCAAGTTTCCGGTGCCTGCTGCAGTTGACAATGCCTGCCGGGATGCGCGTATAGGGGACTCTTTCTTCAGGGTCAAACATCCCCAGCTTGAAACGCGTCCGCAGGAGCCGTCTTACGGAAGCGTCTATTTCTTTCTCTGTGATAAGGCCTTTTTCAACGGCGTCCTTCAGCGAGGCATACGTGCATCCGCAGTTAAGGTCGCATCCGTTTCTCACCGCGAGCGCCGCCGATTCTCCGGGAGATGAAGTTACTTTATGGTGCAGATGGAAATCGTCTATGGCGGCGCAGTCGGAGACCACGTGTCCGGCAAACTTCCATTTTCTGCGCAGAATTTTTCCCAGCAGCGTCGGGCTTGCGCAGCAGACTTCCCCGTTGACGCGGTTGTACGCGCCCATGACGGCTTCCACGCGTCCTTTCCTTACAAGAGACTCAAAAGCAGGAAGGTATGTTTCCCACAGGTCGCGCGGGGAGACCTCCGCGTTAAAGGTATGTCTCTCCGGTTCAGGGCCGCTGTGTACCGCATAATGCTTGGCGCAGGCGGCAGCCTTAAGATAGATGGGATGGTTTCCCTGGAGACCTCTCACGAAAGCAGTCCCGATGGCACCGGTAAGGTATGGATCTTCTCCGTAGGTTTCATGGCCGCGTCCCCAGCGCGGGTCGCGGAAGATATTTATGTTGGGAGACCAGAAAGTGAGTCCGAAGTACATATTCCTGTTCCCCTGCCTTGCCGCCGCATGGTGCTTTGCCCGGGCTTCATCGCCGGTGGCAGAGGCTATCTTTTTAACCAGAGCGTCATCCCATGTCGCGGCAAGTCCGATCGCCTGGGGGAATACCGTTGCCATTCCGGCCCGGGCAACTCCGTGGAGACACTCGTTCCACCAGGTGTATGCGGGAATGCCGAGCCGGTCTATCGCTTCCGCGTTATGCACCATCTGCGATATCTTCTCTTCCAGCGTCATCCGTTTCAACAAATCTTCCACCCGGTTACCGATGGAACTGTCGGGGTCCAGATACACTGGTTTTTGTTCGCTCATTGCTCCTCCGTTGTCTGACTGCGTATTATTTCACATATCCGTGCGGTTTTCAAAAAAACTCTCTTCATTGCATACGTCTGCGGGTGATTTAAAAAAAACTTCATGTGCGGAATATGCGGTATAATAAGGCAAGGAGACAATCTCGCAGGCAGAAAGCTGCAAAAGAGATGAAGGGGAGGAATTATGAGTGTGCCGAGTAAAGCTTGTGCAGTCCAGTCGGTAACCTTGCAAGAGGACGAGGA
>CAYQXZ010000002.1:0-45353 GCA_964421645.1 uncultured bacterium
TTTATCCATGACCTTCCTCTCTTTTTAATCTCGGGGGAAATTGTAACATTTAGGCAGATTCCGTCAACTTCATTTGCATCCACGTCAACCTTTATCCTTTCCCCCTTGGAAAGGGGAACCACAGGACCTGCAAAAGACGGCGACTCTTTCAATACCGGCGAGGTCTTTTTCACTGGTGAGAAACTTCATGCCGCAGTGTAAATTCCTGACAAATTCCGCCTGACCGTACCCGATTTCCATTACAAGAAACCCACCGGCATATAAGAAAGAATCCGCTCGTTTCAGAATTTTCTCTATCACCCTTGTACCGCCGTCGCCTCCGTTCAGCGCCCTCAAAGGTTCTTTTCTGACTTCCTCATCAAGTGAAGAAATGTCAGAGCATGGCACATACGGGGGATTGCTTGCAATTATATGGAACTTGTCTCCTTCCGCCGGAAAAAGATTCGCTTGTCTGAATTCTATCTTTTTTTCCACCTTATGCAATACGGCATTGAGACAGGAGAGCTTCAAAGCTTTCAACGAAATGTCCGTGGCAACGACTGAACATTTCTCAATCTCTGCAGCGAGAGAAACGGCTACATTCCCGCATCCGGTTCCCACGTCTAGTATTTTCACGCGGGCCGGCTCAAGATATTTTTTATATAGTTTAAGTGTCTTCTCAACCAGAATTTCCGTTTCAGGCCTGGGGATGAGCACCCCTTTTCTCACAATAAATTTCCGGCCGAAGAAATCCACCTCACCCGTGATGTATTGTACCGGCACATGAGCCGCCCTTCTCTTGAGCATACTCACGTATGTTCGCGCAAGGTCTGCGCTGACAGTTTCCTCCCAGGAGGTATAGATGTGGTGCAGAGGTTTTTGCAGGATATGCGCAAGCAGTATCTCGGCATTTCTGCGCGGTTGGTCAATCTTGTGTTTCTCAAGAAGAACGGTGCCTGATTCAATTAGCTGTTTCAGGCTTCTTTTTCTCCGGTGCCGGTTTGGCGATTGCCGTAAGGACACTTGAAGCGGCTCCTCTTATTTCAGGATAACTACCTTCTTCGCTTAAAAATTCAATAAGTCCCTGCATCTGCACATCGGGTCTCTTCGCTATGTATTCACCAACGACCTCTATTATACCCGTACGCAGGCGTACCTCTTCCGCTATGTCCTGCGGATAATCCTCTTTAAGCCTGTTTACAAGGTTCTTTATGCCTGTAAAATCGCCCAGCCTTCCAAGGGTAAGGAGGTAGTAAATCCTTTCCTTCTCAATTCCGTATTCATTCCATCCTCTCTTGACAACCGGAAGCCCTTCCTTGTCCCTTATCTCGCCGATAACCCTCATGGCCTGCAGGGCGAAGACAACCTCATTCTTGTCCTCGTCGGTCTCCTGGTAGGTGTATTGCTGCTCCATCCCCGGCATCATCATTTCTTCGGGAGACGGTCCTGCCGGCTGTACATTGATGGGCATCGTGATATCCGTTATTTTCTTTTCCTTTGCCTGCAGCAGCGCCACGTATCTCGCTTTCTGTTTCTCAAGATCCGTGGAATCACGGTCTATCTTTGCTATCTCTTCATTCTTCTGCTTTATGGATTCGTCTATCTTGCGGCCATCTTCTCGCAGTTTGGTTATTTCTTTCTCGGTCAGAGGCTTTTGAACTCCGGGAGCTGTCGTGCCCGGAGGCATCATCTGGAACTCCGGAGGAACGTCGGTGAACTGGAGCTTCTGGTCTATCTCCGCCTTCTTCTGTCCGTCCAGGCCAATATCCATGTTCAGCTTTATTTTGCGCGCTGCAAGACTGTCCAGCTTTGCAGTTATTTCATCAATGTTCTTCTTTGCCGCCGCTCTCTCCGCCTCTCTCTTGTCAACCATCGCCTTCAATATATTCTTGAGCACCCCGGAAACCTGCTGGGTCTTTATCTTGTTGAGACTGTCCAGGGAAACAATCTTCATGTCGTACAACTCGTCCTTGTCCTGAATTATGTCAAGTATTGTGGTAATCGCTTCCGGGGTCGCCGCCTTTCCGAGCGCGTTTATGAGATTCTTTCTCACGGGCGGTTGTTCCTTGATCAGCTGGGTGAGGTCTATTATGTCCGGGGTGACTTTTACAAGCTCCGCCTGGTCATACAAACGCAGGACTGAAGAAGATTTCAATCTCACGGTTGCCGTGCCGAACCTGATCCGTTTCATGAGCTGCTCAATGGGAATCTTTGCTATTTCTTCTTTCTTCTGCTCTTCACCGGGCATCCCGGCAAACTCCGGAGGCATACCTTCTGGCGTCTTCCCCGTATCCTGCTTCTTCTGCTGTTCAAGATCCAGCTGTTTCTTCCTTTCATCTTCTATACGCAGCCACTTCTGTATCATCTCCTTGTTTCCAAGGTCTGCGTTGATAGTTTCCTTCAATTTCAGCGCATACTTCCCTGTTATGGATACGGGGACAATCTCAATCACCTTATTAAGCTTTGCGATGGCATCCTCAGTTTTCCCTTCAGACAGGTTCAGCAATGCAATGGAATAGTAGTAGTCCGGATTTGAGCCCTGAAGTTCAACCGCCTTGTTGTAATTCTCCAGCGCCTCTGTCCTCTTACCCATACTGTAATAGGCTTCACCGAGGTAATAGTACGCTTCGGACGAAGACGGCTGCATGCTCCTGGCGTTTTCAAAAATCCGTACGGCTTCTGCCGGCATTCCCTGTTTCAGAAGAATAACTCCGCTGTTGACGACCTCCCTGTAATCGGCGGGGAAGACCATCGTGCAGATTATCACAAAAAACCCGGGAATAATCAGCCATCTGTTCCTTTTCATTGTAGTCGCCCCTTTAAGAGTTCTATCAGCTCATTCATGTCTCCCTCAATAATCCTGTCAAGGTTGTAGAGGGTCAGGTCTATCCTGTGATCCGTAATCCTGTTCTGCGGGAAGTTGTAGGTTCTTATCTTCTCGCTCCTGTCCCCGGTTCTCACGGATTCCCTTCTTTCACTATCAATTTTACTCTTTTTTTCCGATTCGTAAAGGTCTTGAAGCCGTGCCCGCAGGATCTTCATCGCCTTTATCTTGTTTTGAATCTGTGACCTCTCGTCCTGACAGCTTATGACCATCCCAGTGGGTATGTGGGTAATTCTCACCGCGGACGAGGTCTTATTCACGCTCTGCCCGCCTGCACCGGAGGAACGAAACGTGTCAATTTTGATCTCCGATGGGTCAATCTTCAGTTCCTTCTCTTCCGTTTCAGGGAAAACCGCTACCGTGGCCGCAGAGGTGTGTATTCTTCCGTAGTTCTCGGTATCCGGGACCCTCTGTACGCGGTGAACACCGGACTCATATCTCAAATCCCCGTAAGCGCCCTTGCCTTTAACCAGAAAAATGATTTCCTTGAAACCGGCGGTGGACTCGTGTGTGCTCAAGATATCCATGCCGTAACTCTTCTTCTCGCAGAACCTGGAGTACATACGGAATAAATCCCTTGCAAAAAGAGCGGCTTCCTCTCCGCCTATCCCTGCACGTATTTCAACTATTGCATTTTTCAGGTTCTCGGCCTTCTCGGGGAAGAGAAGTATCCTGATTTTTTCTTCGGCCTGCGTTTTTTCCAGAACAAGAGATTCCAATTCCTCTTCGGCAAGCTCCCTGATACCTGCATCTCCGCCCTTAAGAAGCTCTTTCGCCTCCGCTATTTTCCCGTTGAGGTCATCCCTTGCTTTCTTTAGGAGTATTATTTCTTCAAGCCCCCGGACATTTATAACGGCATCCTTGAATTCCGGGGACTTCTTGTCTCCGGAGGTTATTACACTGATGTACCTTTCATATTGTTTCCGTACGTCATCAAGCTTTTTTTCAAGCAGAACGGCATAATGTTGGTTCCCATTATTTGCTTCCATATTTTTTCTTGAATTTTTCCACCATGCCGGCGCTGTCAACGAGCTTCTGTTTTCCGGTAAAATACGGATGGCAGTTGGAACATATTTCCACCTTTATCTCCGGTTTGGTTGACCTGGTCTTCACGATGTTGCCGCAGACGCACACAATGTTGCAGTCCGTGTAATTCGGATGTATCTTTTCCTTCATCTTTTACTTCCTCCCTTTATTTTCTCACGCTGTACTGAAAGGTATCCCTGTCCATCGGATGTTCAACGTCAGTGATTCCCTCTCCGCTGAAATACTTGATTGTCTTGCCGTTTATGAGCAGCTGCACCTTTGTCACGGGATAGAACTGCGTTGCGGTAAATATTATCTGCGCGAGCCGGTCCGTCATCATCTCCGTGCCTCCGCCCTGCTCTATGTCCCTGGAAAAGTCAAGATATACCGTGTCGCCGTCAATCGTAACATTGAGCAGAACGGCGTTCTCCGCAACCGCGTTGGTCAGACCTGCCTCTTTTTCCTCTTCCGTAAGGCCTTTCAGCAGACTCTCAATGGCAAGCCTTATTTTTTCTTCCAGGACGTTTGTCCTCTCAATCTCTCTGCGCTGGGGAACGAGGTAAGACTTTTGCTCTCCCTGGTCGTAGTTCAGGAAATAAACAAAAACACCGGTCTCACCAGCCCTCCGGTTCCTCTCCTTTATAACCAGGAGAGACACCGCCATGATAATGAGCACCGCCAGCAACATGTATACGACAATCCTTTGCCTCTTATCCATTTTAGATTTCAGGTATCCCTATATTTTACTTATAATTACGGGAGGCGTCAACCCGGGGACGCTATATCTCCCGGAGGGCGCCGGTCTTGAGAAAAACGATGAACCTCTTTACTGCGGGTATGTCCGGGAAGATCCTTCTGGCAGCTTTCTCGTATATATCCATCTGTTCTGCCTGGCGCCCGGTGCTGCCGCCCTCCAGCTTATAGTCATATATGCAGCAGGTATTTTCTTCCCTGTTCAGGATAACCCTGTCAATCGCACCGGTATAGATCCTGCCCTTTTCCAGCTCAATAATGAACGGCAACTCTGAAAAAGCTTCGCCTTCCGCGTGTTTTTCAACAATCGCTTTCAGCCGCGTATTTTTCTCAAGATTTTCATATACAGCCATAAGAACGTCCCGTATCTCTCCGGCGTCATCAATTCCTGTTTTCTCCAGGTAGAAACGCGCCCTTTTTTCGTATTCCCGCCTGTCCGGTTTTATTCTGCCTTCGGATATATCGCACATGAGCTTGTGCGCGGTATCCCCGGCAACGGTACTCTCAAAACGGTAGTATTCATGCTCCTTTTCACGGGTATACGAGGTAAGCATCGGAAAAACTTTATCCCCGGGGAAGCCTGTTTTCATCTCCTTCGCCTTCTTCTCAAAAGGCATGCCCGTGAAACATCTCACATCCGAAGGAGGGAATGTACTTTCAAATTTCTTCAGGCGGTTCAACCACAGGCCGCTGTCGGAGCCGCGCCTGTTCTTTACTCCTGAAACGAAAAGATACTGGCGCGCCCGGGTGAGGGCGACGTAAAGCACCCGCTCCTCTTCCTCCTCCAGCATACTCCTGTGGGCATTCCTGTATTCCTCATCCGCTTCGCTTCTCAAAACAAACTTGTACGGGAACTCTGCTCCGGATGTTCTTCTGTAGAGAATTTCATCCTTCAAAATCACCCTTCCATCCTCAACGTTTATCAGAAACACTGCGGGAAATTCCAATCCCTTTGCGTTATGTACGGTCAGGATCCTGACGGCATTCTGGTGTTCCGAAAAAATGTCCGCCTTGGCCTCTTCGTCAGAAATCGCCACTGTCCTCAAATTCCTTGACACCTGGTACAGCGGCAGGTCTTCCCATTCCTGAAGCAGCAGGAGGAACTTCTCGGTGTTGGCCTTCTGCTGTGTGCTCAGTCCGTCCCAGTATCCTGTCTCCTCCAGGATGAACTCAACGGTCATCGTCAATTCTTCCGAAGCCAGCCTCCGCCTCCATTCATAAACCTTCTGTTCCGTTATCCCGTAGACAGAATTACGCAGATTCCACAGCGATATCCTGTCTGTGGGATCGGCAATTGCGAAGACCAGGGCAAGCAGGAATATTATCTCCGGCTCGTTGTAGAACCCGATGCCTCCCAGAATGACAAAAGGTATCGCCGCTTCCTTCAGCTGCCGTTCCAGGATTAGGAAATTGTTACCGGCTCTCTTTCTCATCAATATGGCGATATCCCTGAACTCCATCGGACGCAGCTCTCCTGTCTTCTTGTCCCGCACCGGATTCTTGCGGTTCACAAGTTCAAGTATCCTGCCGAGAATCCATTCGTACTCTTTCTTTTTCGCTTCCGGATTCTCACTGCCGTCAACCAGGTTTATCTCTATACTGTTCGGACTCCTCTTTTCAAGCCCGGTTGACAGAGGCTGTTCGTTCCATGGATACGTGTCTCCGAAAACATTGTTGACGAACTCCAGTATCAAGGGTTCGCTCCTGTAATTCCTCAAGAGCTTTTCCTCGCTGCAGTAATCGCTCAAGACTGCTCTCGCATCGTCAAAGACACTGCCTTCAGCACCCCTGAACTTGTATATTGACTGCTTCCTGTCCCCCACGAGAAAGAGCCCGTAAGACTCCCCTTTTTCCGCCTTCGCCCCGTAGCCGGAGAGCCACTCTTCCGCGAGCTTGTGTATAATCTCCCACTGGAGTATGTTGGTATCCTGGAACTCGTCCACGAATATATAATTGTTCTTCTCGTCAAAGTCCTCAAGGATCGTGAGGGACTCCGGGTATTCCGCAAGCATCCGGTACGTCAGTATCTCAAGGTCGTTGAAATCCAGCATTGAAAGTTCTTTCTTCATCCTAAAATGGACTTCGGATATGCGGCGGGAAAGCTCGCTTATCTCCTTTGAAAACGCGCCTTCCGGAAGACCCGCGGTGGCATAGGGATGACACTTCCTGACGGCAAAGAGAAGAGCCTTGAGGGAATTCAGCTTGAAATCCTTCAACACCGACAGCATCCTTTTGCTGTCTCTACCGTTCAGAAAATTGTAGAAGGCCCTGTAATAGAGCAGGTCGCTCTGTCTCTCGTCTATGACAGTGAAGAACGGGTCCATGCCCGTGTAGAACGCAAACCTTTTCAGCATGATGCGGCAGAAGGAATGTATTGTGGATATCCGCAGTTTGAGCATTGCGTTTTCCGCGTCAACCTTCCCGGTCTCGGTAAGCCCGGGATATATCCCGGCGTATATCTTCTCCAGCACCCGCATCTTCATTTCCACCGCGGCCTTCTCGGAAAATGTCATCGCGAGGATTTTCCGCATCATGGGTGCGGGATTATTTTTGTCAAGGATACCGGTGAACTCTCCCGTTATGCGGCTCGTCTTGCCGGTCCCCGCTGACGCCTCTATGATTACCGCCCTGAAGTCAGGCTTTTTCATAAGGACATGCCCCCTTGTACTGGCAGTTGAAGCACGCTGACGGGTTCTCCGCCGTGAAACTTTCCTTCCCTTTCAAATATTCTCCCGCAGCGTTCTCAAGAAAATCCTCTATCCTTTCAAGGTATCCCAGTTTCTTCCTGCCGTAGAACTTCTCGTTTCCCCCGGCCTTTTCTTCCAGGAAATCAAAGCGCCATATGCTGCCGCTCACCGCATCCGTCTTAAGCCTTTTTCCGTACATCCACACGTAGAGCGGCACCTGCATGTTGAACTTCTTAAAGAAATCATCTTCGGTATATGATGGAGGCACGGACGTTCCGGTCTTTATGTCTATGATATTGAGTTCGCCGGAGGGCGCCTTCTCAATCCTGTCTATCTTGCCCTTGAGCCGCAGTGACGGAAGCTCAACGGATATCTCATATTCTGCGTCAACGAAGGTGCAGCCCCGGTGCTCTTCAATGATTGAGGCGAATTTCGCGCACACCTCTTCCGACCGCAAAGCCAGCACGTCCCTGTAGAAAGCAGATATTGCCCCCTCTTTGAAAAGCTGTCTGATGCCTTTTCTCACCTCGCCCCTGAAGTCGTCTTTGAGCGCTTCAACCTCTTCCCCGTCCATTGACCTGCCCTTATGTCCGAAGAAAATCTTCCGCATCACACTGTGAATGATGGTGCCCCACAGGTCCGGCGCCTCGTCTATTTCAGGCGGCCGGTAGGGTTTCAGCTTCTCAACAAACTGCAGGTAGAACCTGTACGGGCACTTCATGAGAATTTCCAGTTGAGTAACACTGATTTCCAGTTTCCCGTCAACAACAAACTTCTTCCTGAACTTCTCCCCGGAGAACCGGAAACTGAAGAATTCTTTCCCCTCGGGTATAAACTCCTCTTCCCTGACAACCGACTCTTCGTACCCGAAAAGGAAGATGGACTTCATCCGGTTTTCTCTCCCCACCTTTGAAGGATACGTGAAAACAACGGTTTCGTTCTCGTTCTTAAGCCGGTACAGGTCAAGGCGTTCGCGGGCTATTCTCAAACCGTAATCCGTGAAACCCAGCTGTTTCTTCAGTGTATCGGGTATGAAAACCTCCTCCAGCGAGGGCGCACCCGGTATATTTTCCTCTGTAGCCCCGCCAACGATGCAAAGCCGCTTCTCCAGTCCGACGCTTTCCTGTACCCCGCTCACCTTGACGCCCGAACCTTTTCCCTCGTCCACCTCAACCAGCTCAAAAGCCCTGTTCAGTACGTTCACGAACTCTTCCGACGTAAAAAACGCTTTCTTCTTCATCTCGTGCATTACCTTCTCAAAGGAGAGCTTCACTTCAGGGATACCCGGGTCCCAGCCCAGTTTCTCCGTGCAGGTCTCAACATCCCTGACCCATGACTTGAGGGTTCTCGGTTTGTCCCCGGTTTTCCCGGTAAGGGCCTTCATGATGGTGAAATTCTTTCCCTGAGCGGAGAGGAAGTTATCCATGAGGAACCCTGTTCTGGCAAAATCGTTTCTTGAGCTCTCGGAAAACTTCTCCGACTCCCCGAAATCAATACTGCGAAGGTGCGGGCTCATGATTATGTTCATCAACGCATCCCATTCGTAAGTATCGCGGAAGGCGAAAATCTCCTGCAGGGCTGAAATTGAAGAATTCTTTGACAGGGAATAGCCCGGGAGTATCTCGCAGGGAATGCCGCAGCGCCTGAAGATCCTCTGGACAACCGGCCTGTACGAAGGCATGCTCGGAAAAACCGTCATAACATCGTTGAGCGTGGCATCAGGTTTTTCCACAACGTATCGCCGGATTATCTCCGCTATTCCTTTCACCTCTTCCGGCTGCGACGAAAAATTGCAGCACTCTATCCTGTTTTCCCTGTCCCCGGCTTCAAACCTCCTCTCTTCCCACCGGCACAGGCCCTTCAGCCACGAAAGGGACTTTTCAAGTATCAGTTCCCTGACGTCCACCGAGGCTCCTTCATCATGACAGAAGGAGAAACAGACCTCCGGAGTTTTCTCAACCAGCCCTTTCACGAATCCCTGCTGATACGGCGGAATCTCGCTGAACCCCTCAAAAACGGCCTTTCTGAACTTCAGCTCGCCTGCGTATCCCGATGCCGCCCCGTAGATATCCTCCATGTCCATCAGCTTCTCTTTCTCCAGGAACGTCTCATAGTCTTCCGTCACCTCAAGGGCAAAAAGCAGGAGCGAAAGGTTGTAGTCAAATTTCCATCCGTATTCACTGACGCTGTTCCGGATCTTCTCAAAAGAGATCTCTCCAGACGTGGAAATCTTCACGTCTTTTATGAACTGCGAGATTGCCAGTGCAATGCCCGGCAGGGTATGCCTGAACCTGTTGTCGTGTTTCTTCTCCTTGAGTATCTGGAGGAGCGTCACGTATTTTTCCACCTCGGATATGATTCTCCTTTCCGAGTACCTGTCAATGAGCCCGGCAGCAAGGGTTCTTATGGTGTGAGCTGCCGGCAGTAGCGGGCTTTCCGGAAAGAATCCGTGGTACCGCATCTTGAAATCCCTGACCTTGCTCATGTGCGGCGCCACGTAGAGCATGTCCGGCGGAAATCCCTTGACGGACTCCGAGAGAAGCGCCTCGGTCTTGTTTCTGAATCTGAACGGGAATACCAGCAGTTTTCTCATTTTGATTACTATCCCGGGGAAATTGATAAAGTTTCAAAGATGACGCATTCATATTATAATAAATGCTGGCCAATAAATAAAGGAACCGCAGGTACCATGGCGAAAAAAAGAAGCAGGGGGAAGAGGATTCAAAAGGGGATATTGCACTTCATCATATTCCTGTTTTTTGTCCTCAACTATTATAAGATCAGGCTCATGCCCGCCGTTTTCTATCCCGTCTTTGCCAGGATAACGGGCCTTATGACATTCGGAACAATGAGAAAAAACAGGAAGTTGATACTGAAAAACCTGGACATCGCCTACGGAGACGGCATGAGCCGTGAAGAGAAAATCAGGATATGCAGGGAGATTTTCGTATCAATCGTTCTTGACCTGTGCGAGACCATACAGATAGGCAAGCTAACCGACCAACAACTGCTGGACACGACCGTCATTGAAGGAGAAGAAAATCTGAAGACCGCCCTGAAGCAGGGAAAAGGTGTGGTGGCAATATGCCCCCACATGGGCAACTTCCCCAAGCTCCAGGCGGTACTGACGAAGAAAGGACTGCCGGTGACCTACTTCTCAAGACCGCCCTCCGGCGACCACCTGGCAAGGTTCTTCAAGAGACTCATCGGCAGTGTCAACGTCCCCCTGATATACGTCGTTGACATGAAGAAAGCCATAAAAGAATCCCTGAAATGGCTTGCGGGCAACGGAGTCCTCGGTTTCTACATAGACCAGCACACCAGAAGCGGTGTCGAGGTAGCGTTCTTCAACAAGAAAGTCTTCTCCCCCCCGGGCGCCGCCACCTTCGCGAGAAAATGCAACTGCCCGGTCGTCGGCCTTTTCACCTACCGCATGAAAGACGGGAAGCAGAAGATAATCGTGGAAGGCCCCTACCCCATACAGAGAACGGGCAATGCCGCGCAGGACATACAGGTAAACACCGCCTTCTTCATGCAGAGGGTTGAACACTACGTGAGACAGCATCCGGAACAGTGGTTTACCTGGCTAAGCAAACGCTTCCGCACCCCTTAAGCCCACTTCACAACGAACACAACAACATCACCAGCGCGGAAGAAAGTCCCACCGACAGGTTATCGTCAACAGGCAACGGCAGGATTTCAACGAGAGACGCCGTCACCGCCCCTGCCATCAACAGCAGGAACGGCACATTCAACAGAGGGAAGATAATCACTGCAATTACCGCGTTGAACAGCAATCCTCCGGCAAGCCCTTCAACCGTCTTGCCGTGAAATATCTTCGTCCTTCCGTACCTCGTCCCGATGATACCGCTTCCGGCATCGCCGAAAACAAGAAAGAACATGGCGGCAACGGCAATCTCCTTACGGAAGAACACAAGTATTAGAAGCACCGCCAGCATGAAGCAGGTATCCCCGGTGAGCATGCCCGGACGGTTCTTGAATATCCCCCTGGATTTATTGAGGATATACTGCCATACCCCGGGATGCCTCCATCTTTCGTATTCAAGAAGGGTAAGCAGGAGGAGAAAGAAGAACGAGATTGCCAGGGGGAAGCCGCGGTTTCCGGCCGCAAGGTATGCAACCGGAAAAATTGAGCCCATCACCATCCGGTACGTCTTCCTTTTCCACATCGTCATTTTTTCGTCTTCAACTCCCTACTTCCTTCCCTCTCCCTTGAGGGGAGAGGATCAGGGTGAGGGTGCTCTCCTGATCTCCCTTACCATCCCCGGATTTATCACGAACGCGGACAGGATTAACATAATCGTGGATACTGCCGTCTGAACAAAGAGCGCCCTGTCAACCCTCAATCCGTACTCAATATACAGACAGATAAAATAGAAGACCGTACACGTAAGAAGGACCCTTGGTGAACGCGGATTTATCTTCTGTGCGATAAACCACAGGATTATCACGAGCGGAAAAAGTAGAGGCATGAGAAACAGAACTATCCCTCCGGTAGTCGCTGCCCCCTTGCCTCCCCTGAACCGCAGGAAAATTGACCAGCAGTGCCCGGCCACGGCAGACAGCCCGATGAGCGTGAGGAGAATTATATTTGTGATGCCCAGGTTTCTCGCAAAGGCCATGGGAACCATGCCCTTTACGGTATCCCCCGCCCAGACCAGAATGCCCCACTTCTTCCCTATGCTTCTTGCCACGTTCGCGGCACCGGAGTTCTTCGTTCCTATTTCCCTTATATCCTGTCCAGTCAGGAACAGTGTGAGCAGGTATGCAAAAGACACACTCCCCAGCACATACCCGGCCACCACGCAGGCAGCTATCTCCATCACCCCCGTTATACCTCCTGTCTCCCGCCCCGGTCAACTGCAATCATCATGCCATTGAATACTCATGTTTCTTGATCTTAGTTTATCTGATGGTTAAGTATGATCGTTTGACAACATCCTGGAATATCCGGCTGTGGCTTAAGAGCCAAGCAAGCGAACAGTTATGATAGTTACGCAGATTATAACCGCCGAAATGATCAGCGCCAGGGCAAGCCGGTTAAGAGAGCGCTCAAGTTCCCGGGTGCTGCCCTCCAGGCCCTCATGAAGAAAATGTATCTTGAAACGACCGCTTTCCGCTTTGCGCGCAATTGAGAACATAAGACCCGGCAATTCGGCTAAACCCTGGCCCGCAAGTCGTGCCTTGCGCCTTAATTTCTTTGATAGGTAATCCGGTTCAAAATGTTTCTTCCTTATTTCCCTGACCACCGGGCCGGCGTATTTGATTGGCTCAAATTGGGGGTCAAGACTTCCAGCCATGCTCTCAACCATGAGCAAAGATTTCCCCAACAGCGCCATATCGGGAGGAAAAGAAATATCAAAGTTACGGCAAATCCTGATGCTGTCAATAATGAACTGTCCCAATTGCACTCTCCGCGCAGGCAGTGATTTATATCTTTCAAATAGGTCGGTAATATCACGCCGGAAAAGGCGCTCGTTGATATCGGAAGAAATCAATTTGAAACGGTAAAATGCCGCCATCAAAGAATCTATATCATCGTTAATCAGACTGAAAATAACGTCAAACAGAATATCCCTGTCGGTTTCATGAAGGATTCCTACCTGCCCGAAATCCAGAAGACATATCTGCTTGTCGAGAACACAGATATTGCCGGGATGCGGGTCTGCGTGAAACATTCCGAAATCAAGCACTTCCTTGAGAAAAGTCTCAAATATACGCCTGGCGATTTCCGCAGAAGATATTTCCGATTTCTCCAATTTTCCGGGAAATAACGGCACGCCTTCCACTAATTCCATGGTCAGCACTCTGCTGGTGCTGTAATCCCAGAAGACTCTCGGCAGATAGACATCCGGATTATTGCTGAAATGCGTCCTGAATCTCTCTATCCGCATTGCCTCCAATTGAAAATCAAGCTCTCTATTCAGCTGGTATCCAAATTCTTTTACAAGTTCTTCCGGACGGAAAATCCTGGCTTCGGGAATCCGGCGATTTACGAGTGACGCCAGCTCTTCCAGGATTTCCATGTCTGCGCGGATTATCTTCGCGATTCCAGGACGCTGGATCTTTACCGCGACCGGTTCTCCGTTTTTCAGTTTTGCGGCATGCACCTGTGCCAGGGAAGCAGCCGCTCTCGGTACCGAAGAAAATTCGTCGTACAGATTTTCCAAAGGCTGATTGAACTCTTCAGAAATTACCGTTCGGATATCCTCAAACGATATTGGGGCGACGTCCTTATACAGGCGGCTCAATGTGTTAATAAAAGCTGGAGGGAGTATATCCGATCGTGTGCTTAGAAACTGTCCCAGTTTGACATACGTCGGGCCCAGCAATTCCATGGCATTGACAACCTTTTCAGCGACAATGTGAAGGGGAGGTTCATTCAGCCGGCGTCTATAAAAGAAATATCTCAATGGCGGTTTTGCGGAAAGTCTATCCGTAAGATAACTCAATCCGCAACGAGTTGCGACGACTATTACCTGCCGTAATCGGCCCCAGCTTCTTATCGGGAGCATGTTTATATCAGGAGCGAAATTCAGCGGCCGGACCGCTTCCAATCATTTTGCCGCTTTTTTAATACCTGCCTTTTTCTCAAGTTCCTTGATTCTTCTCTGGAGAAACGCAATATCCTCGGTGCTTGCCACGTGCATTTTTTTTAATGCAAATCTCACTTCTTTCTGCACCCGTTTCGCGAATTCCTCTTGAAAAGCGGCGACATTCTTTTTCAATTCCTTCTTCATTTCCGGGATTTCCTTTCGTTTCTCCTCGGCGTGTTCCGTAATCTCTTGAACAAATTTTGACAATTTCTCTTCGCTGTAAGCAGCCATGCCCAGCCCCACTTCTATCATGCGCTCAATCAGATTTTTTTCACTCATTTGCACCTCCCGGAACAACGGTGACGCTGCACAGAGAATCAGCTTTCAGAGGCCGCTGTTTCCATCTCAACCGTTATACCTCCGCGCCCCTCCCCCCGTCAACCACATACTGCTCTGACACAAAGTATTTGACATTTCTATTGCCCGGATAATGTGGTAAAATATTTAACAATGAACAAGGCAATTTTGATACCTAAGGAAAAGATTAAAGAATTCTGTGTGCGAAATCATATCAACCGATTATCCTTTTTCGGTTCAGCAACAGGAGACGATTTTACTCCTGAAAGCGACATAGATATCCTTGTTGAATTTGAGCAGGGCTTCACCCCGGGGTATTTCAAATTACTTTATATGGAAGAAGAATTATCCTCTTTTTTAAATGGCAGAAAAATTGACCTGCGGACGCCGGAAGATTTAAGCAGATACTTCAGAGAAGAAGTCAAAAACGAATCCGAGGTATGCTATGTCAAAGGATGACCTGATACGAGTCAAACATATTCTTGATGCCTCTAGAGAAGCCGTGCAGTTTCTGGAAAATCGCGATAGGAAAGACCTTGATTCTGACAGAATGTTAAGTCTCTCCATCGTGAGACTTCTGGAAATTATAGGTGAAGCAGCAAAAGGTGTTTCTATTAAAACAAAAGAAGAATATCCGGATATACCATGGAAAGAAATGACGGGCATTCGTGACCGTCTTATCCATGGTTATTTTGACGTAGATATGGAAATTGTCTGGAAAACCGTCAGAGAAGACATACCTGCACTGATAAACCTGTTGGACAAAGTCAAGATTTAATCAGACTACCATCCCAGCACATACCCGGCCACCACGCAGGCAGCTATCTCCATCACCTCCGTTATACCACTACCCCTAACCACACCCCCTATACCCGCCATAGGATCCTAAGTCCCACCAGTGAAAATTCATCCTAAAACACTCACTTGGCTTGGAAATGAAGATAACGGTTGGGGGAAAAAAGAAGAAAAAGTGCACTTTTCTCTCTATCGTGACTTCCTTCTTCCCTTCATTTTATTCCCTGGATATTCAGAGAATAGACCTCGTTCGAACTGTTTTTCCTATGTGCACAAAACTCTATAAAGGACATTTCCTGGAGGGGAATGCTGCCGGGATCGTGTAGGTAAATGACTTTTTTTCGCAAGTCATAGCCCACAAAGAGAACGAAATGGTTAAAGATTTCGGAATTCACGTCGACCTTGTTTGAGACACCGGGGAGAGAAATAATGCCAATGAGTACCGGTTCACCTTTGCCGACCGACTGAACAAGCCATTGGATATCGTCGGTGTAATCTGCGGTATCACTTACTTTCCTGTACCCTCCCCGAAAAAGTATTTGCATTTTCTTCATTGTTTTCTCAAGATCTTCCGTCCAATAAATTCCCCTGTCCCTGCCTGCCAGTCCCGCCATTACATCATGGACATATTCCTGCGAAACCGGTTTTCCGTAATATCCCGCTATCATTTGAAGACAGGCCTCCCCGCAGTAATTGGGTCTTGCCATTGCAAAGAAAGGAACCTGAAGAATTACCCTGTCTTCAAGAGCGTTTGCGTCGATGGAACAGAGCGCCAACAGAAGAACCCACTTATATCTAACTGACAGTTTCATTTCACAACCACTTGTGAAACATTCACCAGCTGTTTTTTTCAAAGAATATCAGAAGTCCCGACGGATTTACAAGAAATTCTCTCTTTAGCAGCTTGGTATGTTTCCTCTCTCTTGATCTTCAACAGTTCCACCCACTTGCCGACTTCAACAGTTTTCAACAGACTCTTTTCGTCATTCTTCGCCATTAGCATCTGAACAACGATACAGTAAAAATCAGTATTGGTAAAAACACAAGAACCGCCCGGCTGTGATTTGACATTCGACTTAAGAAATACATCGCCCTTAGACCATTCAATTAGAAAGGTTCTGCCACAACAATCCCTCCGCGAGATTGTGATACATTTACCACGCTGCCTTTATGATACACATTCAGGTAACTGCCTGTGTCTGCCGATAAATCCTGTATCTCTCCGATTATACTAGATACAAGATTGGAACCGCTCATCGTGTAAATACTGCATTTGCTGGGACCTGCCACTTTTATAGGACCACCATAAAGTGTACTTGATTTTTGCAGAACAATGCTAGCCGGAAAATCAGACTGTGTCTCAACGATTATTTGGGCACCTTCTGCCAGAATATGCCCGTCGTCTTCCAATCCAATAACCGCATTGCTCTGCATTTTGGCTGTCAACGTTATTTCAGTTCCATGCATATCTATCCTTCCCGAATTATTGATGGCGAGACAGTTTGACTGCCCGCCCCAGGATGTAATCATGACTTTTTTGCAACCAAGTTCTATGATACCGAAATAACTGGCGGAGAGAGAACCATTCCCCATGGAAAGACATCCGTTTGAATCCTGCCATTTCACAATTCCACCATAGTCCGCCATGATACCGCAGAATGATGCCTCCGTCTGTCTATTGGGCAGGTCTTCATTCATTTCAATCGTACCATATAACAGGACTACACCACCCCTTGAAGCGCATATTCCGCTACCAGACAGACTGCCTGTGCGGATTCGGACATCGTTAAGATGGACTTCGCTGCCGGTGCCAAAAACCCTGATTCCTTCCTGGGAACCCGGATAGTCACGATTGCCAATTTGAAGATTTTGAAATTTCCAGATGCCGTTTTTTACAACAATCAAAGGTGTGAATGGCCAGTTCAATATAATTTGTCCTTTATCAGCCGGCTTGGTGAAACTATTATTTTCTCCCGCAAAGGTCACACTGACATCAAAAATAGATGCACTGCTACGATGCATCTGCCGGTCCAATATCAGGTTGTTCTCGGGCATATTAACACCACCGGTTGTATTATATTCTCCGGCCCCAAGGTGAATAACGACATGTTGTTGAATAACATCCGGCAGGAGAGCCAAGGCTGCGGAAATCGTTTTGAGCGGTTTTTCATTTGTGCCAGAGTTTGTATCAAGCCCAAGCATGGGATGTACGTAAATATCGGAAATAGCAACTGCCGCATTTCCGGTTGCACAAACCCACATTATTCCCATCAAGAGAAATATTTTGGACACGACTATCATAATTCCCCTGGTTTAACTGTTTTACGACAGTTCAAAAAAATTAGGTTTCTTTTCAACATGCTACAGACACTCGTATCCCTTTCCCTGGTCACCATGCTTGATTAGAACGTATATACGGCTATTATAGTATCCGTGCTATTCTTGTCAAATATTATTACAGGCTCAAAGGTGAATATTGTGTATGAGATGACCTTCCCCCAAAAAACTACACCAAGAGGAATCAGAGCTGCACGGGTTTACCGGTCTGCATGGAGGTGTAGGCGGCGAAGGAGACCTTCAGGCTCTTCAGAGCGTCGGCATAGTCTGATTTCACGAGAGACTGGTCATTCTTCACCACGGCCCTTATGAATGCCCTGTCCTCCTCCAGCATGGGAGCAATGGATGACGTGTGGATAACCTTTTTGTTGCCCCTGTCTATGGTAAGGGTGTTTCCCGCGTAGCCCAGCATGATGCCCTTGCCTATCACGTCCACGCCGCTGTTGAATCCGCTCCAGAGCCAGGTGCAGGTAAGGTTGCCGATGCAGCCGTTCTTGAATCTGACCAGTGTTGCGGAGACATCTTCCACGTCGTATTGCTCGTATAGCTTTTTGTTTATACCTTCAAACTTGTACGCGAAGACCTCTTCCACGTCTCCGATAAGGTATCTCATCATGTCAACGGTATGGGTGGACTGTTCTATCAGCTGGCCGCCGGAAAGGGATTTCTTGCTGTACCACGCTTTACCCGCTCCGGGTACGCCGCCGTAATACCTGCCGAGCGCGGCACCAATCTTTTCCTTTGCCAGTACCTCTCTTGCCATGTCCACAACGTCAAAGTACCGCAGGACGTAACCGGCAGAGGTGATGAGTTTTGCCGACTGCACCTTTTTTGCGATAGCGTCTGCCTTGTCCATGTCCAAATGCAGGGGCTTTT
Source organism: uncultured bacterium (assembly GCA_964421645.1). Classification (GTDB taxonomy): domain Bacteria; phylum Ratteibacteria; class UBA8468; order B48-G9; family JAFGKM01; genus JAFGKM01. The sequence continues at coordinate 18,252 of CAYQXZ010000002.1, forward strand.
CCACGAAAAACGGGATTTTTCTCTCTATGCACGCCTCCTCCTGGCCCTTGTGGGCGAAAGGCGGAACGCATATGAAGCAGGCATCAAGTTTTATTTCGTCAAGCATTTTCTCAAAATCGGTATAGATCTTGCCTCCGTAGGTGGCGGCTGCCTTCTCCGCCCTGCCCTTGTCTATGTCGCACATCGCGGCAAATTTCACATTCTTCAACTGCGCCAGGTACGCCATATGGGCGCCGGCTATCCCTCCGCATCCGATAACCGCTATGTTCGCTTTCATTGTCATATCTCCTTTGTGTAGTGACTGCTACGGGTAATTTACGGTAACAGACGCAATATGATAATATATAAGAGAGATGGAAGCAAAAGATTTCAGGATAGCAGGCATCACCCGGCTGACCGGACAATTATACAGTATGAAGCTTGAAGGCTCGTTTGCCAGGCCGCCGGTGCCCGGGCAGTTCATCCATATCAAGGTAGACAACCTGTTTCTGAGAAGGCCGTTTTCCATCGCCAGCCATAAAGATAACATCTTCACAATCCTCTTCAAGGTCGTCGGGGAAGGAACGAACCTGTTAAGCAGAGCGAAAGAAGGCGACAAGTTCAATGTGATAGGTCCTCTCGGAAAGGGATTCCAGGTTAAGAAAGAATGGAAAAACGCCTTTCTTGCCGGAGGCGGCACGGGGATCGCCCCTCTTGTTTTCCTGACGGAGACCCTGCTGAAGAACGGCGTGAGCGTTGCCTTCTTCTACGGAGCAAGAAACAGGGAGGAAATAGCCTTTGACGTTCTGCCGTTCGGCGTCAACTGCATCTTCACCACGGAGGACGGAAGTTACGGGCAGAAGGGACTTCTCAATGCGGCCGTTGAAACCTGCATAAAGAAAGACGGCAAACCGGACGTGCTCTTCAGCGGGGGTCCTTACGGACTGCTTAAAGAAATCAACAGGTTATCGGAGAAATACGGCATACCGGCATTCGTTTCAATGGAAAACAGGATGGCCTGCGGAACCGGACTCTGCTACACGTGCGTCACGAAGATCAAGACCGACACAGGATGGGAATATAAGAGGGTCTGCATGGAAGGGCCTGTTTTCAATACGAACAAAATAAAATGGGAATGAACAGGCTGGAAGTGCGAATCGGGGGACTGCGCATGGAGTCCCCCATAGTCATGGTGAGCGGCGTCTTCGGCTACGGGGAGGTCGGCCTTGATTATGTCAATTACGGGAAGCTGGGCGCGATAGTCACAAAGACCCTGTCACTGGAGCCTCGCAAGGGAAATTCCCAGCCCAGGGTGTGGGAGACCGCGTCGGGCATGATAAACTCCGTCGGACTTCAGAATCCCGGCGTGAGAGATTTCATACAAGACAAGATGCCTGCAATAAGAACGCACGGGGCGAAGATAATCATAAGCATCATGGGTAAGAACCTGAATGAAATCTCGGAGGTTACCGGAATCCTGATGGAGGAGAAAGACCGCTTTGACGCGATAGAACTCAACCTTTCGTGTCCCAACGTTGACAGGGACAAGCCCATGGTTTCGCAGTCCCCGGAGATGACAGGAATATTTGTGGAGACAGCGAAGAAGTTATGCGGTAAAGTCCCGCTGATAGCAAAACTGTCGCCGAGCGTCACGGATATAACCGCCATAGCCGCTGCGGCGGAACAGGCCGGGGCAGACGGTTTGAGCATGATAAACACCGTCAGGGCGCTGGCAGTGGACACGGCCGGCATGCGCATAATAGAAGGCGGACTGTCGGGACCCCCGATAAAACCCATAGGATTACGGGCGGTCTATGACGTTTACAGAAAATCCCGCATACCGATCATAGGGATAGGCGGGATAACTACCGGAAGGGACGCTCTGGAATACATGCTGGCTGGAGCAACCGCCGTGGGCGCAGGAAGCGGCTTTTTTTCCAACCCGGCGCTGATGGATGAGATATACGATACACTGAATGATTTCCTGGCAAAGAACGGAAAGAGCCTTGCCGATATCACAGGTTCACTAAATGAAAAAGAACAAGGAAAAGGAACAGGGAACAGTACGGAAGCAAGGGTTTAGCGCCGGGAGAATATTTGTTGTTTCCAGCATATTCGTTTTCCTTTTCTTCAGGTTCTTTGTGGACGGGATGAGCTATCCGGGATTCAATCTCTTCTGGAACGTATATTTCTTCATCCTTGTCATAGTCCAGCTAACTGCCGACCGGCTGAAAAGTTCCTACGGCAGGGAGGAAACGCTCCTACTCCTTTTCTTTCTTTTCTCCGCAATATCCACGGGACTTGCGCACATAAAAGGCACGGGCATCATCTCCAACGCCCAGATACTTGCCTACTGGTGTATCTTCATCCTTATAGCACGGAATTTCACGGAAAAAGACAGGAAGGTTGTCTTTCACATCATTCTCTTCACCGGATTGTTAATAGTTCTGTACGGTTTATACCAGCACTTCTGGGGGCTTGAGGAAACGAAACAATACGTATATGCCCGGCCTGAACTCTTGAGATCCATGTCCCCGACCTACATTAACAGGCTGAACAGCGACCGCATATTTTCAACCTTCGTTTATCCCAACGTGTTTGCCTCTTTCCTGCTTTTTCTGATCCCCATATCCTTTTTCCCCCTTCTTTCAGGGGACAGGCTTCAGCTCAAAGTACTGTGCGGCGCTGTGTTCTTACTCTCTCTTTATAACCTTTACCTCACAGGTTCTGAAGGTGGTTTTTTTATATTTCTCTTCGTGGCACAGGTAATGCTTTCATCCCTCGTTATGGGAAACTCAAAGAGGTTCCGAACCGTGCTTTCCTGCCTCATCATTTTTGAAGTCCTGTTGCTGCTGGCTGGATACCATGTGGGAAAACTGCCCAAGATGAGCTCTTTTGCGGACAGGATAACCTACTGGAAATCCTCCATGGGCGTTTTCAGCGAAAACCCGGTAACGGGTGTGGGGCCTGAAAATTACCGGTATCACTACCCGAAGTTCAAGCCGCCGGGAGGAATGGAGGCAAAACACCCACACTCCATATTTTTTGCCACGCTGTCCGAAACAGGCATGGCAGGCACAATTTTCCTGTTTGGATTCCTGATCACCGTGTCCACCGGGCTGTTCGGGATTTCAGGGACATCGCCGTTTTTCCGGGGGCTCGCATTCTCATTCCTTGCCTTCCTGCTGCACAACCTTGTTGATTTCAATTTTATAAATCCTTCGGTGGCGGTGTTGTTTTTCGTCTCCGCGGGGCTGGGAGCGGAAAACGCAAAGAACAGTACTCCTAACCCCACTCCTCTCCCCCAGTCGGCAAGGAAACAAAAAGGTACTTTACCCGTCTCGCCGGTTTTGACAAGATGGCTCAATTGCCTTATCATGATTGCAGTTCTTTTCACGGTAACAGGATACTTGAGATACGTCTCTTCAGAGAGAAATCTCTCTAACGCGCAGAGAGAAAAGAATATAAACAATAGCCTTTATTACATTGAAAAGGCCATACGCCTGTATCCGGATAATTTTGAGGTGTATATCGCAAAAGGAGATATCTTCTACAATCTGTTTTCAGTAACCAGAGAACCGTCCTACAGGAAAACGGCAGAAGATTCCTATAGATGTGCGCTGCTGTTGAATCCCCGTTCCACCTCGGTTTACAGGAAACTTGCTTTTCTCTATGAAGATTCTGGACGGATGAAATCGGCCGAACTCATGTACCTGGGCATGCTGGAGACGTACCCCAACAAAAAACAGTATAATATGGAAGCCGCGCTTTTCTACAAGAAAATCGGAGACGAAAAGAACTTCAGACGTTATTACGAGATAAGCGAAGGACTTCCTGGAGTCTCAGAAGAAGAAGGAAAACTCGTGGAAGAATACAGAAAATGGATAGAATCGCAGAAGTAGAGATACGCAAGACCGACAAACCCCAGCAGTTCAGGGTTCCCCAGAACGTTGAGCTGAAGAAAGGGGACCTGTGCATCGTTGAGCTGGCGCAGGGAACCGTTGACTACGGGAAAGTTTACAAGATCAGCGAAGGGAAATCGCTGCTGACGACCCTATCAGGCAAGGTGGTAAGAAAACTCACCGAAAGAGACATTGAGATTATAAAGGAAAACCGGCGAAGGAAAACCGAGTGCCTTGCCATCTGCAAGGAGAAGATTACCGCTTACAAGCTCAACATGAAGCTGGTTGACGCCGAGTATTCGTTTGACAAGACGAGAATAACGTTTTACTACTGGGCCGAAGAGAGGATTGACTTCCGCAATCTGGTGAAGGAACTTGCCAAGATTTTCAACTGCCGCATTGAAATGCGGCAGATAGGGCTGCGGGACGAGGCCAAAATAAAGGGCGGTTACGGCGTCTGCGGATGCCCGCTGTGCTGCTCGCAGTTTCTGAAGAAGTTTGACTCGGTGACGATGCGCATGGTGAAGAACCAGAAACTGCCCCTTGACATCAATAAAATCACGGGACAGTGCGGAAGACTCCTCTGCTGTCTCGGCTATGAAGACGACATGTACAAGAAGGAAAAAACGATAAAATGAAGTTCTACGTAACGACGCCCCTTTATTACATAAATGCCGAACCGCACATAGGGCATACCTACACCACCATTGCGGCCGACACGCTCGCAAGATTCTACAGGATGTCCGGCGCAGACGTCTTCTTCCTCACGGGCACTGACGAACACGGGCAGAAAATAGCCGAGGCGGCGAAGAAACAGGGCACAACTCCGGCAGAGCTTGCCGACAAAAACTCCGGGATATACAGAAGGCTGTGGAAGGACATGGACATCTCCTATACCAGATTTATAAGAACGACCGAACAAATTCATACGGAGATGGTGCAGAAGGTTTTTGGCAAATTGCTGGAAAATGGCGACCTGTACAGGGGCGAGTATTCCGGCTTCTACTGCGTGCCCTGCGAAAGCTACCTGGTGCCCGAAGACGAGAGCAATCCGCTGTGCCCGGACTGCGGCAGGCCCATGAGCAGGATCTCCGAGCCGTCCTATTTCTTCCGCATATCCAAATACGCGGACAGGCTTCAGAAATACATAGAAACGCACGATTTCGTGAAGCCTGATTTCAGGAAGAATGAAGTTCTGAACTTCATTAAGAGCGGGCTGAATGACGTGAGCATAACCAGGAAAAACGTTGAGTGGGGCATTGCCTCCCCGACACCGGAAAAATATACGGTGTACGTATGGTTTGACGCCCTGCTGAATTATTTGAGCGGGGTGGGATACCTCCATGACGAAAACCAGTTCAACACCTACTGGCCTGCAGACGTCCAGCTTATAGGCAAGGACATCATACGATTTCACGACGTGATATGGCCCGGTATACTCATGGCGCTGGATCTCCCTCTCCCGGAGAAGATATTCGCACACGGCTGGTGGATATCCGGGAAAGACAAGATCTCAAAGTCAAAGGGTAATGCGGTATCCCCGCAGAAGCTTATCGCTGAATACGGCATTGATGCATTCAGGTTTTTCGTGTTAAGAGAGATTCCTTTCGGGATGGACGGGGAATACTCCGATGAGACCTTCAAGAAAAGATACAACAGCGACCTGGTTAATGACCTCGGCAACCTCGTCAACCGCACGGTAAACCTTGTGGAGACAAAGCTGTCCGGTACGGTAAATTCCGCGCCGCTTGAAGGTCAGCTGGCCGAATTGACCGGTTCCGTGCAGAAGAACTGTTCTGAGAAGATCCGGAGCCTGGCTTTCTCGGAAGCACTGGAAGAAATCTGGAGCCTGGTCTCCTTCCTGAACAAGTACCTTGACGAGAAAGCGCCGTGGCGCGAAGGATGCGGTGACGTCAACGGAGTGCTTCATAACGTCGTTCACGGAATCAGGGATGCCGCGTTGATGCTGGCGCCCTTTATTCCTTCAACTTCCTTGAAAATCTGGAATATCCTGGGGCTGGAAGGCAACCCGTGTGAGAAGAGCCTTGCCTCTGCCGGCGAAAAACTCCCGGACCGGCTAAAAACGAACAAGAGAGAAATACTTTTCCCGAGGAAAAAATGAAACCCATATATAAAAGATTCATCCTGAAACTGTCAGGAGAAGCGTTGCAGGGAAAGAGCGGTTTCGGCATCAACTCCGATGCGCTCATCTCAATCGCAAAGGAGATAAAGGAAGTCAGGAAAATGGGATGCGAGATAGGGATCGTGCTTGGAGGCGGCAACATATACAGGGGGTCGTCGCGGGACAAGAAAATCATTGATCCTGTTACCGCCGATTACATGGGGATGCTCGCAACGGTCATGAACGGGCTGGCTCTCCAGAACGCCCTGGAAAAGGAAGGGCTGGACACGCGTGTGCAGAGCGCTTTTGACATGAAACAATTTTGCGAGATGTACATAAGAAGAAGGGCGATAAGGCACCTTGAGAAAAAGAGGATCGTGATTTTCGTCGGCGGCACTGGCAATCCCTACTTCACAACGGACACCGCCGCTGCTCTGAAAGCCACGGAAATCGGTGCGGAAGCCATTCTCAAGGCAACCAAGGTGGACGGGATATATTCATCAGATCCGGTGCTTGACCCCAGGGCAAAAAGGTATAATAAGCTGTCATATATTGAGGTACTGCAGAAAAGATTGAAGATAATGGACGCCTCTGCAATTTCACTGTGCATGGACAACAACATTCCCATTGTTGTCTTCAATCTCTTTGAGAAGGGCAACCTGAAGAAAATCGTTACGGGCAAAGGTACGAGAACAATCGTAAGAGGCTGAAAAACAAAATCATGAGCCCCTCACAAGAAAGCTCAGAATGTGAGGGTTCGGGGTAAAGGGGGATAAACAACCATGAAAGCAAAGATATTCGGTGAAGCGCAAAAGAAGATGGAAGGTATCATCAGTTTTTTCAAGAAGGAGGTCGCCGGTTTGAGAGCCGGGAGAGCGTCTCTCTCGCTTCTTGAGGGAATAACCGTGGAATACTACGGCTCCAGGATGCCTGTGAACCAGATTGCCACCATCACCATACCCCAGCCCCAGCTGATTGTGATTCAGCCCTGGGACAAGAACGTTCTCAACGACATAACAAAAGCCATCCAGAGCAGTAACCTGGGCCTGAATCCCATATCAGACGCCACCGTGATAAAGATTCCCATCCCACCGATAAGCGAGGAAAGAAGGCAGGAGCTCGTAAAGATACTGCACAAGATGGGCGAGGAAGCCAAGGTGGAAATCAGGGAAATCAGAAGAAAGGCCAATGAAGACCTGAAGAAAGGCGAGAAGGACAAGACCATCTCCGAAGACGACATGTACAAGGGTATAGACGAAGTGCAGGATATAACGGATAAATCCATAAAAGAGGTAGACAAGGAGATAGAGGAAAAGTCCAAAGAGATCATGGAAAGCTGATGAAGAAATTCGTCGTAGCCATAGATGGTCCCGCCGGCTCCGGCAAGAGCACCGTGGCAAAGCTCATCGCGGCAAAACTCGGTTTTCTCTACGTTGATACGGGCGCCATGTACCGGGCGCTCACCCTGAAGGCGCTGAAAGAAAAAGTTCCCTTTGAAGACGCAAAGAAGATGATTGAGATGGCGCGGTCCGCAAGGATAGAACTGCGCCCGGAGAACGGGAAATACAGGGTTTTTCTGGACGGCGAAGACGTAAGCGACGGGATAAGAACCGAGGAAGTGAGCAAGAACAGCCATTATGCAGCTTCAATACTCCCCATCCGCGAGATTCTGTGGAAAATGCAGAGGCAGTACAGGGAAAAACATGCCATCGTGATGGAAGGACGGGACATAGGAAGCAAGGTGTTCCCGGATGCACAGTTAAAGTTATTTCTTGACGCTACCGTGAAGGAACGGGCCAAGAGAAGGTATCTCCAGCTGAAGGAAATGGGCGTAACGGGGAATCTTGAAGAGATAGAAAAAGATATTGCCGCGAGAGACGAAAGGGACCGGCAAAGAAGTATTTCACCGCTCGTAGAGCTCCCGGACGCCACTCACATAGACACCACAAACCTGACAATCCCCCAGGTAGTTGAAAAAATCCTCTCCCTCATGACTTCCTGCCGCACTTTTTCCTGAAAGATTCATGCTTTTCCCTTGCGCCCTGCTTCTCAGACCATCTCTTTATGTCAGCCATGTTTATTTTGTTTCTTTTTGCTACCATGACTGCCTGGTCCAAAGATTGCCGGTCATTCCAGAAGAAATAGGCGGCAAGTCTGTCTTTCACACAATCCGTCGGAGTCAATAAACATATTGTCCCGAATCGTGTTTTCAGATGATTGAATTTTAAAACGGGTTCATCTCCTATTGATACAGGAGGAGCCGGGAAGTCAATCAAAAATCTGCACCGGGAATTTTCAAATAGACGACCTCCGGTATTCTTGAATCCTAATTTTTTAAGGACCGGCTCTATTCTCTTGATGGGACTTGCGGTAATCAAGTCAATGTCATAAGACATATATTGATTATCTGAATACAGCGAGACACAGGCACCTCCGACAAGAACGGCCTCAATACCGTTCTTCTGCAAATGGACAGAGATAATCGCAGCAAGTTCCGTTATCCCAATTTTCTGCCAATCAACATTCATAGGGGTTTGCCCTTTCTCCTCGGTCTTGTCCTTCTTCTATAGTATTGTTGAATCTCCCTTTCCGGCAGAAATTCCATCGCCTTATTCAGCAATGCTCTCAGTTCCTTCAAAAATGGATATCTCGGATTAAACTTATACAGCCTGGTTCTTCCCGTCATTAAACTGACTACAACTCCGCCGTTTTCCAGACGTCCCAGTTGCTGCTGAATACCGTTCACCGGAATATTGAATATTTTTGACAATTCCGTAGGATACGCCTGTCCGTAAGATTCAATAGTAAACAGAATTTTTTCTATAGTGCCATTGCCCAGTAGAGATTCTATCATGACCTCCCTCCATTACCATAATTCATGGTTATATTACCATAAATAATGGTACGTGTCAACACCTGTAAAATTAAAGCACGGACACAGGAAATTCAATCAGGATTTGGCAAGCCGGAGCTTGGTCTGGACTTCGCCGCCGTTGATGAGATGCAGGAGAGGCGTCGGCCTGTCCACGCCCTCAATGAACGACGGGCGCGTCTGCCACGGAGTCACGGACAGGACGTTTACCATGTCCATCCAGTACTCCAGTCTTGCGGGCTTGAGACCCCAGGTCATGTGGAAGTGGTTGGCAGGTGCGAACTGCTTGTATTCAATCATGGAAGCGTATTTCGGAACGACAAAAGTATGGGGCCAGGTGAAACTTGACGTTCTGCAAACTGCATCGGAGAGTTTCGCCGGCAATTCAACGGTCTGCGCTTCGTCCCATACAAGAGAGAACAAATTGGTCATGCTGCTGTATGCCATTCTTCCGGCTATGCCCTCAATGCCCGCGGGTGACACGAAGGTGACGGAGTTCCCCAGTCCCGGGAAATATCCCTCGTCGGCAAGCGGGAAGGATACGTTTGACATAATCTCCTTCAACGATGCACCTGGTTTCGCAGCCCAGTCAAAGGAGGCGCTGCCGGAGTTGTCGCCGTCTACAAATCCCTTCTTTTCCCATATTGTCCTGCCGGCCAGCTTAATGCCCTTCTGTTTTGCAAGCTGTTTGATTTCCCACGGCTCCCAGACCTTCCGGAAATCCATGAAAAGCGGAGGATTGCCCGCGGTAAGGTGTGTGAAAAAAAGCATCGTGAGCAGTCCCTGGACGTCCGCTTCGGTCGCGTAAGGAAGTGGCGCTTTCCTTCCGTTGTGGTCAAACGTTGAGTTGAAAAGCGATTCCATCGCATCGGCCACCGGAAGCGGTGTACCGCGGCGGTCAGAACCCCACTCCAGCTGGCTCATGAATCCGCCGCCCACTGCGTTTATGTCCTTCATCACGTCCCTTACTATAAGATACATGGCAAGGGACTTGTTAAGTCGTTCGCTGTCTTCTTCGTTCCTCAATTCTATCCTTCCCTTGCAGAGAGTATTCAGCCAGTTCCGCAGTTCTTTCAGCTCATTGCCGTTGTATGCTTCCTTATTCAGCATGTCTGCGAGAAGTTTCATGTCAAGTCGGGTTATTTCAAGTCCGAAGGTGTTTCTCGTGGGTATGACGTGCGCGAGCGCGGTTTCCATTCCCATTGAGTCGTGCCCGAATATGACCACGCGTCTGCCCTTCAGTGATTTGAACGCAAGGGCCGCATAGCACCAGTCAACAAGGTCATCCGCGGTCTTTCCGCTCATAACCGGATTCTGCCCGGTATCCGGCCAGGAGCCCACGTTGATATGCATCAGCTTGCCGTACTGTGCAACCGCACCGCTGCAGGCATGGGTATAAACCACGCCTGGTTTCGGACCGCTATTGCCGCAGGTGAGATTCACCGGGGTATCCTCGGAAAACTGCTGCAGGAAAGAGATGAGCGTCAGCTGGGGAAAAGCCCACGTGTCCGGCGTGCCGACAAGGATATTCACGTTTGCATCCCTGAACTGGCCGGCAACGATGTCCGCCTGTTTTTCTCCGTCTATAAGGACGTCACTGTAAACGACTTTCACGGGAGTGCCGTCTATATTCCTGATGTTCTCGGCAACTGTATCGGCAGTCATTCTTATGATATTGGCCGCCCTGTCTCTTGACGCCCTGTCAACCCTCGGATCGCACGGTGCAAAAACTCCTATTACGGACTCTCCTATTCCGGTACCTTTTCCAGAACCGAGCCTTGTCGCTTTCATTTTCATTCTCCTATTTCATCGCCTGCTTCCTGCTTAACTTCACCCTGCCCTGGTCGTCAACCCCCAGACACTTGACTTTAATCCTGTCTCCTTCTTTCACAACGTCTTCCACCTTGTTCACACGGTGGGGAGCAAGTTCGGAGATATGAACCAGCCCGTCCCGTCCCGGCAGAAATTTCACAAAAGCGCCGAAAGCCATAATTTTCACTACGGTACCTTCGTAAACCTTCCCCGCTTCCGGCTCTTCGGTCATTCCCCTGATTATTCCGGCGGCCGCCTCGCATGCCGCGCTGTCCGGAGAATATATCCTTACCGTGCCGTCGTCGTCAATGTCTATCTCCGCACCCGTATCCTCTATGATTTTCTTTATGGTCTTGCCGCCCGGCCCGATTATAAGGCCGATCTTGTCCGTCTTAACCTTCAGCGAGAGTATCCTGGGCGCATAAGTGGACGTGGAAGGCCGCGGCTCTGCAATAGTCTGGTACATCTTTTCAAGTATTTCTTTTCTCGCCTCGTTCGCCTGCGCGAGCGCCTCTTTGAATATCTCCGTGGTCATTCCGGTTTCCTTGATGTCCATCTGGAAACCCGTAATTCCCTTCTCCGTTCCTGCAATCTTCAGGTCAAGGTTGCCGTAGTGATCTTCCTCGCCCGCAATGTCGGTAAGAAGTATATATTTATCGCCTTCCTTGATTATGCCCAGGGAAGCGCCTGCCACGTGTTTTTTTATTGGAACTCCCGCGTCCATCAGCGAGAGACTTCCCGCACATACCGTGGCCATGGACGAAGAGCCATTTGACTCAAGAATGTTGGCAACGATCCTTATGGTATAAGGAAACTCCTCCTCTCCGGGAATAAGGAAAGCGAGGGAACGTTCCGCGAGGGCACCGTGGCCTATCTCACGTCTTGATGTGCCTCTCAAGAAAGCGACTTCGCCCACGGAAAACGGCGGGAAATTATAGTGCAGCATGAACCGCTTCGTCATTTCCTCGTGCAGTCCCTCTATCCTCTGTTCGTCCCTGCTTGTACCCAGGGTCAGGGAGGAGAGACACTGGGTCTGTCCTCTGGTAAAGAGGGCGGAGCCGTGCGTTCTGGGCAGAAGCCCCACACTGCAGGAAACAGGCCTTACCTGTTTAGGATGCCTGCCGTCCAGACGTTTGCCTGTTTCAAGTATCATCTTTCTTATCTTGTCGGCAAGCACTCTCTCAAAAATCTTCTTTGCTGCAACCTTAACGGTCTCGTCCTCAAACCCGGCAAGGAACTCCTCTTGCATTTTCTTGTAGAACTCTTCCCTTGCATTTTTTTCCGGGAACTCGTAGGCCCGCATTATCCGGCCGGAAATGAAATCCACCGTGCTTTTCACAAGGGATTCGTCTTCCTCCGGCGCCTTGACTTCCTCTTTCTCAACGGCACATTCCTTCTGGCCATCTATGATCTTTTTTATCGCAGCATGCCCGGTCTCAATACATTGAAGAAACTGCTCTTCCGTGAATTCCAGCCCGGAGCCTTCAACCATCACTATTGAGTCTTCGGTTCCTGAAATGATTATGTCTATTGAGCTGTTCTCCATCTCTTTGAACGTGGGATTTATAACGTACTTGCCGTCAATGTACCCGACCCTCACCGCGCCAATTGGCCCCTTAAAGGGGATTTTTGAGCATGTAAGAGCCAGGGAGGTCGCAACCACCGAAATCGCATCGGGATTGTGCTCCATGTCGGAAGAGAGGACGTTGACGATGACCTGGACTTCCTTGAAATAGTGCTCCGGGAAAAGCGGCCTTATTGAACGGTCTATTATGCGGCTTACCAGGATCTCCCTTTCACTCGGCCTGCCCTCTCTCTTAAAGAATCCGCCGGGGATCCTGCCTGCGGCCGAGATATGCTCCCTGTAATCGCAGCTCAAAGGGAAATATCCAAGGTCTTCCCTTGATTCTTTTGAACTTACGACGGTGGCAAGAACCACGGTATCGCCTACTCTCGCCCATACGGAACCGTCACTCTGTTTTGCAACGAAATTCACGTCCAGCAACAGATTATTGCTGCCAAACGGTACCTCCACTTTCTTATTCATTTTTTTCTCACTTTCGGAGGTTCAGTTTTTTGATAATTTCCTGGTACTTGGCGGGATCTTCAATCTGGAGATATTTGAGAAGTCTTCGTCTCTGCCCGATAAGCTTCAAAAAGCCGCGTCTTGAGTTGGTATCTTTCTTGAACTTTTCAAAGTGTTCGTTAAGAGCCTCAATCCTCCTTGTAAGCAAAACGATCTGAACCTCCGGGGACCCGGTATCTTTTGCATGTCTCCCAAAATCCTTGACCACTTCCTGCTTCTTTTCCGTCACTAACATTTTCCTCTCCTCTTTCGTAGCGGTGGCATTCATGCCGCAATCTAACATGCGATGAATCTACACAGCTTCACAGTAGAGTAGATTATACAATCCGCAAATATTTTTGTCAACAATCCGTTTTGTGGTAAATTATATACCCTATGGGTACATACAACAAGGTGCGTGGCATGCATGATCTCCTGCCAGGTGAGACAGAAAAATGGCAGTCCGCCGAGCAAATTCTCGCGTCCGTGGCGAAACTCTACGGCTACAGAGAAATCCGGCCTCCGGTTATAGAGGAACGGGCCCTTTTTGAGAGAAGCATAGGGACCTCTTCCGACATAATTTCAAAGGAAATCTACTGTTTCCAGGACAGGAAGGGGCGTAACCTCGCCTTAAGGCCGGAAGGCACGGCCTCGGTCGTCAGGGCATTTGTAGAATCTGAACTGTCTCACCGGAAGAAAATTACCCGGCTCTACTATTACGGGCAGATGTTCAGGTATGACCGTCCCCAGAAAGGCAGGTACCGGCAGTTCTACCAGTTCGGCGTGGAACTCCTGGGAGGAACCCACCCGTACTTTGACGGGGAAGTAATGGAGATGCTTGATGCAATGCTCAAGAAACTGAACGTGCCTGACCACTTTTTCAGTATCAACACGCTCGGATGTACAGAATGCAAAAACCGGTATACTGAAATAATCAGGGATCGGTTGTCAGGCAAGCGGGATTCTTTATGCCCTGACTGCAACGTCCGGCTTGAAACCGCACCATTGAGAATACTGGACTGCAAGAGCAGCCAGTGCAGGGAGACAGCAAAGACCGCCCCGGGAATTACGGAAATACTGTGCGAAGAATGCAGGAGCCATTTCGGGCAGGTTCAGGAATACCTGCTGAAGGCCGGCATCCCCTTCAAGGTGCAGCCCAGTCTGGTCAGGGGACTTGATTATTACACGCGGACGGTATTTGAGCTGTACGTCAAGGACGACGAGAATGCCGTAGCGGCAGGCGGCAGATACGACACTCTTGTTAAGGATCTTGGAGGACCCGATATCCCTTCAGTGGGATTTGCCATTGGGATGGAACGGCTGATTTCCCTTCTGGAAGAGTCAACTGAAAAACCGCCTGCTCCCGTTTACTGCATATTCATGGGCAGGGAAGCACAGCTCAAAGGAATTGAAATCGTGAGCTCATTGCGAAATGCGGGGTTGATGACGGTAACCGATTACGAAGACCGCGGGCTGAAGGGACACCTTAAGGAAGCGGACAGGGCCGGAGCGAAGTGGTGCATAATACTGGGCGAACTTGAAATGGACAAGAATGAAATCGTCGTGAAAAACATGGTTACGGGGCAACAGCAGAATGTTCCTGTGGACGACTGCGTGAAGAGACTAAAGGAGCTGGTAAATGCTTAGAAGCCACAACTGCGGAGAATTGACTGGCAGAAACCTCGGAGAAACGGTGAAGCTTTCCGGGTGGGTACACTCAATCAGAGACCACGGCGGATTGACTTTTTTTGACGTCCGGGACAGGTACGGAATTACACAGGTGGTATGCTCACCCGATGATACGGACAATAAAATCCTTGAGGAAATAAAGACTTTGAGGAACGAATGGGTCGTAACCGTTGAAGGGGTCGTCATAAAAAGGCCGGAGGAAACGGTAAATCCGAAAATTCCCACGGGTGAGATAGAGATACAGATAAAGAAATTCAAGGTGTTGAACAGGTCCCTGCCGCTGCCTTTTGAAATTGCAGAAGCGGACAAGACCAACGAGATGCTCAAGCTGAAATACAGGTACCTTGACATTCGCAGTTCAAGGATTAGCCGAAACCTCCATAAGCGGGCTTTATTCTGCCACAAGATACGGGAATTCCTGACGGCGGAAAACTTCATTGACGTGGAAACCCCGGTTCTCACAAAGAGCACACCGGAAGGAGCCAGGGATTTCATCGTACCCTCAAGAATGAACCCGGGAAGATTTTATGCGCTTCCGCAATCTCCGCAGCTTTTCAAACAGCTGCTCATGATCGGCGGCATTGACAGGTATTTTCAGATAGCAAAATGCTTCAGGGACGAGGACCTGCGGGCGGACAGGCAGCCGGAATTCACGCAGGTAGACATGGAAATGTCCTTCGTAGAAGAAGAGGACGTTATCTCTATCACCGAGAGAATGCTGCAGTACGCTATCAGGGAGGCGTTCGGCATGGAGGTTGAGATTCCTTTTCCGAGGATGTCCTACGACAACGCGATTTCAAAATACGGATGTGATACCCCGGACCTGAGATTCTCTCTTGAATACAGAGATCTTTCACCCGTATTTGCAAAGACGGATATAAAGATCCTGAAAAGTATCATGGAAAAAGGCGGGATAATAAAAGGTTTCTCCGTGCTCAAAGGAGAAAAGATATCGCTGAAGGATCTGGAGAATATTGACAAAATGGTAAGAGAGGCCGGAGGCGGGGGACTTGGATGGGCAAGGTTCAAGGGCAGCGAGGTGCAAAGCCCGTTCAAGAAATTTATAACGCCGGAGATTGCCGCAGAGCTGAAGGCGGAAAATGCGTCCGATAACACCGTAATATTTTTCCTTGGAGGAAAGCTCAAGCAGGTAAATGAAAACCTGAACCTGATAAAGAAGACGATACTGGGAAAAATCTTCACCCCGGAACCAGGCGTTTTTAAATTCACCTGGGTCACGGAATTTCCGCTCTTTGAATACAACGAGGAAGAGAAGCGTCTCCAGGCCGTGCATCATCCTTTCACCTCCCCCAGAGAAGCTGACATGCCGAAATTCAAGACGGACCCTGCCGGCATGAAATCAAGGGCATACGACATAGTTTTGAACGGCATAGAGATCGGGGGAGGAAGCATAAGAATCAACGTAAGAGACATACAGGAAGAGGTCTTCAGGATCATCGGTGTCAGCCGCGAGGTATCGCTTGAGAGGTTTGGATTCCTTCTTGAGGCGCTGGAATACGGAGCACCCCCCCACGGCGGGATTGCCCTCGGACTTGACAGGCTCATAATGTTGCTGACCGGTGAAGAAAGCATCAGGGAAACCATCGCTTTCCCCAAGACGCAGAAAGGGACGTGTCCCCTGACGGACGCACCGGGCGAAGTCGAGGAGCTCCTGTTGAAAGAGAACAGAATAAAAATTGACATTCACAAGCCCGAGTGATATTATTAAGCCTGTAGAATTCTTAATCCAAAATCCTGAACTTCAGACAGTTAAAGGGAGATGGCAAAAATGAAAAGAGAAACGGGTATACTTCTGGCGGTAATGTTGTTCGCGTCCGGTTGCGCAACGACACAGAAACAGAAAGAGCCCACCCAGAGCGAACAGGAAATCATGGACATTAAGATGAAACAGCTGCTTTCCATATCTGAAACAAGCCTGGAAGTGAGCAAGAAAGCTGAGGAAACTGCGAAGGAATCACTGGAAACAAGCCGGAAAGCGGAACTCACCAGCGAAAAAGCACTTGAAGCCTCCAATAAAGCCACCGAAGCAGCAAACGAAGCCAGGAAGTATACCGAACAGGAAGTTGCAAAGGCCATCACGGCAACGAATGAAACCAGGCAATTCGCCGAAGAAGAATCCCAGAAGGCGATTGACTCGTCAAACAGGGCGTCAAAAACCGCAATGGACCATGCGGACAGGTCTGCGGAAAGAGCGATTGCCGCGGCAAACGAAGCGATAAAAGCCGCTAACGACTCAAGCGAAAAATCTATAGCCGTTGCCAACCAGACGATTGCGGAAATCAACCGGCTGAGAGCCACGGTAAAGATGCAGCAGGAACAGGAACCTATTCTCAAGGAAGAACCCTTATCGCCTGTAACCAGCGGCATCTCCTCACCGAAATCCTACACGGTGAAGCGCGGCGACACCTTGAGCGGTATTGCATCCATGAATTACAAGGATGCCGGGAAGTGGAAGAAGATATACGATGCGAACAAGGACGTCATAAAAAATCCCAACGTTCTTATTCCCGGGACGAAGATAGTCATACCGTAAAATGTTCCAGATCAGAGAATTTCTGCTCTCCAACGAAGAAGCACAGATAATATCCGGGAGCAGGGATGCCAACCTTGAGTATATAGAACAGCTGATGCACGTCCAGATCTTTGCGAGAGGCAACATTCTCAAGATAAAAGGCGAAAACGACTTCGTGGATCGGACAGTAAGACTCCTGGAAAGGGTCCAGGGCTACGTTGGAAACAGAAGTAGTCTCCATAAGACTGATATCCTCCGCCTTGCAGAAGAATGCACGCCCATTCAGGAAAAAGGCGCCCTGAACACGGACTCAATCCTGGTGGATTCAAAAAGAAGAACGATCCATCCCAGGGGCCCGAACCAAAAAAAATACGTTGAGGCAATCAGGAACTATGACCTTGTGATGGGCATAGGCCCTGCGGGAACCGGCAAAACCTACCTGGCGGTTGCCTGCGGAATTGAGATGGTGAAGCAGGGACACTTCCAGAAAATAGTACTGACAAGACCCGCACTTGAAGCAGGAGAAAAGCTTGGCTTTTTGCCCGGCGACCTTGAAGAGAAAATCAAGCCTTACCTTCAGCCCATATACGATTCCATATACGACATAATGCGCTATGACGAGATTAGAAAATGGACGGAACGGAAAATTTTGGAGATCGTACCGCTGGCCTACATGAGAGGGAGAACGTTGAGTAATGCATTCATAATACTTGACGAAGCCCAGAACACCACTTTTGAGCAGATGAAAATGTTCCTGACACGGATCGGGTTGAATTCCAAGGCCGTGGTAACCGGCGATATAACGCAGATAGACATACCCCTTTCATCCGTAACATCCGGCCTGGTGGAGATACAGAATATTCTTCACAGGGTAAGCGGCATAAAATTCGTGTACTTCTCAAACAGGGACGTTGTGAGACATTCTCTCGTAAAGAAGATAATCAACGCCTATGAAAGACACAGCAGGGAAAAGAAACCCGGAATTCCTGGTAGAAAACCGACAGAAGAAGATCAGGATATATCCGGACAGGATAAGAACGCGCATTGAAAAATCTTCCGGACTCTTTGAGCGCCCGCCCTCCCGGATAGGCGTGATACTGGTCGGCCGGAGAAAGATCAGGGAGCTTAACCGGCAATTCCTTAATAAAAACGCGGATACCGACGTAATGAGTTTCAGGATATCAAGGGATTACGGGGAAATCGTGATTTCGGCCGAAACGGCAGCAGAAAACGCCGTCACGTACGGGCTGACAACTGAAAACGAGATACTTTACCTTGTAATGCACGGTTACCTGCATCTGAAAAACTACAGGGATTACACGGAACGGGAGAGAAAAAGGATGTTTGACAAACAGGACGGCATGTTCAGAGAATTGATGAAAAAATCAAGGGGTGTACGGCGATGAACGCGGAAAAGAACGGCAGAAAACAGGATATCGTTGCAAGTTTCAATTCCGCGCTGGCCGGATTGCTCTACGTTCTCAAGAAGGAGCGGAATTTCAAGATACACGTGGTTGCCGCAATTCTTGTCATAATTCTCGGCCTTTTCCTCAAACTGCCGATTCCGGAATTCCTTCTCCTGCTGATTGTTATCACAATTGTGATGACTGCCGAACTGATAAATACGGTGGTGGAGATAGTAATTGACGTTTTCATAGAGGAGTACCATTTTGAAGCAAAAAAAGCCAAGGACATATCGGCCGCGGCGGTGTTGCTGGCGGCGATCCTTTCGGTGATAGTCGGCTACCTGATATTCGTGAAACATTTCCCCGCGGGATGGAGAAACATGTTTGACAACATAGCGGCATCTCCATGGCACATGAGTTTCACCGCACTCGTGCTGGTGGTCTCCCTTTCACTTTTTGCCAAGTTTGTCATAGAAAAGAAATACTCCATATCGGGAGGAATGCCAAGCATCCACAGCGTTATCGCCTTCAGTATCTGGACTGCGATATCAATCTTCACGTTCAGCGAATTTCCGGTTATTTCCCTGCTCGTATTAATTCTTGCATTCTGGGTTGCCCAGAGCCGGGTCTTGAGGGGAATTCACAAACCCGCAGAGGTGGTCGCAGGCGGCATTATAGGAATTTTTCTCACCACGCTCTTTTTCCAATTGATAGGGGTCATATCACGGTAATCTTGACTATTTGCCGGAGGTGATTTTGGAGCGAGACAAGGAGCGAAAAGCGTTGCGTAGTCAAAGTACTACGCATGCGATGAGCGACACGGTCGCAGCCCAAAAGCGACCCGGCCCTTCGGGGAGTTCCATCTTTGGGTCATTGCGACGTTGCTTCTCAGTTATGTGCCACAGAGGGCACACAGCCTTCGCAGCGCCTTGCACTGACCTCAAATCTGGAACTCCAAATGGCCAAGATTACCGTGATCCGACCCCTTTAGGAGGTGGTAAGTGAACACCCTCAAAAAGCATTTTCTTTCCGGATTGATATTTATTATTCCAGTATCTCTTTCATTATGGATACTTTTCAAGATAATCAGTTTTATTGATAACATACTCGGCGGTTTCATGAAGAAGTATTCTCCGGGGATCTATACCCCCGGCGTAGGTTTTTTCTCCCTTATTCTTCTGATACTTCTGCTGGGTTTTCTGGCTGACAATTTTTTCGGTAAGAGATTGCTGAACATGTTTGAGAATCTTTTCAAAAAAATGCCGGTAATCAACAGGATATATGTTTTCACAAAGAGTATCAGCCAGAACCTTCTGCATGGAAAGGCAATAGCTTTCAAGGAAGCGGTAAAGATAGAATTTTTTAGCGGGACATACACGATAGGATTCATAACGGGGGAATTGTGCCTGAACGGCAAGGAAACCTTTGTAAGTGTTTTTGTTCCCACCGTACCCAACCCGACCACGGGATTTTATCTTCTTGTACCGGAGGAAAAAATTGAGAGACTTCATATTCCGGTGGAGGAAGCCCTGAAGATGATCATATCCATGGGAATGTTTGAACCTGAAAATGGCACCTCTAAAAACAGAAGCAATAGTCCTGAAGAAAAACAACTTCCGTGAAACCAGCGTTATACTTTCCGTCTATACGGAGCACCTGGGGAAAATTAAGGGATTGCTCAAGGGTGTCAGGACGGAAAAGAGCAAAGTGCCGCCGCTCACCTTCACCCCCGGAGCGCACATATTCGCCATCTTCTACATCAAAAGGTTCTCCGAGCTGAATCTTATCAGCAGCCCTTCTTTGCTTCAATTCTACGAGACAACCGGGAAAGCAAACCTGAAGGCATGGCACCTGATGCTGAATCTTGTCAACCTCTTCACGCCCGACAAGGAAAAAGACGATAGAATTTTCATTCTGCTTAAAGAAAGCGGCAGGATGCTTGCTTCCATAAAAACACCGGAAATTCTATTTGTCATTTTCAAGCTGAAGTTGATAAAAATACTGGGATACGGGATAGAACTGCACAAGTGCATCGTGTGCGGGAGCGAAGAAAAAACGGGCATATTCAGCGGCAAGCTGGGCGGAATAGTGTGCCGTCAGTGCAGGTATAAGGATCACCGTGCAATCAAGATCTCGGACAGGGTGCTGAAGGTCATGCGCCAGCTTGAAAGAATGGAAATTGAAAAAGCAGGTATAATAAAGAGCGTCCCGCAGGAAATACTTGAAAAAATAAATTTTTACGGAAACATAACTTTGAATTATCATACGGGTCTTGATAAAATATGGTGGATAAATGAAAAAAATCTCCTATGACAGAATAATTGAGAAAGTCTCCGGCATGGTTATGGAGACGGCCTATTCCCTGCCTGAAGAGGTCAGTGAGCACATCCGCAGGGCTTACGCAAGAGAAAAGGGCCTCGGGAAAAAGTGCCTCGGCATAATACTTGAAAACCTTAAGACGGCGGAAAAAGAAAGACTGCCTATCTGCCAGGATACCGGGCTTGCCGTGTTCTTCGTCGAGATGGGAGCCGGCGTGGTGATTGATACGGGCAGATATGCGGACATTGAGGAGATTATCAATGAAGGACTGAAACAGGGAAGCAGGAGGGGATTTCTGCGCAAGTCCGTGGTATCTCCGGTAAAGAGGAAAAATACAGGGACCAACGCTCCGGGCGTGGTGCATATTG
Source organism: uncultured bacterium (assembly GCA_964421645.1). Taxonomy (GTDB): domain Bacteria; phylum Ratteibacteria; class UBA8468; order B48-G9; family JAFGKM01; genus JAFGKM01. The sequence continues at coordinate 39,319 of CAYQXZ010000002.1, forward strand.
TCCCAGGCAGGAAGAACGAGTTAAGAATACGGCTTATCGCAAAGGGGTTCGGATCGGAGAACACATCCAGACTGGCCATGTTGAATCCTTCCGCGGGCAGGAAAGGAATTGAAGAATTTGTTATGGATACTGTCAGACAGGCAGGCTCCCTGCCCTGTCCTCCTGTCTTTGTGGGTGTCGGAATAGGCGGCTCTTTTGAAAAGGCGGCCATTCTCTCCAAGATGGCATTGTGCAGGATGGGTGAGAAATCCGGAAACACGGTCTGGGAAAAAGATCTACTCAAAAAATTGAATTCTTTGGAAATAGGACCCGCGGGTTTCGGTGGAAGGACGACCGCGCTTGGCGTCCGCATAGAGACGTTCCCGACGCATATAGCCGGCCTGCCCGTTGCAGTGAACATTTCCTGCTGGGCGCATAGGTCCGGAATAATCACATTATGAAATATAAGATAAAGTTTCCGGTGGATAATGACAGAGAGATCGGGAAGTTGAGAGTGGGCGACGAGGTTGAAATCTCCGGTACTATCTACGTGGCGCGGGATGCCGCTCACAAAAAGATGATAGAAGCGCTCACAAAAAAATCCCCCCTGCCCTTTCCAGCAGAAGGAAGCCTTGTCTATTACATGGGCCCGTCCCCGGCTCCTCCAGGCAGGATAATCGGGTCATGCGGACCCACCACGAGTTCCAGGATGGACAGGAATACGGTCCCCCTCCTGCGGGCAGGGCTGAAAGCAACCATGGGAAAGGGCAACAGAAGCAAAGAGATAGAACAGGCCTGCAGGAAATACAAGGCCGTCTACCTGCTTACCTACGGAGGATGCGGGGCGTACCTCAACAGGTTTGTCAAAAAGGCCGGGTGTTTTGCCTACTGCGAACTCGGACCCGAGGCGGTTTACAGGCTGGAGGTTGAGGGATTTCCGGCGATAGTGGGTATTGATACCAAAGGAAATAACGTATATAATAGAGACAGTGGTTAGTGATTAGTGGGTAGTGGTTAGCAAAAACGAATCACTATCCACTTTTTTTAGGTTTTCACTCTAAATTGCTTTAGCAGCGCCCATAGTTCAATGGATAGAACGCCAGGTTGCGGACCTGGAAGTTGCCTGTTCGAGCCGGGCTGGGCGCATTTCTCAAAACTTGGTGTTTAATTATACGGGGCGTGGCTCAGCCTGGTTCAGAGCGCTTGGTTCGGGACCAAGAGGTCGGCGGTTCGAATCCGCCCGCCCCGATTAGCAAGCTTCTTTGGAGGCGGGTTCGAACACTGGTTCGAGCCGAGGCATGTTTTTCCCTGAATCATATGCTCAGAGCCGCTGGTGCCGAGACCGTGCAAAGCACAATCCGCCCGCCCCGATTCGCAGGGTATATTCCGGGCACATAGTTTACACTTTTCTTCTTTCTCCCAAAAAAGCCACCAGAATTGCTACCTATCGTTAGTGTTGACTGAATAGTACTTTTAGTGTATAACAATGGTGGAGGTGAGCGGTAATGACAAAAATAAACATCAGTCTGCCGGATGAGTTCCTGGATGAATTGGATGCATTGAAGGATGAAGAAAACATAAGCAGAAGCGAGTTATTGAGAAAATCCGTGAGGACATATAAGGAGTTAATGGAAAGGCAGAAAGAAGAAAAGTTACGGAAAGAAAGGATAATGGAAGCCGTCCGAACCCAGGATTACTTAAGGACAAAAAGCGGCAAATGGGACGGGGTGAAAGAAGTACGCAAATGGAGAGAGAAAAACAAATGATAAAGAGATATGTACTGGATACATCCGTTGTTGTGAAATGGTTCTCATCAGTTAATGAAAGAGACTCGCAAAAATCATTACAGCTTAGACAGGCACATATGGACAATTCAGTCACGCTTACCGCACCCGATCTACTCTACTACGAACTGGCAAATGCTTTACGATATAATCCCGCTTTTACAGCAAGAGATGTGGATGTGGCTGTCGAGAGTATCTTCAAGCTTGGCATGGATACAAGGCAGGTCAATCCCGAATTAATCAGTAACGCCATAGAACTGGCATATAAGATGGGCATAACCGTTTACGATGCTTGTTTTCTTGCCCTTGCGCAGGAACTTGATGCCATACTGATTACTGCTGACTATTCCTTCTGCAAAAAAATGCCCTCCCTTAATTTCGTGCAAAGACTCTGCAACCTGGAACTGTGAGTATCGATAGTCCTTTCTTGAATAGAAACAGCTTCACATCCGTATAATGACAGGAACTCAATGTCATTGTATAATTGAAACAATTATTTTTCCGCAAAGTCAAGAGGTGAGCAATGGATTCAAGGGAGAGGGTTGAGACAGCGTTGAAGCATGGGGAGCCGGACAGGACACCGGTATTTGAGTACGTCCTCCAGCCGCCGGTTGCGGATGCCATTCTTGGCAGGAAATACGTTTACGGCGACAGGTTTGCCGCATATGTGCATGAACATGGCTGGGATAAAGCAGTAAGACAGACTGCAACGGACATGGTTGAGCTTGCAGTGAGACTGAAACACGATATGATCTATGCAACCCCGAACCTTCCGCCACCGTCTCCGGAACAACCGTCACAAACCAAGCAGGAGGAACCACCGTCAGATCCTGTTGAGAACCTGCGCCTGCGGGTTGAGCACGCGGAAGCGGCGCCTTATAGAGCACCGGAAGAATCTTTTTTCATCTATCCCTGCTTAAGGCAGGCAATGAAGAATTTCGGCGTTGACCTTCCTCTTCTCGCACCCGCATATTCGCACGGAGTATGGACCGATACCGCTCTGATGCAGACCATGGTTCTTGAACCTGAACTCGTACACAGGCTCTTTGCCTCAAGGACGAAAAACACAATAGCCCTGATTGATAAGTACCATGGCCTGGGAATAGAGATGCTCGGAGTCGGAGGCGATTTCGCAGGCACAAGGGGTCCCATGATTTCACCCGCCGCGTACCGCAGGTTCATCATGCCTGAAATAAGGACACTCTCACGTCACATACATTCCCTTGACAGGTATGCCATTAACGCCAGCGACGGCAATCTCTGGTCACTCATTGAAGATTTTCTGACGGGATGCGAAGTGGACGGATATATAGAGATTGATTTCTTTGCAGGCATGGACCTCGGCAGGTTGAAGGAACAATTCGGCAAAAACATAACATTCTTCGGCAATCTGGACTGCGGGAACATACTTTCATTCGGAACCGTTGAGCAGGTGAAGGAACATACAAAACAGTGCCTTGAGAAGGGCATGGGAAGCGGCGGGCACATCCTGTGCGCGAGCAATGCCATAACCGCAAGCATACCCGTTAAAAATTATCTCGCGGTTTACGGGGCCTACAGGGACTTCTTCAGTCTGGATTAGTCTCCTCTCAACAGCAGCCGGCCGGAACGGACGCCGGTGAGTTTTCCTTTTTCCACGGCAGGTTTGCCGTTAACAAGAACATACTCAATCCCCTTTGACCTGCGGTTAGGATTTTCGTAGGTCGCCATATCCTTAACCCTGTCCGCATCAAATATGACGATGTCCGCAGCATTACCTTCTTTTATTTCTCCGCGTCCCTTTAACTTCAGTTTCTCCACGGGAGCACGGCTGAACTTGTATACGGCTTCATCAAGAGTGAGAACCTTCTCTTCCCTCACATATTTCCCCAGTATCCTGGTGAAGGTTCCCCATAACCGGGGATGCGGACGCCTGCCGGGCAAGCCGTCCGTACCTACGAATCCTATCTTCTGCTTCATTATTCTTCTCACCGACTTCTCGCACATGGAAAGGACTGTCATTGTTACACTGCCATGCTCCTCCACGAGAAGATCAAACGCGGATTCTATGGGATCCCTGCCCGTCATTTCCGCTATAGCAACAAGGTTTTTTCCCTCGTATTTTCTGTTTCTTCTGCTTTTCACCTGGTTTATTATTATCCTCTCGGGTCCGTAAAACAGCCAGTTCTGCCATTTCTCTCCGCCGGGCTTTTCTATGGATTCACGTGCTCTCTTCCTTTCGGCCTTATCCGTCAATTTTGCAATAAGTTTCTCCTGTCCTCCCTCGTGCATCCACGGAGGGAGAAGCGCCGTGGCTGTCGTGGAAGAAGCAGTGTAGGGATACTGGTCATAGGTTACATCAATACCTTTCTCCCTTGCCTCGTAAAGCATCCTCAAAGCTCTGTCAGTTTTGTTCCAATTGGAAGGCCCGGTTGCTTTCATGTGTGCCACGTGAACCGGAACGCCCGCCTTTTCTCCCACCGACAGTATCTCTTTTAACGCAGGGAAAAGCGTTTCTCCTTCACCCCTGATATGGGAAGTATATATACCGCCGCAACCAGCCACTATTCCGGCAAGAGAAATTATTTCATTCAGAGGCGTGAAAATCCCGGGAGGATATATAAGTCCGGTTGACATCCCCCAGCATCCCGTTTCCATTATTTCGGTAACAATATCCTTCATCCGGGTAATCTCATTTTTCCGTGCAGGGCGATTCTCAAAACCCACCACCAGCGAACGTATGTTGCCCTGGCCTACAAGAGGTATTACGTTGGTGATCAGGGGGGAAGCCTCAAGCAGTCTAATGTAGTTTTTCCACAGGCAGGGAAGAGGCCTGTCGCTCTTTCCCAGCAGCATGTCCTTCTCTTCCGGATCCCTGCCTGACAGGTAAGGCACGGCCGACAATCCGCATTGACCGGTAACTTCTGTCGTAATGCCCTGGGTAATTTTTGCGATGGAAGGCGCCTTGTTCAGCAAAACCCTGTCGTTGTGGCTGTGGAAGTCAATGAAACCGGGCGTCACGCACAAACCTGAAGCATCCACAATTTTTTTTGCAGGCTTTCTTACCGAAGGACTTACTGCCGTTATCTTTCCGTTCTTAATCCCCACGTCGGCAGCAAATAGCCTTCCGGTACCATTTATTACCGTTCCGTTTTTTATCAGGATGTCGTACATTGTAATTCCTTTCACTTTCACCTGTTTCCTTCCCCCTCCCACCACCGATACCTCGGCCAACTTCGCAAGGGAGAGGGAATCAAAAGGAAGCAGCCGGGAAATGGAGGATCAAGGCAGAGAAAAGGTTTACGGTATAGGGCAGCACTTTCTCGTCTATTGAGAAGTTATTGTTGTGATTGGTACCGTACCTGTCTCCTATTCCCACGAACAGGTAGGAAGACGGGACCTTCCGGGAAAAGAACGCAAAATCCTCTCCTCCCATGACGGGATGGAAATCAGCTATATTCCTTCCCGAGAACATGTCTCTGGTAAGATGCTCAAGAAGGGTCGTTAATTTCCTGTCATTGATGCAGGCCAGTGAATAACTGTCGTAGCTCATTTTTGCGGCACACCCGAAACCCCGGGCTATTGCAGAAATCTTGTTTTCCATTTCTGTCTTTATCCTGTCCCGGATCATGTCATCAAGGGTTCTTACCGTGCCGCCGAGCTCAACCGTTTCTGGAATTATGTTGTAGGCATCCCCGCCTGAAATTTTACAGACCGATATCACCGCAGGTTTCAGCGGGCTTATATTCCTGCTGACTATCGTCTGAAGACCTTCTATGATCGCCGCAGAACATATCACGGGGTCTTTGGTAAGCTCGGGAGCCGAACCGTGCCCGCCCTTTCCCTTTACGGTAATGTGGAAGAAATCCGTGGTCGCCATCACGGAACCTACGCCGAACCAGAGCTTGTACATCGGCATGGTGGGGAAGAAGTGAAACCCCATAAGATAATCAACACCCTTCAGAACGCCCTCCTTTATCATCACCGAGGCGCCCCCGGGAGGTTTTTCCTCGCATGGCTGGAAAATCAGCCTGACGTTCACATTGAGATGTTTTTCCAGTTTTTTCAGGACTTTCGCAACGCCAAGCAGCACCGCCGTATGGCCGTCGTGCCCGCAGGCATGCATAACCCCTTTATTGACCGATGCAAAAGGAAGGCCCGTCTTCTCTTCAACAGGCAGGGCATCCATGTCAGCCCGCAATCCCACAGTTATGTCCGCACCTTTCTCCAAGTATCCGACAACGCCGGTCTTTGCCATGGCCTTGAAAGGAATACCTGCTTTCTTGAGAACGT
>CAYQXZ010000003.1:0-20518 GCA_964421645.1 uncultured bacterium
CACTATCTCGGTCTTGAAAATTATCATCCCGAACGTGAATGGAAGAAGGAGAATGCACAGGAGCTTGAGCGAGAAACCAAGGTTCTTCACAAAACCATCATGATTCTCAATGGAAATGTCTTCCGAGAGCCACGGCAGGACGGCGGTTGAAATGGAAATGGCGAACACACCCAGGGGCAGCTGAAAAATCCGGGTGCTGTACCAGAGACCGGAGACCGCTCCCGCATACAACAGGTTAGCCAGGGAGTAATCAACCATCAAATTTATGGGGGTAACTGCAACGCCCACAACCACCGGGGCGAGGAGTCTTCCCATCTTCTTTATCACCGGATGCCCGAAGCTGAAGTTCAGGTGTATGCGATAGCCCTTTTTCAGAACAGGCACCAGCGTAAACAAAAATTGCCCGAGCCCTCCGATGAGAACGGCCATGCACAAAACCATTATCTTTCTTTCAGGCCCTCCGCGGAAAAACGGCAGGAGCGCAAAGAGTCCTGCAATCCATACGAGGTCAAGAATTACCGGAGACAGGGACGGAAGGAAAAAGCTCTTGTATACATTGAGGACACCCATGTTCAGGGCGGTCAGGGAAATGAATATCAGGTATGGAAAGGTATATCTCAACAGAACCCAGACTCTCCACCACTTTGAGCTTTCAACCAGCAATCCGGTTGATATGAAACTTGCGAGGAGAACCGCCAGAAAAAGAACCGACGTCGCAATAATGGACAGAGTAAAACACAGATTGAATATTTCCATCCCTTCCCTTCTCTTTTGCGGCTCGTTTGACGCATACTCGGTAAAAACCGGAATGAAGGCGGCGTTCAATGCACCCTCGGCAAGCAGTCCCCTGAAAAAATTGGGTATCATGAAGGCAAGCAGGAATGCATCGTAGATTGACGTGGTGCCGAAGAAATTGGCGGTGGACACTTCCCTTGCGAGTCCGAAAACCCTGGCAATCACTGTTCCCAGGGAAACTATTGATACTGCTTTCAGAATTCTTCGGGAACTCATTTTTTCGCCCGCAGAAGAGGAAAGAAAATTACATCTCTTATGGAAGCGGAGTTGGTCATTAGCATAACGAGACGGTCAATGCCTATGCCCAATCCACCGGCAGGCGGCATCCCGCACTCAAGGGCTTCAACGTAATCCTCGTCAACAACCTTCTCCTTATTGGCAGACAGGTCCTTCACTCCTTCCGTGAACCTCTTGTGCTGTTCAACAGGGTCGTTCAATTCGGAGTAAGCATTCGCTATTTCAAAGCCGCCCATGAAAAGCTCAAAACGTTCCGTCATATCCGGCTTATCCCTGTAAGATTTTGCAAGCGGAGAAATCTCAACCGGGTATTCGTAGACGAACGTGGGATTTATCAAATGGGGCTGCACCTTCCTTTTGAAAATCTTGTCCAGCACCTCGTAAACGTCGCCCTTTTCCTCGTCTGTAAGCTCAATGCCGTACTCTGCGGCCTTTGCAACCGCCCCTTTCAGGTTGCGCCAGTCTTCAAGACCGAGTTCCCTGAATACCTCGTCCCATGTAACCTTTTTCCACTTACCTGAAAGGTCTATTGTCTTATCCTGATATTCCATCGTTAACCGTCCCTCGTTTATCCTGCCGCACAGGGAAGTGATAAGCGCTTCCGTAAGCTCCATCATCTGCTGGCAGTCCCCGTAGGCCGAATAGAGCTCAAGCATCGTGAACTCCGGATTATGAAGGGGGGAGATACCCTCGTTCCTGAAAGAGCGGTTTATCTCGTATATTTTTTCAAATCCGCCCACTATGAGACGTTTCAGGTAGAGTTCGGGAGCTATCCGCAGATAAAGGTTCATCTCAAGCGTGTTATGATAGGTGACGAAAGGTTTTGCCTGCGCACCGCCAGCAATGGGGTGCATCATGGGCGTGTCAACCTCCACGAAACCCCTTCCGTTAAGGAATTCTCTTATATACTGCAATATGAGAACCCTCTTCTTGAAAACGTTTTTTGCCTCCGCGTTCATTATGAGGTCAAGGTGTCTTTTCCTGAACCGTATCTCAACATCCTTAAGCCCGTGCCATTTTTCCGGAAGAGGAGCAAGGGATTTGGCGAGTATCGCAAGCTTCTTTATCACGATTGTCAACTCGCCCGTTCTTGTCCTGAAAACATCGCCTTCAACGCCGATTATGTCCCCGATGTCAAGATGCTTGAAAATTGCCAGGTCAGTTTCGCTCGCAGTATTTTTCTTGAAATAAATCTGTATCTTTCCTGTCGCGTCCTTTATGTCCAGAAACGACGAGCCGCCGTGTTTTCTCACGGCCATGATCCTTCCGGCTGCTCTGACGCCGGTTTCGCCTTCCGTTATGAGAGCAATATCCTTCTTGGGAAATGCCCTGCCGTAGACATCTATCCCCGCACTTTTCAGCTCTTCAAGCTTTTGCATCCTCTGGCTTCTTATTTCATCACTCATTGATCTTTCCCTCTCTTCTTTCAAGCTTCCTTATTTTTACCAGCCGCACCTTCTTGCTGTCGGCTTCCTGTATTGTAAACTGGTGATTTCCGTAGACAAAGCTCTCGCCCTTCTGCGGAAATTTACCGAACCTGTCAAGAACAAAGCCCGCTACGGTCTCAAACTCGCCCTGAGGAATCTCAAGTCCTATCTCTTCGTTGGCCTTTTCAATCTCCATGCTTCCGGATATCATGAAGCATCCGTCCGGCATCACGTGCATTTCCTTGGTGTCTCTTTTGTATTCGTCGGAGATCTCGCCGACTATCTCTTCTACAAGATCTTCCATGGTGATAAGCCCGGCGGTTCCTCCATATTCGTCAACGACTATCGCCATCTGCATCTTCCTTTCCTGAAGCTCCCTTATAAGGTCACCAACTTTCTTGCTCTCCGGAACGAAATACGGTTCGCGCATGAAATCCTTCACCTTTGCGGTTTCCGCCCGTTCACGGCCGTTCAGACCGTGTGCGATGATATCCTTTATGTAGATTATCCCGGTTATCCTGTCAATATTCTCCTTGAACACGGGCATCCTTGAAAAACCTTCTTTTGCGATTGTGTCAATCACGTCGTTTAGCATTGCATCTTCGTCAACTGTTGTCATCTTCATGCGCGGCGTCATAATCTCCTTCACCATCTTGTCTCCAAGCTCAAATATGCTGTCAATCATGTTGCGTTCTTCTTCTTCAATGATACCCTCTTCCTCGCCGGCTATAATCATGGCCTTGAGGTCCTCCTCCGTCAGAACCGGGATGATTGACTCCATTGTCCCGCCGAAAAGCCTTACGAGAAATCGCGCTATGGCAAGCAGAACCTTGACTACCGGAGTAAGAATAAGGCAGAAAATTCTTATCGGTACGGAAAAGAAGTAGGCAACCGTTTCGGAATGTTTCTTTGCGAGACTCTTGGGTATTATTTCTCCAAAAATCAGTATAAGAAAGGTCATTACGCCCGTAACGAGAGCGGTCGGTATTCTGTGAAAGTAGTTATAGCTCAACGTAGCGGCAAGAACCGATGCGGTGATATTGACTATGTTGTTGCCGACAAGAGCGGTCACAAGAATCCTGTTGGGATTTTCAAACCAGAAAGCCAGTTTCCTGGCTCTTTTATCGTTTTTTTCCGCTATTTTCTGGAAATGGTGTTTGCCGAAAGATATGAACGCTGTTTCGGAGGCTGAAAAAAATGCAGAAAGCAAAATAAGCACACCTATTGTAAGCAGGTAACCCAATAACTCGGATTCTATCATTTGATTAGGTACGTTCTCCATTCGGTTAGAGACGACTGCAAATTTTCCGTAAACATTTTCCTGTTTGCCAAGAAAAGTATGACAAACCGCTCAAGCACCAGCTTCTTTTCCACAAAACTGCCAAGGACCTCCTTCATGGAAATTCTTTCTGCAGTATCTCCTGTTTCGTTATTTATGTTTATTCCTATTCCGGTTATGTAAACCTTTCGTTTCTTCACTATCAGGATGCCTGCTATCTTTTTGCCGTCCTTCATTATATCATTAGGGAGCTTGATTTTGCAATTTATCCTGAAAAATTGGAGCGTTTTTATGATGGTTGATGATACGAGTTCGGACACAGGGAAACCTTCTTCCTCCGTGGATACGATTGAAAAGTAAAGCCCTCCCGGGAGTGAAGACCACCGCCTGCCATACCTTCCCCTGCCCGTGGATTGCTCTTCGGCGGTGACTAATACTGTTTTTCCTTTTCCGGCATATTGTTCGGCCAGGTCCATGGTGGAACTGACTTTGCCATAGGAATAGACCGGGATCCCTTCAATATCCATGTCTCTGCCCGGTTAAAACAAGAGCGATACCCTCAAGTGTGAGATACCTTCTGAAAACGCATGGCAAGATAATTTCATACCGCAGGATTCCGCCGCCGCCCCCTGTAAGGACAATTTTGGCGGACGAATATTTTTTCAAGGACGCTGACAGAATGGCGTTAACGGCTCCCGGAACGCCGTATCTTATTCCGCAGGATATTGCCTCATCAGTATTTTTTCCGGGGAATCCGGACCTTGCCTCCCTGCTTTTGCCTATGAGTGAAGTGGACATTAAGGCTTTCGCCCAGAGTTCCGCACCGGGTATGATGGCTCCCCCGCAGAAACCATCCTTTTCGGTTGCGGCATCAACCGTTACGGCACTGCCCGCGTCAACCACCACCACGGGAGAACCGAATAACTCAAGGGCGGCCCTGCAGTTCAGTATTCTGTCAATCCCGACTCTGCCGGGATTTTTGATTGTGAGCCTTATCCCGCAGCCTGAAGGCTTTATAAGCCTTGCCCGGATTCCGTAATAACGCTCCAGATCACCAGTTATCGCGGAATTAACAGAAGGTACCACGGAGGCAAGCCCTATTGATTCCGGCTGAAGACATTTCCATTTTGAGGGCAGGTTCAAGCGTGAGAAGCCTGCTGTTTCTGTGATTATTACGTCTATAATCTGTGCATCACGGAACAATCCCAGTTTAATTCTTGTGTTGCCAGCATCTATCCCTATGGTATACATCTATTTATACTCGGATATCCTCACGTCTGTAAAGAGCAGTTCCATGCTCTTGTTAATGTCTATGCCTTTCACGGATACGGTAAAATTCTCACCGGAAGAAGTCTCGGATGCTGTTGTGTACACCCTCTTGCCGTCAAGAAAAAACACCACCTGGCTGCCTTTCCGGGATAACTGAAGCTTGTGCGCACAGTCATCGCGGCTCATCTCACCTGCCTGAGTCCCTCCCACCTTAACGGAGGTATTTTCAATCGTTATCTCCGGTACATTTGCGTATTTCACGCAAACCGCAGTCTTTTCATCCGGTATAAAAAATATCGCCTCAACCGAACAGTCACCTGCCGTCTTTATTTTTCTCTGCACCTGTCCGGCACGCAGGAACCTCATCCACTTCTTTCCGCTGTATTCGGCAACTTCCACGGAACTGTCTGCAACAAACCAACCGTCCGGCACGGCTCCAGTGCCGTACTTGGCGAAGTCCTCGTAAAAGACAGTTTTGCTCCCGGCCGTGAACCTGTCCTGACCTCCGATTATTCCGAGGCCGGTTTTTGCCGGAGCCGATTCTGTCTGCGCGGATATCGTCTTTCCTTCGGCCGTATACCTGTAATAATCGGCAGGCACGCTTTTCACGATCTCCGTTATAGCGTTCTCGAGCATAATCATGACCGCCTTTTCCATAGGGGTGTTCTTATAGCTCTCAAATCCTGCTCCAAGGGCAACCGATCCTATCAGGCCTCCGCCAAGAAGTCCGAGGCTTGACTTTGACGAGTATCCCTCAACCGTGCCTGTCTGCAAAACCCTTCTCGTACGAACGTCGACAAGGCGCGTACTGGCAGCGATATAGGCCTCTTTTTTCTCTATCTTTATACCTCCTCCGATTTTCCACGGCAGGGGAACAACAAGGCCTCCTCCGCTCCTGCCCTGATAGTTGGGCTCGAACGCCGTTATTGCACCGGTAAGAATAATATCCGCAGTTTCAAAAGTTCCCTTTTGGGGCGCATTTGAAGCCCAACCGCTTTCTCCGAGCTCATATTCACCCTTAAGGTCTTTAAGAGCGGAACTTTCCAAAACTATGAACCTGTTTGTTTTGAAAAGCGCATCTATGAGCATCTCCTGCGTTCCGTCACCTATTTTTCCGTATGCGTTGGCTGCCTTGACCTCAAAGCTTCCCACCGCAATCCTTGCTTTTGGCCCCTGGTAGGAGGCGATATCCGCGGCGGAAGCTCCTCCCGTCGTAACCTTAGTAGTTACACCGGTATCCTGTCCGCAGCATATAAAACAAAGAAACACTGCCGTAATCACTGCCAATAAGGATTTGAGCATTTATCCTCCCTTCATTTCAAATGAGGTGTATTACATTTCATATAACTGGAAACAATGCTGTATTTATAGAGATAATATACCACCTGGCATGCCTTTTGACAAGAATTTGACTTGAGCAGGGTTAGGTGTAAAATAAGATTCATGAAAATACTTTACGTGCTGGTGATTATCTTCATATGCGCGCTCATAGGAACAGCCCTTAACGCGCTGGTTCTCCAGCTTTTGCCGCAGCAATCGGTCATATATAACATCATGTCGGTCGCCATAAATCCCCTCTGGAGCATAGAAAAACTGGACCTCATTGTTTTTACGGTAAATTTCGGCGTGAGTTTCAACTTTACGATTCTTACTCTTCTGGGTATCATAGCAGGCTGTATATACAGCCTCCGCAAGATATGACCGATTACCCGGAGAAATGTGACACATGTATAAGATTCTGATAACGGCAGTCATGCTTGCATGCAGCAACATTTTCATGACCTTTGCATGGTACGGTCACCTGAAGAACCTGGGCGGCAAACCGTGGGTAATAGCAGCCCTGGTGAGCTGGCTTATTGCTTTTTTTGAATACATGATTCAGGTGCCGGCTAATCGCCTCGGATACCAGGTCATGAACCTCGGTCAGCTCAAGATACTGCAGGAAGCGATAACTCTTTCAATTTTTGTTCCTTTTTCAATTCTATTCATGAAGCAGGGACTGAAGCAGGAGTATCTCTGGGCATCACTCTTCATATTTGCCGCCGTTTTCTGCGTATTCAAGGGGTCTCTCGCAAGATAACCTACAGCCGGCTTCCGGAAAGGAGAAACTTTTCTTTGAAAAAAGTGTATATAAAGACTTACGGGTGCCAGATGAATTTTTACGACACGGAGAAAATACTGGCACTTCTGGAAAGGCGAGGATACACTCGCGCAAACTCTCCACAGGAGGCGGATTTTATCGCCGTAAATACCTGCAGCGTGCGCCAGCATGCGGAAGACAGGGCTCTTGCATTTTTGAGCTCAAATATTCCACTTGGAAGACAGGGCAAGTTTCTTTGTCTGTTCGGGTGTACCGCAAATCTTTACGGTAAAGACGCACTGAAAAAACACAAATACATTGACATTGTCTGCGGCGCGGGTAACTACGAGCGCCTTCCCGGAATATTTGATTCTGCAAAGAGGAAGGTTTGTATTACCGGGGAAGAAAATTATCCGTTCATTGATACTCCCGTAAGTGGAGGCGACAATATTTCAGAGTTTGTGACGGTAACAAAAGGCTGTGAGAACTTCTGTTCATACTGCGTGGTACCCTTTACGAGGGGAAAACTTGTAAGCAAGCGACCGCATTCCATATACTGCGAGATAGAGGAACTCGTGAAACGGGGCGTAAAAGAAATTATCCTGCTCGGACAGAATGTCAATGAATATCGCGGGGATGACAGCACATCTTTTGTTGAACTCCTTGAAAAAATACACGGCATAAACGGAATCTTACGCCTCTGGTTTCTAACGTCACATCCAAAGGATATTCCGGACGAACTGCTTGCTTCCTTCGGACGGCTTGCCGGTCTCTACAAGCACCTGCACCTTCCCCTTCAATCAGGTTCGGACAGGATATTAAAGCTGATGAACAGGAAATATACCCTGGAAAGGTATTTTGAAATTATCAATAGATTGAGGAAAATGACGCCGGACATTGCAATAACCTCCGACATAATAGCAGGATTTCCATCGGAGACCGAAGAGGATTTTCAGAAAACACTGTCGTCCGTGAAGACCATCGGTTTTGACGACCTTTTTGTTTTCAAATACTCGGAAAGACCCGGCACTGCGGCGGCGAAAATGGACGATGACGTGCCGCTCAAAGAAAAGGAGCTTCGCCATCGCACCATACTTGCTCTTCAGGAAGAAATATCCCTGAAGCAGAACATGCGTTTCATTGGCAAAACGGACAGCGTTTTTGTTCTGAAGCGAAGCAGTAAAAGAAAAGGGTTTTTCATGGGAAGAAGCTCATCAAATAAATCGGTGCTTTTTGAATCCCGCGGGTCCCATCCCGGCTCGCTGGAGACCGTGGTATTCAATCATGCTGACCGGCGCTATCTTTTCGGACGTTCCTCCCGTGGGTATGAAAAACAAATATCAGGGTTGCCACAGCAAGGAGGATGCTCACTATAACTTCGTACAGGTCAATGGAATCTTCAAGCTCATATCCGCCAGTCACCACATCAAGGGCTTCAACGTGTATATCCCGCTCGCCAAGATGCTCTCTGCAATGAGTTTGATAAAAACCTGAAATTCTTACGGTATCGCCGTGAACTCTGTATCTGCCGATCTTTTTGATTTTGCCCAGAAGTGATTCATCAAGGATCACGGCTCCTATCAGGAAATCTCCGTCATTGATGTTAACCCATGATGTTTTTCCATCACGCATGATATCGCCTATGACTTCCCCGATTATCGTGACCTTTTGTCCTTCATACCTGTCGGCGTTGTCAAAAAGCTCGCGAACGGGTATCCTGTCGGACCCGAAAAGTCCATTCGCCATCAGCAGACCCAGGAGAACCAGTATGTATCCCGTTCCTATTTTTTTCATTGGGGGCTCTTTAGAGAAAGTATGAATTTGAACATTACGAAAATAGAGATGAATTCAAGCCGTCCCATCCACATCTGTATAATATAGACAACCTTAAGGCCGTTCGGCATGGCCGGTGATGTAATTCCCATTGAAAGTCCCACGTTTGCAGTTGCGGAAACTGATTCAAATAGTGCCGATAAAAAGGGATACCCATAGAAAGAACCTATCAGTCCGCCAATAAGATACATCGTTATATAGAGAAGAATTATCATAGCGGCCATTTTGATATGATTGTCTTCAACAGTAACGTCTCTTATGTGATGAAATTTCTCAACTATAACGGCCGATTCGGGCGATGTCAGGATCTTTACTTCCTTCTTTATCCCCTTGTAAAAAAGGCACATTCTCAATATCTTGATACCGCCGGAAGTTGAGGATGAACTGCCCCCGAGCCCCATAGCCATTATAATCCCCAGCAGTGCCAGCGGAGGCCAGTATTTCAAAAAGTGATAGGTGGTTACATTCGCGTAACCGGCGCCTGTATGTGCAGATATCAACTGGTAGAATGTTTTTCGGAAAAACGAAACATAATCCGGAAACGGAAACTGCATTGTGAAACCTACACATACAAGGGCAAAGAGCACAAGGATACTCATCACGTAAGCCTTGAGCTCAAAATTTTTCAGCAGTTCCTTTGGTCTTCCGGTCCAGACTGCGTAGTGAACGCCAAAGTTCACGGCGCCAAGGAGACAGAACATTGCCGTAGCGGTCTCCACTGCGGGACTGTGGTAATAGAGTATGTTTTGAGACTGCACGCTGAAGCCCGCGGTATCCCAGCCGGCCATGAACAGGCATATTGCATGGAAAAGCGCTCTCCCCGGGGAGATATTTCTGAAAAGGTTGATAAGGAAGAGTATGAGCGTACCTATGACAAGGTAGGTCAGACTTACAAACCATATGAACCTGGCGGTCTGCACTATGTTGGGCATAATCTTCTCTTCCCTGGCCTCCCCGACATAGACCTTGAATGCGCTCCCGCCCTTTACGAAAAGAGTGAGCGCTACAAGGATTATCCCCTGCCCGCCGATGAAACACATTAAATGCCTCCAGAAATTGCAGGCATATGCCATGTGGTCAAGGTCATTAACAACAACGAGCCCGGTTGTTGCAAGAGCACTCATTGACTCAAATGCGGAATCAAGATAACTTTTGTAATGGCCAGAAAGATAGAGAGGCATCGCGCCGAGTAGCATCGCAACAAGCCATGAGAGAGCCACCAGGCTCATCCCCTGCCGCCAGTTCAGGTCACGTTCAAGGGGGAAAGTCATGAGAAGCAGGTTTCCGATTGAAATGCACAGCAGAGAGGATATTATGAAGTCAATGCATGGAGCCCATTCGGCGTTCAAAATACCAATAAATACGGGCACGATCATGACTATCCCAAAACCGTGTGTCAATTTCCCTATGTAATGCAAAATGGAATTCACGTCCTCGCGTGAAAAATGGGGTATCATTTTCTTATTAGAATTACCAGGTAAGACAGAAAGCAGATTATTGCGGCTACCGTGAAGGTCAAGAACGGGTACAGCAATTCAATGGTCACTCCCACAACCCATTTGTATACGATTTGCAGGTACTTGATCAGCCGCTCAATCATTTCTCCGCCACCTCGCCTATGAGAGACTTGAACAAAAGGGATTCATTTTCAACCTTGGTGATGGCAATAACCTCGTCCTTTTCCTTCAGGATGCTGTTCGCACGGGGGATCATTATCTCCCCGTTTCTTATTATTGCGACCAGAACCGAGTCTTCGGGAAGCTGCATGTCGCCGACCGCCGCGTTGATGGCAGGGGAAGTTTCCGGAAGGTCCACCCTGACTATTGAAAGGTTTCCGCGTTTAAATGTAAAGAGGTTTATGAAATCGTCCCAGCTCACCTCGTCTTCAATGACCTTGGCTATGATGGCGGTGCTTCCTATGGCTATATCCACGCCCAGCTGGTAGAAGATCTTTTCATTCTTCGGGTCGTTTACTTTGGCAACCGTTCTTTTTACGTGAAATATGTCTTTTGCAATCTGGCATACGACCAGGTTATCAACATCACTTCCTGTAACCGCGGCAACCACGTCGGCTCTGGTTATCCCGGCCTTCTTCAGAATACCGGGATCGCATCCGTCTCCCTGCATAATCAGCACGTTTATCTTACCTGCAAGCTTCTTGCCTGTCTCCGGATCCTTTTCTATCAGGACGACGTAATTGCTTGTGCTCAAGCGTTCCGCCAGGTTATATCCGACGTTACCCCCGCCCACTATTACAATGTTCATTGAAGTTTAAGAAATTTCTTCACCTTTTTCAATCCGGAGAGTCTTACCACACCAAGGATGATGTCACCTTCCTGGAAAACGGTTCTTTCATCCGGTATGACCGGATTCTCGCCTCTCACTATGGTAATTACCTGAAACTCTCCGGGCACGTTAAGTTCCTTCACTGCCCTTCCCTTGTGCGGAGAGCTGTCTTTTATTTCAATGATGCTTACCTTGTTGCTTTCAAATACATAAGTGCTGAAATTTCTTTCAATGATCTTTTCTCTCAAAAATGTTGCAAAAATTGAAGTGCTGTTTACCGGGTCAACTCCCAGATTTCTGTATATCTCGGATTTGCCCACGTCCGAAACGCGTGCAACCACCTTGGGCACGTTGAAGACCTTTTTTGCTATCTGCGCAATAACTATGTTGGTATTATCGTTGCTTGTTGTTACCGCGAGGGCGTCTGCTTTCTCTATCCCCGCATCCTTGAGAAAGTCGGGATCCAGACCGTCGCCTGTCATGTACAAACCGTTGAAACTGTCACCGAGTCTCGCGGCTTTCTTTTCATCCTTGTCCACCACAACAACGTTATTCTCGTCCTGAAGGAGATTTGCAAGATATGAGCCTATTCTGCCGCATCCCACGATTATTATGTACATGAAAGGTATTATACCTCTTTTTCTGATATTTTCCTATTTCCCAAGCAATCTATTTATCAACGTGCCGTCTTCAACCAGTCCGTACCTGCCGCCGGCGCAGGAATCTTCATCAAACCTTTGAACTGCGTCAGGTTCAACGGAAGGATTATATATCAGAAAAGGCACGGGTTCAGAGGAATGCGCTTTTGTCGCCACAGGCGTATAATGGTCCGGAAGAACTGCAATGGAGGTATTCCTGATATCAATACCCTTCAGTATGTTGCCGACCAGGCGCCTGTCAAAATCTTCTATGCACCTGACCTTGAGACCTGCATTTCCCTCGTGACTCGCCTCATCGGGCGCTTCCACGTGAACATAAACGAAATCGTGGTCTCCGAGGGCTCTTATGCATCCGTCCGCCTTCCCTTCGTAGTTGGTATCGTAAAGTCCTGTTGCGCCCTCAACCCCAATTACCTCAAAACCTGCATATATGCCCAATCCCTTCACAAGGTCCACCGCGGAAATAGCCGCGCCCGTTATACCAAAGCGCTCCTGGAAAGTCTCCATCGCCGGCTTTCTGCCCGGAGACCATGGCCAGAGCATATTTCCTTTATCCATTCCCCGCCTTTGACGTAGAAGATTGACGGGGTGGTTCTCCAGGAAACCGGCAGAATTTATTATTAGTTTATTGAGGAGGTATGCGGTTTCCTTTGCGGCTTCATTCATTGGTTTAACCAGCATTTTTTCGTACATGCTGTTGATGTAGTCGTGCGGAGGATAGCATTCCACGTCAGGCGAGTACCGTCCCTTCAAAACAAGAAGATGTCTGTAACTTACTCCCGGGTGAAAGACTACATCACGGTTTCCCAGCCTCCTGTTTGCTTCTTCAATCAGCAGCATTGATTCTTCCGATGATATGTGTCCTGCGGAATGGTTCTTTATCCTTCCATCAGCAGTTATGCATATGGTATTGCACCTTAATGCAACGTCCGTACTGTCCAGGGAGACCCCCATCGCCGCGGCCTCAAGCACTCCCCTTCCCCGGAAGTATTTAAGGGGATCATATCCGAGAATTGACAGGTTGGCGACCGCGGATCCGGTTGAGAAGTTTACAGGTATTGTCCTGAAAAGCCCGCATACACCGTCTCTGGCAAGTCTGTCTATATTCTCCTTTTCCGCCGCCTGAAGAGGAGTTTTTCCTCCAAGTTCCTTGAGATGATTATCTCCCGCGCCATCCATCACCAGTATTATGTATTTCATATCTCTCTTAAAAAGTCCCTGAACTGTTCGTAGTCGTTTTTCATGCGGTGAAAACTTTCCTTCTTCCCGTCAAGCCCCGCGATAGAGCGAGGCAGTTCGGGTTCAAGGTTCAAAAGCGCCCTTATTTTCTCCGGGAACTTGGCTGGGTCAGCGGTTTCAAGAGCAATTACCGTTGAACCGCCTTTGAATTTCTCCGCCGCCCTTACGCCGACCGCTCCGTGAGGTTCAATGATTATTCCGTATTTTGCATAAAATTCGCGTATTGTTCCATCCACTTCGTTTTCACTTATGGAATATGCAGAAAAATCAGTTCTCAAGGAAGCCATATCCGGCAGTATCCTCATTACGCCTTTTTTGAGTACCCTGCCGTCCGCGTCCCTCTCATCGGTCAACCATCCCCCGTAGAGGTCAAAGAGCCGGGCCAGATTGCTCGGATGTCCCACGTTCATGGCGTTTGAACTGCATTCCCTGGACGGTACCACAGGTTTGTACCTGCCGGTTCTCAAGAATTCGGGGAATTCGTCATTTTCATTGACCGCGACAATGAAATTTTCAATGTGCAAACCCATTTTTCGCGCAATCACGCCGCCCATAAGATCACCGAAATTGCCGGACGGCACCGAAAAAACAACATCGTTCTCCTCTATCCGCGAAAGAGCATAAAAATAGTATACTGCCTGCGGAAGCAGCCTCCCGAAATTTATTGAGTTGGCGGATGTCAGTCCGAGATATGCAAGACCCGGATCGTTGAAGGCTCGTTTTACGATCGCCTGGCAGTCATCAAATTTACCGCTTATCTCAACCGGAAAAACGTTGCCGCCGAGTGTTGTCATCTGCCGCCTCTGTCTCTCGCTGACCTCATTTGCGGGAAAGATCACGACCACCCTTATATTTTCCAGCCTGTGAAACGCATTGGCTATTGCCCCGCCCGTATCCCCGGATGTTGCAACCAGTACCGTTAGATTCTCTTGTCCCTGCCCGGCAAAAAAGTGCATCATTTTTGCCATCATCCTTGCCGCAAAATCCTTGAAGGACGCAGTCGGTCCCCCGGTCAGCCAGAGCAGATAAAGCCCTTCTCTGACTTTCTGAATGGGAACGTCAAAATCATATGCCTCAAGCGTCATCTTCTTAAGACTGGCGGGCTCAATCTCTTCAGGCAGAAATTTTTCCATGATAACAAACGCAATCTCTGCGTAGGACATATGCCTGAAAGAAGCAATTTCTTCCACGGTCAACAGAGGGATTTCCACCGGCATATAGAGTCCATAGTCCGGCGCCTGGCCCTTAAGAAGCGCCTCCCTGAATGTTACTTCGGGCGCCTGCCTGTTCGTGCTCCTGTATAATATTCCTTTTTCCTTCATGTTTTCACCTGTAATACATTGAATAATAACATAAAACGCCTTCATTGTCACCGATACCGCTTTATGTTATCATTGGAGCTTCGGAGGCAGAAAAATGGAAAAAATGAAGATAGTTCACATAGGTGTGGGAGGATTTGGAAAGGGCTGGATTAATGTCGTAAAAAATTCTGGTGAATGGGAGATCGCGGCGATAGTGGACGTCGGCAGGGAGAACCTTGAGGATGCGGCAAAGGAATACGGACTGCCGCCCTCAAAATGCTTCAGCACGCTTACGGAATTTCTGGAGCATGGGACCGACGCGGATGCGCTTCTCAATGTCACCCCGCCGAATTTCCACGCGGAGACAGCCATAGGAGCAATGGAAGCAGGTCTTCACGTACTGATAGAAAAGCCCCTTTCAGACAACATGCAGGACGCGCAAAAAATGCTTGAATCCGCAGCCGCTAATAATAGAAAACTAATGGTGAGCCAGAATTACAGGTACAAGAGTCAGCCGAGAACCATCAGAAAATTCATTGAAGATGGTTCGGCAGGCAGGATTAGTTATGTCAACGTAAACTTCCAGAAGGGCGCGAAATTTTCCGGCTTCAGAAAAGAGATGGACTATCCCCTTCTCATAGATATGTCCATACATCACTTTGACCTGATGCGATATTTAATCGGGCAGGACGCCGCAAGGGTATACGCTGAAAGCTGGAATCCAGGCTGGAGCTGGTTCAAAGGAGACGCCTGCCTGAATCTTCTGTTTGAGTTCGGCGCCGGCATACGCCTTTCATATACGGGCAGCTGGGTGAGCACGGGCAGAGACACCACGTGGGATGGTGACTGGGAAATTCACGGTGAAAAGGGTACGATTCTCTGGAAAGACAACACGCTCGCGTTTCTTGAGCAGGGACAGCAGAAGGAGATAAATTCTCTCCGGCTTGAGAGAGAACACCAGGCATTCTCCCTTTATGAATTTTACAGATCCATAAAAGAAGAGAGAGAGCCGGAAACCGGCGTAAAAGACAACATAAAGAGCCTGGCAATGGTTTTCAAGGCGCTTGAATCAATCAAGAAAGGAATTCCTGTTTTCTTCTGATATTCATTCGGAAAGGCGGATCAAAACTGCAGGCTTCCTGATCACGTTCAATCTGTTCACTGCCGCTACTGCCTTCTGTACAGATTCTTCTTTTGCGGTATGGGTAAGCATCAGGACCGGCACGGCCTTCTCCGGGCTCTCTTCCTTCTGTATAACGGATGCTATGCTGATGCCGTTGTTACCAAGTATTTCGGCAATCCGCGAAAGCACGCCCGGTTTGTCCAGGGCGGTAAACCTGAAGTAATACCTTGAAGATATTTCTTTCATGGGAACGACAACGGTCCGCGGGTCCTCATAGAGTCCGGATCTGGAGGGAAGGTTATTTTCAGAGAGCTTCCTTCCGATATCAACCACGTCTGAAATGACCGCACTTGTGGCCGCAGTACCACCGGCGCCCTCACCGTAAAGAAGAGATTTTCCAGCGAGGTCACTCTCAAGATATACGGCGTTATAAACCCCTTCCACGGCAGAAAGGGGATGGGTGGCGGGAAGGAGAGTCGGATGGACTCGTATGTCAAGCTCCTGTCCCTTCTTCCTTGCAATTGCCAGCAGTTTCATCCTGTATCCAAATTCCCTTGTAAACGCTACGTCCATCGCTTCAATAAATTCCATACCCTCAACGTGTATGTCTCTCCAGTATATCTGTCTGCCGAAGGCAAGCGCGGAAAGTATGGAGAGTTTGTGAGCGGTATCCAGGCCGCTGACGTCCAGTGCGGGATTCGCCTCGGCATAGCCCAGTCTCTGCGCTTCAACGAGCGCCTGCGCGAACGTCGTCCCATACAAAGACATGCTCGTGAGAATATAATTCGTGGTACCGTTGAGTATGCCCAGCATGCTGGAAATCCGGTTACCCACAAAACTCTCCCTTATTGCTTTTATTACGGGTATGGCGCCGGCAACGCTTGCCTCAAAGCCGATGTGAACGCCGTTCTGACCGGCAAGTCTGAATATTTCCATTCCCTTCTCGGAGATGAGTGCCTTGTTTGCAGTAACGACGGACTTGCCGTTTTTTATGGAAGTTCTTACTATCTCATAGGCATGCTCCACTCCGCCTATGAGTTCCACGACTATGTCTATTTCAGGGGAGTTGGTTACGTCGGCGTCCCTGGAGGTGTACAGTTGCGGGAAAAACTTCGCTTTTTTTCTGTCCCTGTCACAAACCTTGACTACGAAGAATTCAATACCGGTTCTTTCCCTGATCAGGTTTCTGTTCTTCTTGAGAGCCCTGATAAAAGAACTTCCCACGCTTCCGCATCCCAGAACCCCTATCCTGATGACTTTCCTTTTCATTGACATTTCAGTAAAGACCCAGGGGGACAGTTTCTTTCATCAGTTCCTTTGAAGAATAAAAGAGCTCTCTCTGCAGTTCTCTCACCTTGTTTTCTTCGGAGGACCTGGCAATATCACGTTTCTGCCGCAGGCTTATTGCTTTTTCAAGGTAATCCCTGCTTATGAAGTAATAGTGAGCGGCCAACTCTCCCTTCTTGCCGGTTATGGCATTCTCTTTTGCCAGCACAAGCGTAACGAGATATTCATTCTCGTATGTTTTTTTCAGAACCGAACCCCGGAGATTTTTCAGCTCGTTCCAGTCAGGGATCTTCAATACCTCGCTTCTCACGTACATATGGTTATATATATCCTCGTTCATCTTTTTCAATTCGTTCAATCTGGTGGTATAGTCTGCAACGTCCATCAGGCGGAGATACTTGTATATCTCGTCGGTTGGGAAATTATATTCCTTTGCCAGGGCAAGAGCTTTTGCCGCGGACTCACGCGCCTTCTTGAAATTGCCTGCGCGATAGTATCTCTTCATTTCCTCCACGAGAGCGTCAAACTCGCGACGTTTCTGCTCCATAAGCTTCCTGCGCCGTTCCTTTTCTTCCTCTTCCCGTCTTCTCTGTTCCTCAAGCGCAAGCCGCTTGCGCTGCGCATCCACGTATTTGCGGTAGTAGTTAACTCCCGCTCCAAGCGCACCCAGAAAAACAAGCAGGAGAACCACTTTTAACAGTTTTCTCTTCCCGCCAGCGGCTTTCTTAGCTCTCGGATTTCTGCCCATAATTCGTCCATTTTACCATCAATTATCTTTTTTACAAAAAAACTTCCTATTATTACACCGTCAACGTTATCCCTTATCTGACGGATTTGTGCGGAGGAAGAAATTCCGAATCCCGCGGCAACAGGCACGTGTGTGAGACTCCTGACCTTTTTGAGGGCGCTTACCGTCGCTCCGGAAAAACACCTTCTCGGTCCTGTGACCCCTGCCGTGGTTATGAAATAAACAAATCCCTCGGCGTCTTCAAGTATTCTGCGCGTTCTTTTCAGCGGAGTAAAAGGAGTCAGAAAGCTTATCATCTTTATATCAAATGCCTTGAGTGTTTTTTTCATGCTTCCGCTCTCCTCAAAAGGAAGATCGGGAACAATGACGCCTGAAACACCGGTACCGGCGCATTTTTTCGCAAACTTTGCCGTACCATACCTGTAGACGGGGTTATAGTAGGTCATAAGCAGGTACGGAACATTGACGGATTCTTTAAGAATCTCGCATATCCCAAAGACCCTGTCCGTGTTCATCCCCTTTTCAAGTGATATGAACGAAGCATGCTGGATGATTGGACCATCGGCTATGGGGTCGGAAAAAGGGACGCCGAGTTCAATTATGTCCACCCCTGCCCGTTCCGCCTTCTTCGCGATCTCTACCGTCTTTGCGGCAGAAGGAAATCCCGCCGTAAAATAGGCAATCAGCGCTTTCCGCCCATTGCTTTTCAACTCGTCAAATTTTTGATCTATCCTGTTCATTTTTCATAGCTCATTTTCTATGGATGCGACTTCCGCAACATCCTTATCGCCCCTGCCTGAAAGACATATCACAACTATGTCGCTGCTTTTAAATCTCTTCCTGTTTTTAATAACCCATCCTATCGCATGTGCAGACTCAAGGGCCGGAATTATTCCTTCCGTTTCACTCAATACATGGAAACCTTGAAGCGCATCACCATCGGTTGCATAGTCGTATTCAGCCCTGCCGGTTTCTTTATAGAATGAATGCTCCGGACCCACTCCCGGATAATCCAGTCCAGCCGAAACCGAATGCGTCGGAGTTATCTGTCCGTACCTGTCCTGTAAGACATACGAAAAACTTCCATGAAGAATCCCCCTGCTTCCTTTTACGAGAGTGGATGAATGCTTTCCTGTATTGATCCCTTTACCGCCGGCTTCAACACCGATGAATTTTACCGATTGATCTTTATAAAACGGATAGAATAACCCCATGCTGTTACTGCCGCCTCCCACGCAGGCAACAAGGTAATCCGGCATTTTCCTTTCCTTCTCAGCCACCTGCTTCTTTGTCTCATTTCCGATGACACACTGGAAATCACGCACTATTTCAGGATAGGGATGTGGTCCGACAACGGAACCTATTACGTAGTGCGTATTCTGGAAATTGGCTATCCAGTCCCGCATTGCCTCGTTTATTGCGTCCTTGAGGGTTCTGCTTCCGGATTTTACCGGGACAACTTCAGAACCAAGAAGCTTCATCCTGTAAACGTTCAATTTCTGCCTTTCACAGTCAATTTCTCCCATGTAAACGCGGCAGCGCATTTTCATGAGCGCCGTTGCGGTTGCAGTCGCGACGCCGTGCTGTCCCGCACCCGTCTCTGCAATTATCCGGCTCTTCCCCATTTTCTTTGCGAGAAGAACTTGTCCGAGTGTGTTGTTGATCTTATGCGCGCCGGTAAATGCGAGGTCCTCTCTTTTCAGGTACAGCCTGCAGCCGACAATCGCGCCCAGATTCTTCGCCAGGTAAAGCGCTGTCGGCCTGCCGGCATACTCCGAAAGAAGGTAATGCAATTCTTTCTTGAATGCCCCCTGCCTTGATATAAACCTGTATTTCCTCTCAAGCTCCTCCAGCGGAGGCATGAGAGTTTCGGGTGCAAACATCCCTCCAAACTCTCCGTATTTCCCGTGCCTGTCAGGTAATTTCATTTTATTCTCTCAACGAGCTTGCGCATCTTTTCCATGTCTTTCTTTCCCGGTGAAGACTCCACACCCGACGCAATATCAATGCCGTATGGACTGAATTCCGCGAGCAGCTCCCTCACGTTTTCAGGCGTAATGCCGCCTGCAAGGAATATTCTCCTCCACGGCAGCCACGGTTGTGTGAGAAGAGACCTGCCTATTCTTCTTCCGGTCCCCCCGTGCACGCCCATCATATAAGCATCAAGCAGGAAAAAATCCGGATTATACTTTTTGAATCCATCCAGCAGTGACTCGCTGTTTTCCGCTCGCAAGGCTTTTACGATGATTCGGCCCGGGAATTTTTTCCTTATCTTCCGGATAAGCGCAGGAGGTTCTTCCCCGTGCAACTGAACCCCGGAAAGATTCAGCGCGTCCAGAAAGTTGAAAAGCGTATCTTCGTCAGGGTTGACAAACACTCCTATGCTCATTACCCCGTAAGGAAGATTATCAAGAAGCTTCTTCGCTTTTTCAAAGGTAACACATCTTGGACTCTTTTTGCAGAAATTTATCCCGATTATCTCTATGCCGAGAGAGAGGGCGTACTCAATATCCCTCCTGGAAGTGAAACCGCATATCTTTAACTTCACCATCTCTATTCAATTTCGGGAAGTTCGGCAAGCGCAGCATGTATTTTTTCTTCGGGATACTCATAGTCCTCAAGCTTCCCTTCAAAATATGCCTGGTAGGATGTCATGTCAAAGTGTCCATGCCCGGAATGATTATAGACGATGACTTTGCCTTCCGGAGCATCCTTGGCTTCCGCAATTACCGCCCGTATCGCATGGGATGTCTCGGGTGCGGGAATGAATCCCTCCGTCTGCGCGAACAGCACGGCCGATTCAAAGCATTCTCTCTGGTGATAGGCTACGGCCTCTATCAGCTTGTTGTCCAGAAGATGGGCTATTATCGGAGCCACGCCGTGATATCTCAAGCCGCCCGCGTGTATTCCGGGCGGTATGAAGCTGTGTCCGAGGGTAAACATCTTCAGCAGCGG
>CAYQXZ010000003.1:20618-38799 GCA_964421645.1 uncultured bacterium
GCGATACCGAGGCTTCCGGGACAGACCGGGTCATCTTTCAGGACTCTCCTTCCATAGTTTGTCTTATCGGAGGGTGAAGCATACATTGTTGCTCCCCACGTCTGCGCCATCAGCCTCCTGTACGGCTTCTGGTTGTAAGAAACCTTCACCATGTATATTACACATTCTATTCCGAACATCTTGCAGCTGAATGCAAGGGCGCTTCCCCATTGCCCGGCACCCGTTTCGGTTGTTATTCTCTTGACTCCGGCCATCTTGTTGTAGTATGCCTGCGGGATTGCGGTATTGGGCTTATGCGAACCCGGAGGGGATACCGACTCGTCCTTGAAATATATTCTTGCCTTTGTCTTCAGCGCTTTCTCAAGATTCCTGGCACGGCGCAAAGGAGTCGGACGATAAAGCCTGTAAATGTCAAGAACCGCATCCGGTATTTCAATCCATCGCTGCGGCGACATTTCCTGTTCTATCAGCGACATCGGGAATATGGGCAGAAGATCTTCCGGCTTAATGGGCTGTTTGGTTCCGGGATGAATAACCGGAGGCATCGGCTTCGGCATGTCCGGCAGAATGTTATACCATTTCTGTGGTATTTCCTTTTCCGACAAAAGTATCTTGTTATCCATATTCCTACCTCCTCTTTATTATTTGATCAGTTCCTTGAGTTTTTCTTTCAAGTTGTCGCTTCTCAGTATTGACTCGCCAACGAGGATTCCATGCAACCCGGCTTCCTCAAGCATTTTTACTTCGCTGCGGTTTTTGATGCCGCTTTCGCTTATTACTGTTATTTTATCCCGCGGGACGAATTTAATCAAATCCAGAGTAACGTTCAAGTCGGTTTTCAGGGTTTCCAGGTTACGGTTGTTGATTCCCAGGATCTTGTCTTTCCAATTTTTTACCAGCCTGAAAGTTCTCTCCAGCTCATCTCTCGTGTGTACCTCCACCAGGACTTCCATCATGAGGGACTCCGCGGTATCGGACAGCCTGTTGAAGCCGTCGTCGGAGAGTACCCGCAGTATAAGAAGCACCGCGTCCGCTCCGCAGGCTTTTCCCTGGAAAACCTGGTACGGGTCAAATATGAAGTCCTTCATCAGCAGGGGCAGGTCAATCACTTT
Organism: uncultured bacterium; assembly: GCA_964421645.1. Classification (GTDB taxonomy): domain Bacteria; phylum Ratteibacteria; class UBA8468; order B48-G9; family JAFGKM01; genus JAFGKM01. The sequence goes on from CAYQXZ010000003.1 coordinate 21,731, forward strand.
CCTCACGTCCCGCAGGTCATCAGGACTGCCGTAAAAGTACGGTTCGCAGGTGAGAACAGATATCCCGGAAACACCCGACCGGGAATAAGCCAGCGCTTTTTCCATGACGTCAAGATTCCTGTCAATCACGCCGGCCGACGGAGATCCTCTTTTTAGCTCCGCGATTATCCCGAATCCCTTCTCTTCAAGGCTCTTCTTGAGACTGCGGGGGTTGGGTTCGGCTGGCTTTTTCCGGAGTTTTTCGAGGGGGACAATCTTCTTCTCTTCGCAGATTATTCTTCTCTTTTCATCAAGGATATTCTCAAGAATCATCTATTCACTGCCTCCAGCAACCGGTTGAACTTTCTGCTGCATTCTCCGTTTTCCAGAACGCTTTCCCCCAGTGAAATGCCGTCCTTCACGGTTTTTGCAAGACCGGCCGCCTTGAGAAGGAATGCGGTGTTGAGCAGGACCACATCGTGCATGGGCCCTTTCTCCCTGTTGGTTACTATGTCCATCATTATCTTCCGGTTGGTTTCCACGTCGCCGCCTTTAAGGTCTTGCATCGTGCATTTTTTAAAGCCGAAATCCTGGGGATATATCTCAAATTCTTCTATTCTGTCGCCGGTGACCTCCGAGATGTATGTTCTTCCAGTAAGCGATATCTCATCAATGCCATCCTCGGAATGAACGACATATCCCCTTATACCAAGTTTTGCGAAAACCGGTGGGATAATTTTCATCAGATTGTAATCGCTCACGCCCATTATCTGCACGTTTGAGCACGCGGGATTGCACAGCGGTCCTATAATATTGAATATTGTTCTGAAACCAAGCTCCTTCCTTATGGAAGCAACATTTTTCATTGCCTTGTGATAAAGCGGCGCAAAAAGAAAAGCGAATCCCTGTTCTTTAAGAAGCTTCTCACTTTTTAAGGGTTCAAGATCAATCCTGTATCCCGCGCTCTCAAGAACGTCGGCGCTCCCGCATTTGCTGGTGGCCGCGCGGTTGCCGTGCTTTGCAACGGTCAGCCCGCATGAAAAGCCCAGAAGGGCCGTGCATGTTGAAATGTTGAACGTTCCTGACCGGTCTCCGCCCGTTCCGCAGGTATCGCAGACGATCTTCAGCCCGGAAGCGTTTATCCTTGTTGCCTTGTCCCGCAACAATCTTGCGGCACCCGCAATCTCCGAGGGCTGTTCCCCTTTCATCCTCAAAAGAGAAAGAAAAGCGGCAGCCTGAACAGAGGATACCTTCTCCTCCATGATATCCCGGAAAGACTCATAGCTCTCGGTTTCATCCAGCGCCGTTTTTTCCAGGAGCTTGTCAAAAAGTTTTCTCTCCATAAGTTTATTCTAAGATATACGCTTCCATTATGTCAATCTGCCCCTCGCCTTCAAATAGAGAGGGTTCCTTTTTGTTTAGAGTCTTTTTCCCCGGCCTCAATAACCGCTATTATCCGGCGGGCCTGTTCGGGTTTCACCGCCAGTTCCTCTCCCATCAGCAGGTGGTCGGCTATATTGCCGTAATATTTCATCCATGTCTGCCCGGTATCCACAATCTTTATGATGCCGTCGTGCGAGATACCCGAGCTTACGCTTACAACACGTATTTCGTCGGGTTTTGTAACCTCTATTGCACCCCTGGTTCCAAGAATTCTCCATTTTGGCCTGCTGAGCGCCCCGATTGAGGAGGTCGCAAAATCCGCGGTTACACCGTTTTCAAATTTCATATAGACCTGTCCGTAGTCTTCGTTCGTTACGGAATTCCAGACAAGCTTCTTCATTTCTCCGGTGACGCCTGTCACTCTTGAATCCACAAGGTTCAGCACCCAGTCAAGGAAATGCGCTCCCCAGTCATACATGATACCGCCGCTTATCTCCTTGTTTGAACGCCACCAGAACCGCGGGTGTCCGTAACCCATGCCGCCGCATTCAATATGGAAGATGTTTCCTATCAGTCCTTTGTCTATTATGTCCCTGATGGCAAGATAATCCGGATCCCAGCGCCTGTTATGAAACACGCTCAACATCACCTTGTTAGATCTTGCCGTTTCTATCATCCTGTCCGCCTCGTCAACGGTGATGCAGAATGGTTTTTCCACGATGACGTGCTTCCCTGCCTCCATACACTGTATGGCGGCCTTTGCGTGCAGGTTATGCGGGAGGATAACCACAACCAGGTCCAGGTCTTTCATCTTCAGCATATCCGTGATGTCATTGAAATATCCCTTAAGGTTCGGCAGTTCCGTCCTGGCCGCTTCCACCCTGGCAGGACTGGTATCGCACATGGCTATTGTCTTAAGCCCTCTTGTGGGATCAATGAAAGACGAATGAAGCTTTCCCATGTTGTAAGCCGGGCCGTATCCGAGAATACCGCATTTTACCGTCTTATCCTGAAGTTCGGAGCCGGTTGTGTATGCGACAGCCCGCACGACAAGCTTCCGGAATTCCGGATGGTTCCATGCTTCCCGGGTGTGCCCGTTGGCAAGGTAGACCACCCTGCCCTTTCCGTATTCCCTTGCGTAAGCCATGGGGATCTCTTTCCCCTGCCATATCGTCTTCAATAAAAGTTTTGACTTCAAGGGGTCGTAATTTTGCAAATGATACATCTCGTCAAAAACTGAAAAATCGGACATTCTCACGGTCATGTAATGCGAATCATCGGCTATCTGTACGGGAAACTCGTGGTGTTCGGGATGCTTGAGAAACTCACCGTTTATCATATCCACGTAGGCGCGGCTGGACCTGAAGCTGTCCGTCGCTGAATGAATACCTACAAATCCACCGCCGTTCTTTACAAAATTAAGCAGTCCCTTTTCTCTTTTCTCATTGAGGTCATCCTTAAATCCGGTTGTATATACAACAACTGCATCGTAATCACTTTCCGGAAGGCTGACAAAAGCATCCAGATCTGAAGTCATATCAACGGTGAAACGCCCGTCGGCCTTGAAAAATTCCGTCATCAGCTTCCCTGCCCATTCAGTCGGATGAAACTCCGGTCCCCCATAAACATACAATATCTTTTTCATTGCTTTATTCTCCTTAAGGCACCGGTCAGACAGTTTCTGAAGCGGGCGTCTGTTTGAGGAGCGGGCACGGTTCTCGTTTTGTGAGAGAGCGACGAGAGAAGCCGAACGCAGACCGCCTCGCCGGGGCGGTCAAGTGTCCCGTCTGAAGAAAGCTGTCTGAATGGTGCATGTTTAGTTTTGTACGACAAACCTGCTCAAATACTTAAACGAGTTAATCAATCCTTCGTCTTCCCTTGTCTTGCTGTATACCTGGTCGTGCCAGCCCTCTATGTTAAGATCGTTCTCATAACCCTGCCTGTGCAGTTCCTTTATGCACAGTCCCCAGTCCGTGTCGCCCAGGCCGGCGAAACAATGCTCAATGGACCCGTTATACCACTGGCCGTATTCTGAAAGTATGTCCCTGTTTACGTGCGCATCCTTTGCGTGCACGTGGTGAACCCTCTTTCCGAATTTCCTCAAGGTGGCGACCGGATCAATGAACTGGCATATCAGGTGGCTCGGATCCCATTCAAGTCCCAGCGCTTCTGAAGGCACCTCGTTGAATGCCTTTTCCCACATCTCCGGCGTGGTCATGAAGTTTATTCCGCTGCAGGGGGTATGGAATCGTCCCATCGGGCAGTGCTCAAAAGCGATCTTGACACCGTGGTCTTCGGCAAATTCCGCATGCGCACTCCATATCTTTTTGTATTGCGGCAGGCTGTCAGCCAGTTCTCTGCCCATCACCCTTCCGGAGAATCCCGCCGCTACCGGTACGGATATCTCTTCCGCCAGGATAATAACATTTCTTACAAGCTCCCTGTGCTCTTTAGCCTTCTGCGGGTCCATATGGTTCACGTAGAACCCGGCAAGGCACGATATCCTTATATCGTTTTCATCGTAAAAACTCTTCATATCCATCGCTTTCTTCTTCCAGTCCTTCCTGCCCGGGTAAAATACATCAGTCGGGCCCACTCTCAATTCACAGGACTTGAAGCCGACCTTTTTTGCAAACTCTATTCTTTCCCTGTCAAAAGCCATCATAAACCCCAGTCTCATTGTTTCCTCCTTGTGTTAAACTTGTCAGGATATTATATTGCAGTTATAATAGATGTCAAATTTATATGGGGGACGTACATCATGGAATGGATGGAACATAAGCTGAATAACGGCATCAGGTTGATATACAAGAATCTTCCCGGAGCACATTCGGTTTCCGTGGGTATATTCATCAAGACGGGAAGCCGCTTTGAGAAAAGTAACCTTTCAGGCGTTTCACACTTCATTGAGCATCTGCTTTTCAAGGGAACGAAGAAAAGAAATTACAGGCAGATAAAGGAAGCCATAGAGGGTGTCGGCGGAACGTTCAACGGATTCACGTCCGAGGAAGCAACCTGCTACTGGATCAAGATACTGGGCGAATACATAGACTTGAGCATAGACGTACTTGCAGACATGATACAGAATCCTCTGCTGAAAGACACGGATATAGAAAAAGAACGTAAAGTCATAATAGAAGAAATCAACATGTACAAGGATATACCTGCAAAGTACGTTTTTGAGATTTTTGACGGTACACTTTACGGAAGCCATCCGCTCGGACAGCCCATAGCCGGCACGGTGGAAACCATGCAAGCAATGAAAAAAGAGTGGGTATCCGGGTACATCGGGGATTTCTATACCGCGGACAACATCGTCGTCAGCATCTCGGGAAACATATCCGAAAAAATGATGACAGGTTCCGTTGAAAAACACCTTTCTTGCGTCAGGGAAAAACAGAAGAATTCCTTCAAACGATGGAAGCCTAGGGCTGTAGGCCCGAAGACAAACGTCTTCAAGAAGACCACCGAGCAGACACACATTGCCATGGGAGGCCTTGCACCGTCCAGGTTTGACGAAAGGAGATATGCGCTGGGCATACTGAATACCGTACTGGGCGGCAACATGAGCAGCCGCCTTTTTAACAGGATACGCGAGAAGATGGGCCTTGCCTATGCCATCAAGAGCATGGCAAAGCATTACGAAGATACCGGCGCTTATCTTGTGTACGCGGGCGTATCGCATGATAACACCGAAAAATGCATATGCGCAGTAGTTGACGAGATGCGAAAAATAAAGCATTCAGGCGTGAAGAAGGTTGAACTTGACAGGGCAAAGAAGTTCATGGTTTCCCAGATTCTCATGGGACTTGAAGATAACCTTGAGTATATGATGTGGCTCGGCGAACAAAAGCTCTTCAGGGAGAAACCCGTAACCGTAAAGGAAACCGTGGAGAAGATCAACAGCGTAAATCTTGAACAGGTGAAAAGGATAGCTGAAGAGCTTTTTCAACCGGGGAATTTCTGCCTGTCGCTCATCGGTCCCGAAGCGGACGAGGACCGCATACTGAAGACAATATCCGCACTATAAAACAGTGATCAGTGATTGCTGAAAGTTAGAACTGGATTTTCTGAAAACAGACCTTTACCGGGAGGAGAGATGGAAAGGATTATAACAGGATGGGACAGAACATGGAAGAGGTATTATGAGGCGCTTGAATCCGTGACCGCGATCAGGAGGATTGCGCTTGCGACCGGTTTTGCGCTGCTTACCGCGCTCTCCGCTCAACTGTACGTACGGCTCCCCTTTACACCGGTGCCTGTAACCGGACAGGTCCTCGTGGTTCTTTTGGCCGGCATACTCCTTGGAAGGAAGACGGGCGCATTGAGCCAGCTGCTTTACTTGAGTGGCGGAATCGCCGGTGTAAACTGGTTCTACGGGGCAGAAGCGGGTTTCAGGCATACAACCGGATATATCATCGGGTTTGTCTTTGCGGCATGGCTGATAGGCCTTCTGACAGAGAAAAACAGGACGAAAACGCATACGGTTTTTGCGATGCTGTGCGGTATAACGGTAATTCTGCTCTGCGGGACAACATGGCTTGCCTTTTTCCTCCGGATACCAATCGGCAAGGCATTTGTTCTTGGATTTCTGCCCTTCATACCCTTTGATGTGGTAAAGGCATATTGTGCAGGGATAATCGCACAGACAATTATAAGAAACAGGAGTTGATACAGATGAAAAAATACAATGTGGCGGTAGTCGGGGCGGGGATGGTAGGCAGGACTATGCTTGAGGTGCTGATTGAGAGGAATTTTCCCTTCGGCGGTCTTAAAATGCTTGCCACGAGGGAAAGAGAGGAAGTCTTCGCGGGGAAAAGAATAAAGGTTGAAAAAACGCAGTTTGAATCATTCGGCAATGTAGATATAGCCCTTTTTGCAGGAACGGAAGGTGAAAAGGGCGCCAGCAAAATATACGGATGGGAAGCCGTTAAGAAAGGGGCGGTTGTAATTGATAACGGCGGGGATTTCCGGATGGAGCCGCAGGTTCCTCTTGTCATACCGGAAGTGAACCCGCAACATCTCAAGAATCACAAAGGATTCATCGCTAATCCAAATTGTTCAACCATCCAGATGGTTATGGCCCTTTTTCCCATATATAAGGCCTACGAGATTGAGCGAGTTATAGTCTCCACATACCAGGCAGTTTCCGGCACCGGGAAGAAAGCGGTTGACGAACTGGAAAAGCAGGTTGCCGCACATGTGAACGGCAGTGACGCCGCAAGGGAGATATATCCGCACCAGATTGCCTTTAACGTGATACCCGAAATAGGAAGTCTTGCACCAGAATTCCCCGGATACTACACCGAAGAAGCGAAGATGATCAAGGAGACGCGCAAGATACTTGGCGCACCGGAGTTGAAAATTTCGGCAACGTGCGTCAGAGTACCTGTCTCCAACGGACATTCCGAGAGCATCACCGTACAATGCAGCAGGAAACCGGACGTAAGTAAAACCAGGGAAATGCTTGCTTCCTTCCCCGGAGTCACAGTCATGGACGAGCCGGAGAAATCCGTATATCCCACGGCGTTGTCCGTTTCAGGCAGGGATGATGTTTTCGTGGGGAGAATAAGAGAGAGTACCGCCCTTGAAAATGCACTGGATCTCTGGGTGGTGGGGGATAACATCAGAAAAGGCGCCGCTCTCAATACCGTTCAGATTGCGGAAAAAATGATTGAGATGGGTCTCCTTTAGAAATGCAGCAGGGAAAAGACATCGTATCCCTGCAGCTTTCTGGAACCGGCAAGGTCATCCAGTTCTATAAGGAAAAGGATTTTTTCCACCTTGCCCCCGCATTTTTCTATAAGACGGCACGAGGCAAGAGCGGTGCCCCCCGTTGCAAGCAGGTCGTCTATCAGAACAATCTTGTCACCCTCTTTTATTGCATCACTGTGAATTTCCAGAGTGTCCGTTCCATACTCAAGATCATAGTCAACTTTTATCGTCTTGCCAGGTAATTTTCCCCTCTTTCTTATCGGAATAAACCCGAGACCGAGTTTCACGGCAAGGGCGCCGCCAAAAATAAATCCGCGCGATTCTATCGCAACCACCTTGTTCACACCGCCAGGTATGTTCTTTTTAAAGCTGCTTATGACGGATTTCAATGCTTCAGGATTTTGGATAAGCGTGGTTATATCTCTGAAAAGAATGCCTTTCCTGGGAAAATCAGGAATGGTTCTTATAAGCTTTTCAAGATTTTTCATCTCTGGCTTCCTCCTCTTTCTTCATGAGCTTCCATTCTCTTTTAAGCTTCTGCAGGCAAATCTTCTTTATCTGGTGGACTCTCTGACGGCTGACATTCAGCTCTCTTGAGATTTCTTTGTAACTCCGCTGTATGCCGCCGCCCAACCCGTAATATAATTCCAGAACCTTCAGCCATATTTCTATATTAGCCCTCTTCTCTTTATTCTTCAAGCGGTCAAATATTTTTTCCAGTATATCCTTATTCCTCAAAAGCTCCCACAACCCCTGTTCTCCTCTTTTGCTGAAATCAATCACCTCAAAAAGATCCACCTGCTTTTCCCCGTCGTAGTAGTCAGACGAGATAATTCTCACCTGGGATGCATACTTTTTCAGCTTCTTCACTATCTCCGGAGGCAGGTTCAGAGTTTTTGCAATCTCCCTGTCCGTAGGATACCTTCCGTTCTTGAACATATAGTCCTTCTTAAGATCCTCAACCCGGTCCCTGAATTCCTGGTATCGCTCAGGTATCTTCAGGACCTCAAATTCCTTCATTATTGCCCTGATGATAAATCTCTTTATCCAGAAATATGCGTAGGTCCCGAACTTGACGTTCTTGCTGAAATCAAATTTTTCTATGGCTTTCAAAAGGCCCATGTTACCTTCTGCTATCAGATCAGGCAGAATGTCGGGTGAAAAGGCGTATCTCTTCGCGAGATAAATAACGAGCCCCTGGTTATCTCTCGCAAACTGTTCTTTTGCTTTCCTGTCACCCTTCCTGATACGCTTTATAATCTTTATCTCTTCCTGTGTAACGTTTTTGGTCATCATTGTCTGCCTTTGATTATTTCCCTGATTTTTTCAGCGGCTGCATCAAAATTCTCGGGACTCTTGCCGCTGCCCCTTGCAAAGGCCGGACTGCCGCCTCCCTGACCGTTCAAAGCTCCGGATATTTCTTTCATAAGTCTTACAGCAGGAAATTTTTCCTTGAATTCATCACTAACTTTTATCACAACAAAGATCTTTGCGTCAATGCTGTTTCCCAGAAGAACGACACCTTCACCTATGGCTGACATAACGTCATCCGACACCCTGCTCATGATATCATTGTTCTCAACCTCAATCATACTGTGAGCAAAAAAGCATTTTCTTCCGCCGACTTCATACGTTTCCTTGTTCCCTGCAATCTCCCCTGCAAGTCCCGATGCCAGAATGCCCTCATATTTCTCCAGCAGCCTGTTCTTCTCTTCTGTCTCTGTGAGAATCTTTTCAACCTTTTGACGGATCTTGGAACTCTCAACCTCAAGCTTCACTGCAAGCTCATCAACAATTTTCCTGTACTGTTTGAGAGATTCCAGCGCTTCACTGTACGTCACCGCCTCTATACGTTTGAGATTCTTTCCTATGCTGGAAAAGCCGGTTACGCGGAAGAGCAGCATCCTGCCGGTTCTGTCGGTATGGGTGCCGCCGCAGACCTCCGTGTGATAGTCCCCGGTTTGAATGACCCTCACCTTCTCGCCGTACTTCTCAAGGAACAAAGCTATGGCGCCTTTTTCCATTGCCCGGTCAAGAGACATCTCTTCAACGGAAACAGGACTATCCATTATTATCCTGTCCTGCACGAGAGATTCCACCTTTTCCACGATCTCCCCGGACAGACTGCCGAAACACACAAAATCAAATCTCAACCTGTCATCCGTTACATATGACCCTGCCTGCCTTATGTCTTTTCCAAGCACCTGCCTCAATGCATAGTGCAGCAGGTGTGTTGCTGTGTGATTAATGGACACGCGTTTTCTGAATTCGGCTTCCACGGCGGCATTCACCCTTACGCTCTCCGTAAGTTTATCAAAACCACTCTTTTCGGACTTGCCTATATGGTATATGATGCCCTTCTCATCAACCTGCGTGTCGGTTACGTAAAACCTGTTTCCTCCGGTTTCCAGCACCCCGCGGTCTCCGACCTGTCCGCCCTTTTCCGGATAGAACGGAGTCCTGTCAAGAACTACATACAGCAGTTTCTTCCTGTCGTCCCGGTAAATCGCCACAACATTTCCGGTGTCGTTTATCCGGGTGTAGCCGCTGAATATTGTTTCAGTCAGAGGCGGCTTTTCAAAAATAACCGTCTTCTGCATCCCCGTGGCGGTTGAAAATCTTGAAAGGCGTTTCTGCTCTTCAAGCTGCTTATCAAATACCTTCCAGTCAATCATCCTGTCTTCCTGGGAAGCGAGATCTTCAAGAAGGTCCTTCGGTATGCCGTACGTATCATACAATTTGAATGCGATCTCTCCGGGTATCAGCCTGTCCTTTATTTCAGACGTCAAATCATAAAAGCTCTTATTTGCAGAGTCAAGAAGCGCATGAAATTTCTCCTCTTCTTCATGTATAACCCTTTTTATCAATTCACGGTGTTTTTTCAAAGACGGGTAAACATCCTGCATGATCTCCACGGGTATTCCGCTCAAATGATTGAGAAAAGGTTCTTTGATTCCAAGGTTGCAGCCGGTGATCCCGGCCCTGCGCAGTATTCTCCTCAAAACATATCCCCTGGCTTCGTTTGACGGGAGGATATTATCGTCTATGAGAAAGACTGCCGCCCTTATGTGGTCTGCCGTTATTCTGAACAGCGGCTTCCTCTCCTCTTCTTCGTAACTGTGTCCGGATATTTTCTCTATCTCTCTTATTACCGGAAGGAAAAGGTCTGTTTCATAGTTGGATGGAGTTTTCTGAAGAATTCTTGAAACTCTCTCAAGCCCCATTCCGGTGTCAACTCCCCTTCTTTTCAGGGCCGGCATGGAACCGTCTTTCTGCTTGTCATACTCCGGGAAAACAAGATTCCAGAATTCCAGGAAACGGCTGCATTCGCATCCGGGACTGCACTGCGGGCCGCAGGACATGCTCTTGCCGAAATCAATGTACAGTTCGGTGCAGGGACCGCACGGACCCGTGTCCCCCGCCGGTCCCCAGAAGTTGTCCTTCTTTGACAGCGGTACAATCTTTTCCGCAGGCAGAAACTTCTTCCAGATGTCCCGGGTTTCCCCGTCTTTCTCGTAATAGGACGCCCACAGGCTGTCTTCTTCAATCTTCAGAAAGGCGGTAACAAACTCAAAAGCCCATTCTATGGCTTCCTTCTTGAAATAATCTCCGAAGGAGAAATTCCCGAGCATCTCGAAAAATGTGTGGTGCCTTCCGGTAAATCCTATCCTGTCAATGTCGCTGTCCTTGCCTCCCGCTCTCATGCATTTCTGGCAGGTTACGGCTCTCGCATAGGGCAGCGATGCAGGGGTCGCCCATAGCTTCTTGAACTGCACCATGCCTGCGCTTGTGAATAAGAGGGTGGGATCGTCAAACGGGACAAGGCCGCTGCTTGGGACAACAGTATGTTCCTTACCCTTGAAGTAGTCCAGGTATAGAGTTCTTATCCTTCTGCTGTCCATTCAGTCCTTTTCACGTATGTGCTCATCAATTTATTTATGGTTTTGAAAGAAAATCCCCTGTTTCTCAACGAAAACAGAAGGGATGCAAGTTTCCTGCTTCTTCTGTTTTTCAGAAAAAAGTCCTTTGCGATTGCGTATTCCCGGTCAAAATCAAAATTTTTCCCTATGCTTTCTATTACATCGCCGGGTATTCCCTTCTTCTCAAGCGTTGAGGTTATGAAAAAATATCCCTTTCCTTTTTCAAGCTGCTTCTCTGCAATCAGCTCCGCAAGCCGTGCGTCGTTCAGGTAATTGCTGCGTTTGCATTCCTGCAGTACCTCGTCTACCTCGCCTGCGGATGCAAAAGGTTCAAGTTTTTCCCGCAGTTCCTCCTCGGAATAACCCCTGCGGGAAAGCAGCCTGACAGCCCTTGAGTACAGTCTCCTATTTTCCACCCTTTATTATCACAAACCTGCTCTGTTCACCAAGTTTTACCAGCAGCCGGACGCTATTCCCGGAAGGTATATTCTTCACCAGCGCGGCATAATCCTGCATGCCTTTTACCGGCTTGCCGTTGATTGTCTTGATAACAATTCCGGGAGTGATACCTGCCTCTTCAGCCGCGGAACCGGGCTCAACGGAAGTGACAACTACTCCCTCCTTGTCGGTGATGTTGGCCTGCTGCCTTATCTCTTCCGTTATTGCCGAGACCTGCATCCCTCTCCATGTTTCACTTCCTGCGGCCTTCGCCAGTTCTTCGTCAGACGGCATCTCGGTTGTGGTCATTGAAAGCAGGGTTTCCTTGCTGTCCCTCCAGACGACTACCGCCACCTTCTTTCCCACGGCAGTATTTGCGACTTTCATCTGCAGGTCCTGCACGCTCTCAACATCCTTTCCGTCAAACTTCAGGATTATGTCTCCCTCCTTCATTCCCGCCTTCTCTGCCGGCGTATCCGGCATTACTCTCGTGACAAGAGCCCCCCGTGTATCCTTAAGATTAAAGGACTTTGCAAGATCGTCGTCAAGAGACTGCAATACCACGCCGAGGTATCCCCTTATAACCTTGCGGTTTTCCTTCAACTGCGGGAGAACCTGCTTTGCAATGTTAACGGGTATCGCAAATCCGAGTCCTTCCGCGACCTGCGGGGAAACTATAAACGTATTTATCCCGATTACCTCGCCATTTATATTGATAAGAGGCCCTCCGGAATTTCCCGGGTTGATGGCGGCATCCGTTTGTATGAAATCCTCGTACTGCGTCATTCCGAATCCTGTTCTTCCCTTTGCACTGACAATGCCCACCGTAACCGTTGCGGTAAGTCCCATGGGATTTCCTATCGCCATAACCCACTCACCCGGTTGAATCGCATCGGAATCTCCGAGTCTCGCGAAAGGCAGAAGTCTTCTTGCGTCTATCTTTATAAGCGCAAGGTCCGTCTTCGGGTCGGTACCTATAACCTTCGCATCATAAAGGTGTGTATCATCCTGCAGTTTCACCTGTATTTTATCCACACCGTTTATGACATGGTTATTGGTTATTGTGTAGCCGTCTTCGCTGACGATGAAGCCCGAACCGAGTCCCTGCTGTTTCTGTTTATACGTTCTCGGCTGCTGACGCTGCTGCTGTCCCTTTGGAGTGCCGAAGAAATCATCAAAGGGCGAGTTGAAAAATCCCTCCATTCCCCCGAAGGGATCCCAGTAGCGTTGAGTAACCGTCTTCTCCGTGGTTATCTGGACGACCGCCGGCTTAACAAGCTTCGCTATCTCTACAAAAGCATTCTGCAGAGTCAGTAAATGCCCGTCCTGCGCGGTTAACACGTACGGTGTCTGGTAGGTATTCTTTTTGCTGTAAAAGAACCTTCCCGGGATGTTTACCGTATTTGCCAGAAGCCCCGCTGCAACAATCCCCAACACAATTCCACCCACGATTAATCTTAACTTTCTCATGATCTGCCTCCTTGATTTTTAAGGCTGTTGCAAATCATTCGTTTTCGCAATCAGCCTTTTAAGTATTTAGATGCAGAAAACGGCCAAAAGTTTTAGTGCGCTCCAAAATTCTTCCGCATCTGTCCTGTTGCAGGAGGTTTAGTTCAAACGTTTTTCACCTTCACCCATCCCCTCTTGCCTATGGATTCCTCCACGGCGCTCAAGACCTCCTGGCACCTTATTCCGTCATAGAAATCAGGGCTGGGATTCTCTCCCCTTTCGACTGAAGCCAGCAGATCGGCAACCATGTTTATGAACGCCTCTCCGTAACCGATTATATGCCCTGCGGGCCACCAGTTGGCGGCATAGGGATGGGACGCATCCGTTGCAAGTATCGTCCTGAACCCTTGCGCATATTCCGGGTCGTCAACGCTGTAGTACATAAGTTCATTCAGGTTTTCAAGGCTGAAAACGATACTGCCCCTGCTTCCGTTGATCTCAAATCTTTGCCCGTTCTTCCTGCCTGCGGCAAACCTCGTTGCTTCAAAGGAACCGATTGCCCCGTTCTTGAACCTTGCAAGGAAGAGTGTTGCATCATCAACGGTAACCTTTCCTTTTTTCTCGGATTTTGCCTTGTCTTTCAGCCCTGTTTCCAATCCTCCAGTTTCTTTAATCAGCGGACGTTCCTTGATGAACGTCTCGCTCATACCCGTCACTTCATCAAATTCTCCCACGAGATACCTCGCCATGTCTATCAGGTGCGCGTTCAAGTCTCCGTGCGAACCGCTGCCCGCCACATCTTTTTCAAGGCGCCACACCAACGGGAATTCCGGATCAATTATCCAATCCTGCAGGTACACCGCCCTCATGTGAAAAATCTTCCCGATTTTCCCGGTTTCAATAAGCTTCTTTGCAAGGCCTATGGCAGGGAGCTTCCTGTAATTAAAACATATGGCATGTTTTACCTTGTATTTCTCCACCGCCTCAAGCATCTCGTACGCATCTTTCATCGTTGAAGCAAGAGGTTTTTCGCAGAATACAACCTTGCCTTCCTTTGCCGCCTCTATCGCTATTTCCTTGTGAGCGTTGGGCGGGGTGGTTATGTCAACGACGTCAACGTCCTTCCTTCTTACAACCTTTTTCCAGTCAGTCTCATATTCAGCCCAGCCGAACTTTTCCCTGGCAATCTTCAGCGGCTTTTCCGCCCGCCCGCATATGACCTTCATCGCGGGTAGAACAGGCAGGTCAAAAAATATCCCGACATCCCTGTACGCATGAGAATGGGCTTTTCCCATGAATTTATAGCCTATAAGCCCTATCCCTATTTCTTTCATAAACGCCTCCCCGTTTTGTCATTGCGAGCGCCTTTTGCGCGGCAATCTCAACCTTTATTTATTCCTTCCCCTTTCCTTTCTCTTCCTTTTTCACCTTCAATCCTGCCGCTTCTCTGACTTTCGCATCAATCTCCGTAAGAAGCTTCTCATCTTTCTTAAGGTTTTCAGCGGTATTTTCCATGCCCTGGCCGATTGAGCTCCCGTTGTACTGCAGGTATGCTCCCTTCTTCTCAATTATCTTGTACTGGAGCGCAGCATTGATCAGGGAACTCTCCTTGCTTATCCCCTTCCCGTAATACATATCCAGTTCCGTTTCCCTGAAGGGCGGGGCAACCTTGTTCTTCACAACCTTGACCCTTACCCTGTTGCCAATTATGTCGGTTCCGCTCTTTATGCTCTCTATCCGCCGCACGTCAAGCCGTACCGAGGCATAGAATTTCAAAGCCCGTCCTCCCGGAGTAGTCTCGGGATTCCCAAAGAAAACTCCGATTTTTTCGCGCAGCTGGTTTATGAAGATCGCTGACGTTTTTGATTTGCTTATGTACCCGGTGAGTTTTCTCAATGCTTGCGACATCAGCCTTGCCTGCAACCCCATAATGCTCTCGCCCATCTCTCCCTCAAGCTCCGCCTTTGGCACGAGCGCCGCCACGGAATCTATGACAACCACGTCTATGGCGTTGCTTCGTATCAGGGATTCGGCGATCTCAAGCGCCTGTTCTCCGGTATCCGGCTGGCTGATGAGCAGGTCCTCCGTCTTCACTCCCAGATTTCTTGCGTAATCCGGATCAAGGGCATGTTCTGCATCTATGAAAGCCACCTGTCCCCCTGCTCTCTGTGCTTCCGCGAGAACGTGCAGGGCAAGGGTTGTCTTTCCAGATGATTCAGGACCGAAAATCTCTATCACTCTGCCGCGGGGAATTCCTCCCACTCCAAGAGCGATATCAAGGGAAACAGCACCTGTAGAAATGGCGGGAACCTCTATGCCGGTTTTCTCGCCCAGCCGCATTATTGCACCCTTCCCGAACTCTTTTTCTATCTGTCCTATCGCCATCTCAAGTGCTTTTTCCTTGTCCATTAGCTTCCCTCCCGTGTTTGTTTGCGCTATCCACAAAATATTGTTCTAAAAATATAGCACATACCCCCGTCTTAGTCAACGTGCTAAAAATTATTTCTTCTTGCAATGCTCTTCTCCTTTTTTATGAATCAGAACCCACCTTGAATTCTTGCCTGCTAAATGTTATAATTTTGATGGAGGTGATACACATGAGTAAAGTGACTATAGAGATTGACAGAAGGCAAATTGAATACGCTATTGAGCAACTTCCCATTACTGAAAAAATTGAGATTCTGGAGGGTTTAGCAAAAGGAACAAGGGAAGAAAGATGGCAAAAACTTCTATCCAAAATTAGGAAAAGATATAATGAAAATCCAATTTCTGACGTGGAAATTAATCAAATATGCGAAAAGGTAAGGCAAGGAAGATATGAAAGAAAGGCCAAAAGCAGTAATTGATACAAACATATTCGTTAGTTCCCTCCTTGGAAGTGTCAATGCTCAATGTATTCTTAATAATTTTATACTCGGTAACTTTGACATTGTTATTTCAAAAGATGTTATCGAAGAAATTATTGAAGTCATCAGCAGAAAGAAATTCTCAGATATTATTCACAGAGAAGATATAATGGAATTAATAGACTTGCTTGAAACCGATACAAAAAGAGTTATTCCGACAATCAGGATATTTTCCTGCAGAGACCCAAAGGATAATCTCATTCTGGAATGCGCAGTAAGCGGGAAAGTCGATTTTATAGTAACTGGTGATAATGACCTTCTAAAAATGTCTCCCTTCAAGAATATCCATATCGTAACTCCCGCCCAGTTTCTGAAATTTCTTTAACCGGCATTGCTTAGGGCGGAACGGAGGGCCTGCAGGTAGGCGGTACCGTATCTTTTCTCGGGAAGGAGATACATGCCTTCCGTCCACTCATTCCAGGCATTGATAACAATCGCCTGCGGCTGTTTATTCTTGCGGCTGTGTTCAACGGCAAGAGAACACAACTCTCCGAATTTTTCAGGGGTGTTCTCTATGACTATGGGTTCATATCCGAGTTTTTTAAAGTCCAGGGGGAATTTTATTCCGCGCGGCCATCTCGGGGTAACATCGCACCCAAAGGTAACCGTGGGAAAGTGCGGCAGTCCGCCGGCCTTTATCTTCTCCCACGCATATTGGTGAGATTTCATGACATTCTCATAGGGTACAACCGGCAATTCGTCCGGAAGCAAATTGTACTCCGGAGTACGGACGATGTTGTATGCGAATACCGCCGAATATCCTGTTTTTTTGGCTTCCGGCACCCTGTCCCACCCGCAACAGTAAATATTGTCGTTACAGCACCCGATATTCGCCGCAAACCATAACCCGGGAAATCCCCATTTCCTTGCACGTTCCGACATCCTTTGCATTGCCTCGCCGGCTTTTTCACTTCCCCCAAGAAGTTTCGTGAAAGTTGACGTATCGTAGATTACAAATACGGGTTTGCCGTCTATCTTCCAGTAGTTCTCTTTCGTAAAATAGTTCTCACAGCAATAATCTGTAACTTTTTCGCAGTCCTCAATCCAGTGCCTTATCGGAAGCCATGTATGCTGCGCTTCCCACATGCCCTGCACGCCTGTAACCGCAGGCCACGCACCCCATGTATGGTTTGCCCACATCAGTGCAAATTTGAGACGCCCTGAGTTTTGCGCTCTTAGAAATCCCTTCTCAAGTGCATCGGAAAGAAACCTGACGCCGCCGTACCAGTACCAGTCAAACATAAAAGTCGTTATTCCGTTATCTGCGGCAAGGTCTATC
>CAYQXZ010000004.1:0-28821 GCA_964421645.1 uncultured bacterium
CGGCAGGCGCGCTCCGTATAACAGCAAGCTCTACGAGGAAAAATACAAGGTGCCTCGCAACAACAACCCTTGCAATGTAATCTAACACGCTTATAATAATTGTTTTACAAAAAACACCGTGTCAGTTGTGAACGACTGTGCCATAGCCCGACAAAGAAGATTCCCATACCTATAATTACATAGGCTGTTGGCAGGTCAAAAATCTGCCCCAGTGCACCCGCAATTAATGCACCTAAAAAAGTCCCGCCTCCTATAATTCCCTCATGTATCTCCGTCTTTAAGCCGTATTTCAGATGCATCTGGAGGCTGTTATGGTATGTAAATGCACCTGCGACCCCAAGCATCAACACACCCAATATCACAAGGCAGGGAGCACCTCCGAGACCTACGAGACAACAGCTGATAAGGAATATCGTGCATGAAATTACGAACCTTGCCGGATGAAGAAGCATGGGCTTATCCATCAGGAGAAAAAATGTTATGAACCGCGCCGACAGAAAGATACCGGCGATTGAACCGATAAATTGAGGCGAAAATCCCCGTATCAATCCCAGCTTGGGGTAGAGAAAATAAATGGAGCTTGACGCGAAGAAATGCAGGAAATTGAGCAACCTTACATCCTTTATTGTTGTAACAGGCAATGATTCCATCTTATCCGCGCCGGCAAGATTGCCGGTTACACACGCAAGGTATTTCTTCCTGGACAGGACTGCGCCTGATGCACACAGAGAAAATAATAACGATATAATAAATGAATATCTTGGATTCAATGCAAATATCATTCCGGCCGAAAACGAACCTATGATTACGCCTGCCGACCAGGACAGATTAAACACGCCTATCCTTAGCTCGTCATCGGCTCCCGAAAAACATTTCTGTATGGACGGCCAGAAGAAACCGTAAAGAACTCCCCCCGTCAGGAGGAAAAGAAAAATAGCAGGTACGGGCACAAAAGGAACGATAAAGTAGAGAATGCCGATACCCGCCGGAGCAACGAAAAATATCAGGCCTCTCTTTTTAGGCGAATAACGCGCAAGCGTAAAAGTGGTCAGCGTGGCGGCGAAGTTCCCGCTGAAACCTGCAAGTCCTATGATAAGAGGCCCGCTCTGCTTCACCTGCGCGAGGAACAACGCCAGTGAAATGCTCAAAAGGTTTCCCGTGCAGGCAACAAGAAATGAAGCAAGATATATCGCTGGAAACATCAATAGTTCCTCGTTATACAACAATTTTGAAAATTAAAGAATATTACCCGCAAACACGGTTATTGTCAAAAAAATGGTTGTCTTAAGATAACCTGTTTTCTTTCCCGGCGGATGATATCGCCTGCAGATTGCATAGCGGCGTCTTCAGCGGGATGGCGCATTCCGGACCGATTATGTCAATTCCGGCATTTGCCGCATTCAGTGCCATCTGCCGTATCTCTTCGGGTGTCCCTGAAAGCAGACGGAGATTGCTGATTCCACCCATCAGGGAGAGCCGCGACCCAGCAAGCTTTCTCACTTCGTCCGGTGTCCCGGTCTTGGTATCCCAGTGAAAGCATGCCACGCCGGTACGCGCAATGAAGCCTATCCTGTCTGATGTGTTCCCGCAAATGTGAAGGATAAGAGGCACCTTTATCTCTTCAACCAACCGCCGATGAACGTCCATCAGGAAATCCCTGTACGCGGCCGGGCTGCAAAGGTCCCTTGTAGCATGGTCTCCGAGGAGCAGACAGTCGGCTCCGGATTCTATCTGCGCCTGCGCGAACCTTATGGTTACTGGCATCAGTTTTTCTAATATCCTTTTTACTTCATCAGGCTCGGTGATTGTCCTTATGAGAAAATTCTCCACGCCGAAATAGTGATATGCCTGCGTCCAGCTCCCGAATACCTTTCCGCAAACAGCCGCTTCATTTCCAAGTTCCTTCCGCAGCATGGCAATAGCTTTCAGTGGCACAGCACAGCCAGGCCTTGTGAGCAGGTCGTCCGGGATTTTTATATCTTCAGAAGTCTTGTATATCGGTTTTCCGCTTTCCGGCATCATATCCAGACTACCCCAGTTCACGTTGCATCCCATGGCCGCCGCTTCGTGACATACGCTGAAAAGAGGCATCACCACATCAAACCCCAGTACTGTATGTCCGGCGAGGGCAAGCCTGAACATATCTTCCGGGTCAGTATGGGCTTTCGGGAAATATGCATTCGTCCTGTCCATTATGTCCTTGCAGGCGATGCTTGTCCCGGTACCGAAAACAGCCTGTCCTGTCTCGTTGTTCCTCACAAGGGCCTTCATAAAATGATCTCTACCCATTAACGTTCATCTCCTGTACCTGGCTCTTTTATAGTATAAACCATCACCCGTTGAAATCAAAACCGCAAATACTGCGAACAGCACGTCCTGAGTGGCAATATTTTTGTATGACATAGTGGAATTTGCTATCATAAGGCCATGGAAAAAGCGAAGAAGATTTTTGTTGCGGCAACACGGCAGAATGACGGCAAGACAGTCTTCAGCATCGGGTTGATTCTGACGCTCCAGAAACGCTTTGACAGGGTAGGGTTCATGAAGCCGGTCGGGCAGAAATACCTCATCGTGGACGGTATAAAGGTGGACAAGGATGCGGTTCTCATGCAGAAGGTTTGCGGCATAGATGAAGATTTGAAAAGTCTTAATCCGGTTGCCGTTGAAGAAGGCTTTACGCGGAAATACCTTGACAGCCCGCAGGAGAACAAACTGGACAGACAGATACGCGAAGGATACCAGAAAACTGCCAGAGGCAAGGACATAGTCGTCATAGAAGGAACCGGGCACGCCGGCGTCGGATCTGTCTTTGACATGAGCAACGCGGAAGTCGCCCGCATACTTGACACCCCTGTCATCATAATATCCATCGGCGGCATAGGCAGGCCCATTGACGAGGTTTCTCTGAACCTTGCGCTTTTCAGAGAAAAAGGAGTGGAGGTAAAGGGCGTGGTGATCAACAAGGTTATCCCGGAAAAGAAACAGATAGTGGAGAACTACCTGCGGAAGGGTCTGGACAGGCTTGGGGTCAGGTTGCTTGGCGTTCTTCCATTCGCACCCACGCTCCTGCAGCCGGACCTGTACCAGATATGCGAGTGCATAAACGGAAAGGTCATTGCGGGACAGGATAATTTTCACATAAAAATCAAGAATATTGTCATCGGTGCCATGACCGCAAGGCATGCACTTGATTATTTCAAACCGGGTTCACTGCTGGTTACCCCCGGGGACAGGGAAGACCTGATACTGGCAGCCCTGGAGAGTTATTCCGAGAACGAAGTGCAGGGAGTCGTTCTGACCGGCGGGCTCTATCCGCACAAGAGCATTCTTGACTTAATCAAGAAATACAACATTCCTACCATGATAGTCTCAGAAGGCACTTACGAAACCGCCTCCTCAATACATGAGCTCGTCGTCAAGATAACTGAGAAAGACGCGGAGAAGGTGGAGGTTGCCCAGAAACTTGTAGAAGAAAACGTTGATATTGAGGAGCTCCTTCGTTAATAAAACAGGGCTGATCTTACTGCGTCTGTGCTTTTATTGAAAGAAGCAGCTCAATATTTGACTTGGAATTCTTCATCCGCGCTATCAGCAGCTCCATCGTCTCTACCGGATTGAGCGGAGCGAGCACCTTCCTGAAAAGCCACACGAGCTGAAGTTCCTCGGGATTAACGAGAAGTTCCTCACGCCTTGTGCCTGACCTGTTTATGTCAATCGCAGGGAATGTCCTCCTGTCGGACAGTTTCCTCTCAAGATTTATCTCCATGTTGCCCGTGCCCTTGAATTCTTCAAATATGACGTCGTCCATCTTGCTGCCGGTATCTATCAGAGCGGTACCGATTATGGTAAGGCTTCCTCCTTCCTCAATGTTGCGCGCTGCCCCGAAAAATCTCTTCGGTTTGTCCAGCGCATTGGATTCCAGTCCGCCAGTCATAATCTTTCCGGTATGAGGAACAAGCACGTTGTATGCGCGCGCAAGGCGCGTGATACTGTCCAGCAGGATCACAACGTCCCTCCTGTGCTCAACCAGCCGCTTTGCCTTTTCCATTACTATCTCGGAAACCTGCGTGTGACGCTCCGGCGACTCGTCAAAGGTTGCGCTGATCACCTCGCCGCGAACCAGGCGCTTCATTTCAGTGACTTCTTCCGGACGTTCCGCGATGAGAAGAACTATAAGGTGCACTTCGGGATTCTTCTCGGCGATCGCATTTGCAAGCTTCTGCAGAATGACCGTCTTGCCGGTCCTGGGCGGGGAAACAATCAGTCCCCTCTGTCCCTTTCCTATCGGCGTGACAAGATCTATGACCCGGGTGGTTATCTCTTCCGGGGAGGTTTCAAGAATAAATCTCTCGTTGGGATGAATCGGGGTGAGCTCCTCAAACGGTATCCTTGCCTGTATTTTTTCCGGGTCCTCGGAATTGACATGCTCCACCTTGAGCAGGGCAAAATATTTCTCATTGTCCTTGGGAGGTCTTATCTGACCCGAAACGGTATCTCCGGTCTTCAGCGCAAACTTCTTTATCTGCGACGGAGAGATATATATGTCATCCGGCCCCGGGAGATAATTGTAGTTAGGGGAGCGCAGAAAGCCGAAGCCGTCAGGCAGTATCTCCAGCACGCCTTCTCCGAAAAGAAGCCCCTCCCTTTGTGTCTGCGATTCCATAATCTTGAAGATCAATTCTTCCTTCCGGAGGTTGCTGACTCCGTCAACCTTGAGATTCTTCGTAATGGACTGAAGCTTCGGTATGGTCAGTTTCCTCAATTGCGCAATATCCACTTCCTTGGTTGCATTATTTACAACATTATTTTCCATGATTTTTCCTCACCTTTTGGTTAGTTTCTTGATGACCAGTCTTACCTGTTTCACGGTATCTTGCAGAGAGCCTGAATTGTCAATGCAGTAATCGGCTTTTCTTTCCTTTTGCTCCAGCGGGATCTGGCTGTGCCACCTGTCTTCTATCTCTTCTTCCTTAAATTGTTCTTTCAGCCGTTTCTTGATTTTTTCAGGGGACGCGGTAACAACGATTACCTTGCTGAACAGGTTTTCCGATTTCGTTTCGAAAAGCAATGGAATTTCTACAACAATTATACCACTTTTCCCGTTATAGTCAAGTATTATTCTTTCAATCTCCTTGAAAACCTCAGGGTGTATGAGTTTTTCAAGTGCGAGTCTACTGGCTTTGTCCGCGAAAACGATTGACCCCAGTTTCCTGCGGTCAATCCTGCCCTTGCTGACAACATCCCTGCCAAAAGCCTTCTCTATGCTCCCCGCAACCTCCTTCTTCTCAAGGAGCTGATGAACTATCTCGTCGCAGGAAATCACAGGAATTCCTTCTTTCCTGAAAATTGAGGTTACGGTGGATTTGCCTGAACCAAAGATGCCCGTTATCGCCACCTTCAGCAATTTCTTTCTTTTTTTCAGGTACCCAGGTCCCATGAATTTGTGTATTTCGCCTGTTCTTTCGTGAGTCTGTCTATCCTGATATCCATGCTGTGAAGCTTGAGCTCGGCAACCTTCCTGTCTATATCTTCCGGCACCTGGTACACGTCGGGCTTCAGGCAGGGATTTTCTTTCAGGTATTTCACCGACAGGAACTGGTTGGCGAAACTCATATCCATTACCGCCGAAGGGTGTCCTTCCGCACAGGCAAGGTTCACAAGACGCCCTTCTCCCAGCACGTAGATTTTCTTTCCGTTCGCGAAAGCATACTCGTCAAGCCCGTCTCTCACGTTTCTCTTTCTGGACGCTTTCTCCAGACCGTCCAGGTCTATCTCCACGTTGAAATGCCCGGAATTGCCCAGTATCGCCCCGTCCTTCATCTTTCTCATGTCATCAAGCGTTATGACGGACATGTTGCCCGTGGAGGTAATGAATATATCTCCGGACTTTGCGGCATCGCCTACAGGCATGACCCGGTAACCGTCCATGGCGGCTTCAAGAGCCCTCAAGGGGTCAACCTCCGTTATTATGACGTTTGCGCCCATTCCTTCAAATCTTCTTGCTATTCCTCTCCCGCACCAGCCGTACCCGCATACCACGGCGTTCTTGCCTGCAAGCAAAATGTTGGTTGCCCGCAGGATTCCGTCTATTGTTGACTGTCCCGTGCCGTACCGGTTGTCAAAAAAATGCTTCGTGGCCGCGTCATTCACGGCGATAACCGGGAATTTCAGCAGATTGTTTCTTGCGAGACTTCTAAGCCGTATTACGCCGGTCGTGGTCTCCTCGGTCGCTCCGATAAGATTCACCGCCAGGGAAGCATTCCTGTGAAACGACGATATAAGGTCGCACCCGTCGTCCACAACAAGGTGCGGCTTTTTCTCCATTACGTTCTTTATGTTCCCGTAGTAAGATTTCCTGTCGTCCCCGCGTTTTCCGAATACGCTTATCTTCTCGTTCTTTACCAGGTATGCGGCAACGTCGTCCTGTGTACTCAACGGGTTAGATGCGCAAAGGTAAACCTGTGCTCCGGCATCCCTCATGTTAACCATGAGGTTGGCTGTTTCCGTGGTTATGTGGAGACAGCATCCTATCTTCAGACCCTTGAAAGTCCTGTCTTTTCCGTACCGCTTGCGGAGAAGTTCAAGAACCAGCATATGCCGGAAAGCCCAATCAACGCGTTTTTTTCCCTTATCGGCAAGCTTAATATCCTTGATGGCATAGTCCATCACATTTACCCTCCATTTTTGAATACACCTGCGCAGTCCTTCTCTTCCCATTTGAATCCGGCGTTTTCCCTTCCGAAATGCCCGTAGCATGCGGTCTTCCTGTATATCGGCCGGAGCAGATCCAGCTTCTCTATTATGCCGGCAGGGGAGAGGTCAAAATTCTTTCTCACGAGGCGTACTATTTCAGCGTCAGGCATGAGCCCGGTATTCTCCGTGTTTATCATTATTGAAACCGGCTGTTTCATCCCTATGACATACGCTATCTGTATCTCGCATTTCTGCGCGAGGCCGGATGCCACGATGTTCTTTGCCAGGTATCTCGCCATGTAAGATGCGGACCTGTCAACCTTCGTCGGGTCTTTGCCGGAGAAGCAGCCACCGCCGTGGCTCCCCACGCCTCCGTAGGTATCCACGATTATTTTCCTGCCTGTTACGCCGGTATCCGCCTGCGGCCCTCCCACTATGAACCTGCCCGTAGGATTCACAAAGACCCCCATCTTCTTGCTCCTTATCCCTGCGGGGATAACACTTTTTATTGCAAGCTCGGTGAGGTCTTCCTTTATCTTCTTGTGCGATACCCCCGGACCGTGCTGCGTGGAAAGAACAACGCTTTCAACCGTCTTCGGCATCCCGTCTTCGTATAGCACCGTAACCTGCGATTTCCCGTCCGGTCTCAAGTATTTCAGCTCTTTTTTCCTGCGTATTTCCGCAAGCCTTTTTACAAGTTTATGCGCAAGCATGATAGGGAGAGGCATGAGTTCAGGCGTTTCGGAAGAGGCATAGCCGAACATCATACCCTGGTCTCCGGCACCACCCTTGTCAACTCCCATCGCTATGTCGGGAGACTGACTCTGTATGGAGGTGATTATGGCGCTTGAATCAAAATCAAATCCGTACGACGGCTCCGTATAACCTACCTCGGAGAGCAGTTTTCTCACTATATAGGGGATATCAACGTATCCCCTCGTAGTTATTTCGCCCGCGACGAAAATCAGCCCCCGCGTTGTCAGGGTCTCGCATGCGACCCTGCCGTGCTTGTCCTGCCTTAAAACCTCGTCCAGTATGGAGTCCGAAACCTGGTCGCATATCTTGTCAGGATGTCCTTCCGTAACCGATTCCGAAGTAAACAGGTACGAATTGTCCATCATTTTCCTCCCAGTCGTTTTTTGAGCAGGTCTATTTCGTTTATCTCGGTCGGATTTGAGTCATTAAGAAGGGCAAGATAGTAGCTCACCCAGTCGCCGAGTATTATCAGGTAAAAAATTTCTTCCAGCAGGGTATCTCCTTCGGTTTGTATCTCCAGTATATCCTGCTTTACCTTCATAACTATTTCCCTTATCACGTCAAAACGCAGCTGAATTCTCGGGTGTTCACTGCCGGTGGTTACAAGGACCGGCACGCACTTTCTTATGAACCATTCCGGGTACCGCCAGGACATTATCTCGTTATGGTTCATTTCCGGCAGAACGTTTATGAATGCAAATGCCTTGCTGTTCTCCGCGATCTGCGTTTTCCATCTTGTGGTTGCCGGCAGGAGGCTGTTGCTTGAATATATCAATGCCACCCTGTCGTGGAGTTTTTCCGCTATGTCAATTGCAGGATTCCCGCTTCTGCCCGGGAACAAATTCTCGGCCCATCTTTCAACCTTTGCAAAAAATGAATTTTCAATCTCCGGCACAACGCCCAGTCCGCTCATTATCCTGTAACACGGGAAGAAAAGATACCCCATGGCACACCTGGGGGGATATCCCGCCGGTATTTTAACGAAAGGTACGCTGCCGGTGCGCGCGGCTTCCTCTATCTTTCCGTTGCTGGATATGCAGACCAGTCCGCAGCCCCTTTCCCGGGCGAGCTTCAGCGAGCTTAACGTCTCCTCGGTATTGCCGGAATAGCTGATTGCCGCCACCAGCGTATCCTTATCCGCGTATGAAGGCAGCACGTAATCCCTGTTAACCGAACATGGAATTCCGGAATGTCCGTGTGCGACGGCGCCGATGATGTCGCCGCCTATTGCAGAGCCTCCCATTCCGCAGAAAATGATCTTGCTGAATTTCCTCTCAGGAATGGCCGGGCAGGGCAGAGCGTATCCTTCCCTGCACTGCGCCGGAAAACCTTTCAGTTTCCCCAGCATATCCTGTTTGTCAAGCTTGTTTATTTTTTCCTGCAAAATCTTCGTTCTCATTATCCCTCTCCTATTTTAATTCATCAAGGAGGTATCCGTATACCTTTTCGTGAGTATCCAGAACAAGCGCCTTTTCCGCAATATCCCTTAACTTGCAGTACCTCGTGCTCCTTATTTTTTCCTTGACCGCGGGTATCGCTCCCGGTGCCATGCTCAACTCTTCCATCCCCATCCCCACCAGGAGGCAGGCGATTTCCGGTATTGAAGCCATCTCTCCGCATAACCCCACCCATATCTTATTTCTGACCGCATTCTCAACGGTCACTTTTATGAGCTGCAGCACTGACGGATGGCACGGCTGGTACAGGTGGGCTATCTTCTCGTTGCCCCTGTCAACCGCCAGCGTATACTGCACCAGGTCGTTGGAACCGATGCTGAAGAAATCCGCCACATCGGCAAACCTGTCGGTTATCAGCGCGGTGGAAGGAATCTCCACCATTATCCCTATATCAATTTTGTGCACAAAGCTCTTTTTCTCCTTTTCAAGGTCCGCCTTCACCTTGTCAACCACTTTCCTCGCGTGAAGCACCTCTTCTATCGTGGAGACCATGGGAAACATGACTTTCAGGTTACCGTAAACCGCCGCGCGCAGGATTGCCCTTAACTGCGTCTCAAATATATCCTTTCTCTGGAGACAGAACCTTATCCCTCTCCATCCGAGAAAGGGATTGAGCTCTCCGGTGGACGGCAGAGCGGATGTAAACTTGTCTCCACCGATGTCTATTGTCCTGATTACTACGGGCTTATGGTCGTCCATCTTCCCGGCTACGTTCTTATATGCGAGAAACTGTTCTTCCTCTGACGGCAGGTCAGTCCTGTTGAGGTACAGGTACTCCGTCCTGTATAACCCGATGCCCTCCGCGCCGTATTTTTTCGCCGTCTCAACCTCTTCAGGAAATTCTATATTCGCATGCAGGCTTATCCTGTGGCCGTCTTGCGTCTCGCATGGAAGGTCTCTTATCAGGACAAGCTTCTTCTTCAAACGTGCCAGATCTTCTTTCCTGTCCCTGTATTCGTCTATAACGTTCTTTGGGGGATTTACCAGTACCAGGCCGGCATCCCCGTCTATTACTATCCTGTCTCCGTCCTTTATCTCATCAGCAGCTCCTTCGCCTACGACAGCCGGTATTTCCAGAGCCTTTGCGATTATTGCCGCGTGAGATGTTTTGCTTCCAATCTCTGTTATGAATCCTATAACGTAATTCTTGTCCAGGGAAACCGTCTGGCTCGGAGACAGGTCCCTGGTAACGATTATCTCGTCTTTGAACTTTCTTATCCTGGATGCGGCAGGACCCTGCAGGTTTACAACTATTCGCTCAATTACGTCCAGGAGATCCCTCCTGCGATCCTTGAGGAAGTCCGCCTCCTTCTTCTTGAATTCTCTGCCGAGCTTGTGTATCACCCTGTTCAGTGCGCTTTCGCTGTTTATCCTTTCTTCCCTTATGATGCCCTCGGTTTCGTCCTTCAGGATGGCGTCGTTCAGAAATGCCAGGTGAAAAGAAAATATGTCGGCATACTGCGTCCCCGCTTCATCCCTGAAATTCTTCTGAAGCCGTTTTATTTCGGTTTCTGTCTTCTCAAGAGCATCCCTGAATCTCTGTATCTCGTCTTCAACAGATTCCTTTTCAATTGAGTACTCCGGGAACTTGAGGAACGAATTATCCCATACCCATGCTTTTCCTATGGCAATGCCGGCAGATACTCCTATGCCTCTTAGACGTTTCATTTTCACCTTAAGATGCCAGGTTGAGCTTTTCCTCGTCTTCCTTTATGATCCTTATGACCTCGGCGGGTTGGGTGGACTTGCGAAGAGCGTTGCGGAACGTCTTGTCTTTCAGGAGACGTGCAATCTTGGCAAGAGCCTTCAGGTGCAGGCCTATTGATTTCGTGGGAGCCAGTATCAGGAATATGATGTACACGGGCTCTCCGTCAAGGGCGTCAAACGAAACCCCGTCAGCCGAAATCCCGACGGCGCCTACAAGGTCTTCAATCTGTTCCGTTTTGGTATGCGGAACGGCAATTCCCTGTCCTATGCCCGTAGAACCGAGTTTTTCCCGCTCCATCACGTTATCAAGTATATCCTGGCTGTCCTTGATATATTTTTTGTCTTTCAGCAATTCCAGGAGTTCGGCAATTGCCCCTTTCTTGTCTCTGTTCTTTACGGAGACCAATACACAATTCTCTTTTAAAAAATCAGTTATCTTCATCGCTCCTTCTCCTTTACCCCGAACCGACGCTTTTTGTCGTTGCGAGCGTTTTTTGCGCGGTAATCTCAACCTTAATATGAGATTGCTTTGGCTTCGCCTCGCAATGACAAGTGGTTTAAGGTTATATTTATTGTCTTTTAGGCCTGTCAATTATCCTATCGTGCATCTTCCTGACCTGCCTTTTGGCCCTGTCAAACAGAATCTCCACGCTCTTGTTAAGGTCGTTGTCCTGCTCCTTTATGAACATGCTGTGATGCTTTGAATAGATACTTATTTCGCTGACATAGAAAGGTCCTTCCTTCTTTATGTGCAGTTCAGCCGTCCCTTCATCAAAGATAAATTTCTCAAGACGGTCAAATTTCTCCTTTATGTATTCCTCAAAATTCCGGTCTATAGGCACAGATGTATGTATTCTTATTTCCATTTCATCTCCTTTATCCCGACCCCCCACATGATCAGCTTTCATTGTGAGGGGCTGTTGATTCACCTCTTTTCAATTTCCATCTCGGGAAAATAGTGCTTCAGTATTTCCCTGTACTCAAATCCCTCCTGCGCCATTATCCTTGCACCCCATTGGCACATCCCGACTCCATGACCGTATCCCTTTCCCTCAAAGTGAAAAACATTTCCGGTCTTGCTGACTATGAAGGCAGTGCTTGGCAATACGTCGGGGCTGTCAAACAGGATTTTCCTGGCCATATTATTGACCTGCAGTCTGAACCTGTGTCCCGTCAGGCTTTTTATATTACCATTTTTCGTGATGACCTGCAACAGCGTCACCCTTCCTGCCGCGTCGGTCTCCTTTATCTCCACGTCTTTGACGGATGGAAGTCCGAGTATGCCTTCAAGCTGACCTGCCGTGAAACTCTTGCTCCATTTATAGTTAGGCGTCTGCTCGCAGTACCGGTCAGTGACAGAGGAAATGTGCGGGTAATTACCGCCCCATACATCCGACGTGCATGACGTGGCACCTCCGCAGTTGGCATGGAAGAAAACCTCCATCACCTTTCCACCGTATGTAAGCACCTTTCCCTCGGTTTCCTGCACCGCCTTGAGTATCCTTTCGCAGTTGGTCGTGCCGTAAACCTGGTTATATATGGAGTTTTCAATATCGTATGGATTTCCCTTTGCCCTGTTGACACCCGAGGTGTACACTGTAAAGGTACGCGAAACCACCGCCTGCGCTTTCAGCGCCTCCAGCGGCCACTGCGCGTCCATTTCTTTTGCGAGGACTCCCGCAATGTAATCTTCAAGATCCATGTTACTCACAACCAGGTACTGCCCGTTATGCTTCACCGCGCAGACCGGACCGTCTATGTATTTTTTCTGGAATTTTTCTATGACTATTTCAGGGTTGGCGCCCCGCCACAGGCATACGTCAATATCCCTTGCATAGAGCGTGCCCGACAGAAGCAGCACGCTAATCAGCAGGTTTTTCTTCGCTGTATATGCAGGCATTTACGTTCCCCTTTAACTCAAGGGTGTTCCTGTCAATTCTGTAGTATATCGCATCACTCCTGAACTGACTCTTGTTTCTTGTTATGACCGGCGAGTTTTCCATCACAATCGTTTTTTCCGCGGCATTGTAGGTGAGCTTTCCGCATCTTCCTTCCATGCTTACCATTCCGGTTTTTATATCCTTGTAAACAATCCTTACGTTCCCGGTTATCACTATATTCTGAACCTTCTTTTCATCCGGTATGATTTTGATCTCGCCCTTGCCTTCCTTGCCCGTTGTAATCTCTATCGTCTCTGTGGATGTTTCAAGGGACAGCTCCGGGGTGGATATGGTGGTTCCCGTCTCCGAGGATATTTCCGCGCTTTCGCCCTGCAGCACAAAGTTCGTCTTGTCGTCGGCAAACTGTTTCAGCGAAAATCCGGTTATCTCCTCCTCCGGTTTTACCGCCGGCTGTTCATTCTTCGCCTTCCTTGAGCAGCCCCAGGTCATGAATATCAGAGCTGCAAGGACAAATATTTTTCCATGGTTTCCGACCATTGCTTCTTCCCCCTCAAAATTATCTCCGCGGTCTCGCGAAACGCTCCCTCTCCGCCCTTCGTCCTGCAGACGTACGAAGCAGCCTTTTTTATCTCCGGCGCCGCATCCCGGGGAGCCACGGCAAATCCCACCTTTTTCATTACCGGAAGATCAGGCAGGTCGTCGCCGATGTAACATGACTCGTTCCATTCTATGCCTTTTCCGATAATGTGTTTCTCCATCACCCCCAGCTTGTTCTTCACGTTCTCAAAATAAAAGTCCGCACCGAGCTCCCTGAACCTTTTTCTTGAATCTTCTGATTTCTTTCCGCTTATCACGGCCGTCTTAATGCCTGCCAGTTTCAGCAAACAGAACGCCGCCCCGTCCTTAATGTTGAAAAGGCGGTGAAGTTGCCCGTTAAGGAAAAACACCTTTCCGTCGGTAAGCACCCCGTCTACGTCTGTAACAACGATCCTTATTTTTTCAATATTCAATCTTGAACTCCTTCTTTCCGAGCAGGTCGTGGAGGTGTACTATTCCCTTGGGTTTACCCGTCTTCCCGTCCATTATTACAAGGCATGTAATCTCGGACTTCTCCATTATGCTCAACGCCTGGACGGCAAGGCTTTCCTCGTCAACCGTCTTTGGATTTTTCGTCATCCAGTCCTTCACCACAAGGGCGCCGATGTCCGTCCGTTTTCCCAGCATCCTTCTTATGTCACCGTCGGTTATGATGCCGGTCAACCGCCCTTTCCGGTCCAGCACGAGCGTGAATCCCAGGCTCTTTCTGTTTATCTCCGCGACCGCATCGGCAACTTTCGCATTCCCCTTTACAACAGGAATCTTCTTTCCTGTCTGCATTACATCTTTTACCCGGAGCATCAGGCGTCTGCCAAGGTTTCCCGCGGGATGGAAGAATGCAAAATCCTGCCTGCAAACTCCCTTCGCCGCCATGATTGAAAGTGCAATGGCATCTCCGAGCACCAGAGCGCATGTCGTGCTTGAAGAGGGTATTATGCCGAATTCATCCGCTTCTTCAATCTCACCCGTCTCAATGACAACGTCGCTGTATGTTCCCAATGAAGAATTCTTTGAGCACGTAAAGGAAACAATCTTTGCGCCGATCTTTTTTATGGAAGGCACTATTCGCAGAATCTCTTCGGTTTCGCCGCTGTTGGAAACCACTATCACTACGTCATCCCTTGACACCATGCCGAGGTCCCCGTGCACAGCATCGCCCGGATGAAGAAATATGGAAGGAGTCCCGAGACTCGCAAGGGTGGCAGCTATCTTCCGGCAGATTATTCCGCTCTTGCCCATCCCGGTTACGACGACCTTTCCCGTGCAATCGCAGATGGAATCAACCGCTTGCAGGAATCCGTCATCAAGATTGTCCCGCATGTTCTTCAAGCTCCCGCATTCGCTGTCTATAACCTTCCTCGCATATTCAAGATAATTTCTTCTCTTCATTTTATTTCAGCACGCCGTATATGGCTTTCAGCTCCTTCAAAAGAACTTTCATCTCTTTAAGATCCATCATGTTTGCGCTGTCAGAAAGCGCCTTTTCCGGTTCCGGATGCACCTCGGCAAAGATGCCGTCGCAGCCGACAGCCACGGCCGCTTTTGCCAGGTAGGGAACATACCTCTTGTTGCCGCCGGAACTGGTTCCCCTGCCTCCGGGTTCCTGCACGCTGTGCGTTGCGTCAAATATTACGGGATATCCAAAATCCCGCATCACGGGCAGTGCGCGGAAATCGGAGACAAGATTGTTATATCCGAAAGTCGTGCCCCTTTCCGTAATGAGCACGTTTTCATTTCCAGTTGATAAAACCTTTTCAATGACATTTTTAACTTCAAAGGGTGAGAGAAACTGCCCTTTCTTCACGTTCACCGGCTTTTTCGTCCTTCCCGCGGCAATCAGAAGGTCCGTCTGCCTGCAGAGGAAAGCAGGTATCTGAATAATGTCCACCGACTCCTTCACCTCATCCATCTGTGTGACGCAGTGCACATCCGTGGTAACGGCCAGTTCAAACTCCCTTGCAACCTTTCTCAAGAGCGCAAGCCCTTTCTTCATGCCGGGTCCCCTGAACGATTTTGCCGAAGACCTGTTGGCCTTGTCAAACGACGCTTTAAAGACAAACGGGATGCCTTCATCTCCGCATATTTTCTTGAGGGATTCGGCGGTTTGCAGAACAATCTTTTCGTTCTCAATAACGCAAGGGCCCGCTATAAGGCAGAACATGTTATCCCCGCCTATTTTCATATTCTTTATTCTTATTTCTCTAACCATGTTATTGTGTATTTCCAATGGATAAGCATGCTGCCTTATACTGATCACTGACAACTGTTCACTGTTTTTATTATCCCGGGGGCCACTTCATGATCCTGCCGCCCAGAAGATGTAGATGAAGGTGTTCAACGCTCTGTCCTGCATCCCTGTTGTTGTTAATGACAATTCTGTACCCGCCTTCCGCTATGCCTTCGTCTTTCGCAATTCCGGACGCAAGATACAGCAACCTTCCCAGCAGTGAAGCGTCGTTGGTATCATGCAGCTTAGCGATGTGTTTCCTGGGGATGATAAGGATGTGCACCGGCGCCTGCGGGTTTATATCCCGGAATGCCAGGAACGTCTCATCCTCGTAAACCTTGTTACACTTTATCTTCCCTTCGGCCATCCTGCAAAAAATGCAGTCTTCCATGCTCTGCGCCTTTATAATTTCTTTGCAAGCCTGGTTTTGACATAGGACTGGATAATGTCCCCTTCACGGAAGTCAGTGAAACCGTCAATACCTATGCCGCACTCCGTATTCTGTTTTACTTCCCTTACGTTTTCCTTGAACCTCTTCAGGCTTGAAATATTTCCCTGGAAAATGATACTGCCTGACCTGATTACCTTTCCCACCGAACCTCTGACTATCTTGCCGTCAACAACGATGCATCCGGCAATCGTTGACTTGTCGGAGAGATTGAATATTTTCTTTACCGATGCCTGTCCGGAGAGGACTTCCTGCTCCTCCGGCTCCAGCATTCCTTCAACCGCCTTCCTTATATCGTCGGCGAGTTCGTATATTATCCTGTAGGTCCGCACCTCAACGCCTTCAGACTTCGCCATCTCCTTCACCTGCTGTGTCAGCGCCACGTTGAATCCCACGACAACCGCGTTTGACGCAGAAGCCAGCAGTACGTCGGATTCCGTTATTGCGCCGGTCTCCGAGTGAATTATGGAAATCTTCACTTCGCTTTCCGGTATCTTGCCGATAACGTCTCTTATGGCATCCTCGGTGCCGGCATAGTCGGTCTTTATTATGAGGTTGAGCTCCTTGACTTCGCCCTTCTGTATGCCGTCGTAAAGATCCTGAAGGGTTACTTTCCTTGATGCCGATTCTTTCAACCCCAGGCCTTCTCTTTGCTCAAACAGCTGTCTCGCAATTTTTTCAGATTTAACGGTCTTGAATTCCTCTCCCGGGACCGCAACACCGTCTGCCCCGAGTATCTCAACGGGAGTTGACGGGCCGGCGTTGTCCAGCTTCCTGTTCCAGTCATCTATGATCGCCCGAACCCTGCCCCTGACACCCCCCGCTATGAAGGGATCTCCCGTCTTGAGAGTTCCGCTGCGTACGAGGGCATTGATAATCGGCCCCTTGGTTCTGTCAACGAATGATTCTATTACGACGCCTTCCGCCTCACCCTCCGGACTCGCCTTGAGCTCAAGCATCTCTCCCATCAGCACTATCATCTCAAGAAGCTCGCCGATGCCCTGGCCGGTCAACCCCGAAACGTTTACGAAAACTGTTTCTCCTCCCCATGCCTCCGGTACCAGTTTGTATTCGGCAAGCTGCTTTCTCACCCTGTCAAGGTTTATATTGGGCTTATCAATCTTGTTGACCGCAACTATAATCGGCACATTGGCGGATTTCGCATGGTTTATTGCCTCTACGGTCTGCGGCTTTATACCTTCGTCCGCGGCAACCACGAGTACCACTATGTCGGTAACCAGCGTTCCCCTTGCCCTCATCGCCGTAAAGGACTCGTGACCGGGGGTATCAAGAAAAACTATCGCGCCTTTCTTGCCCATGTCAAACTTATACGCGCCTATCTTCTGGGTAATCTGCCCGTGTTCTTTCTCCGCAATGCGGCTCTTCCTGATGGTATCCAGTATCGTGGTTTTTCCGTGGTCAACATGCCCCATTATGGTTACAACGGGCGCACGCGGCACCATCACCCCGCCTTTCCCGACTTTCGGGATCTTCCTTGCTTCGGGTTTCGCCTCCGCTGTCTCAAACACGGCCGCTACACCGAAGACCTCCAGCACTTTCTTCAGGTTGTCCTTGCCCGGGGACTGATTGATGTTCACCATGAATCCCTGGGTAAAAAAATGCTTGATTATTTCGGCTGCGGGTATATCTGTCTTCTCGGAAAATTCCTTGATGGTTTCCGTCCCCTCAAGGACTATTTCTTTCTTTAACGCCACAATGGGTTTTGCTTCGGGTTTAACCTCATGCCTGACCACCGGTTTCTCAACCGGTTTCCTCTCTTCCCTGGCTGGAGCAAACGGCTTTCTGACAGGGGGTGCCGGAGGCTTCTGCAGGGGTATGACCACCGGTTTCTTTTCAACCCTTACTTCCTTTATTATCACCTGTGGTCCTGATGCCGGCTTTGGTTTCTCCGGGGGAGCGGCGGCAGGCTTTTCAGGCGGCTTCTTTGCCGGCGGTTTTTCTTCCTTGACCTCTTTTGCTTCCTTTGCCTTTTTTACAGCCGGTTCTTCCTTTGGCTTTTTCGCCCGTGCAGCCTTCTTTGCGGCTTTCTTTTTAGCGGCCGGCTTCTCCTTTTCTGCTGCTTTCTTCTTCGGCGACGGCTCTGCCTTTTTAATCTTCTTGGCTGATGCCTCTTCCTTTACTGCCTTTTTCTCAACCCTCGGCTTCTTCTCCCCGGTATCTTTCTTTCCCGCGGTCTGCTTCTTTTCTTCGGCCGGCTTCGTCGCCTCGGCAGGTTTCTCCTTTTGCTTTTGTGCCTCAAACCTTTCTTTTATTCTTCCGATGTAATTTTCAAACTTTGCCAGTTCCTCTCTGGACAAGGCGCTCACTGTCTTTTTGCCCTTGATGCCAATACCATTCAGCAGCTCAAGGAACTCCTTCTTTTCCATCTTGTACTTCTTAGCAAGATCCTGTACTCTCATTTTCTTCCTTTTCTGTCTCTTCGGGCTTCTGCAGCATTTTTTCCCTGTACATTTTCGCCTTTTCCACAAGCTCTGCGGCGAGTTTTTCTCCCACCGCCGGTATCTTTTTCAGCTCTTCGGTATCCGCCTCCGCAAGGGCCTTTATGGAGCTGTACCCGAATTTTGCAAGCTCCAGGGCCATCTTCTCGTCAATCCCCTCAACCATAGCCACGGCCGGTTTTTCCGCACTCATGTACTCCGATTCCCTCAACACCCGTATGTTCCAACCGGTAAGCTTTGAGGCAAGGCGCACGTTCTGTCCCCTTTTCCCTATGGCAAGGAAAAGCTGGCTGTCGTCGGTAATCACTATCGCTTCCTTTTTCTTCTCGTTGATTATCACGGTCTTGCCGGTTGCAGGGCTCAAGGAATTCATCACGTACTTGCTTATGTCCTTGTCCCACAGTATAATTTCAACTTTTTCCCCATTAAGCTCCTTCATCATGTTTTTTATCCTGCGCGCCTTCTCCCCCACGCAGGTTCCAACGGCATCCACCTTCGGGTCCGTAGATTCCACGGCAACCTTAACCATATCCCCGGGGAACCGCGCCACCGACTTTATCTTTATTGTCCCGTCCCTGACCTCCGGGACTTCCTGTTCAAGAAGGAGTTTCGCGAAATTGGGGTGGGTCCTGGAAACGATGACCTGGTACATGCCCTTGTTGGGCTTTCTTACCTCAAGAACGTACGCCTTTATGGGCTCGCCTATCCTGAACCGTTCATTCTCCAGCTTATGCATCTGGGGCAAAAGGGTTTCCGTCTTCCCTACCGATATTATGATGTTGTTTTCCTCAAAGCGTTCAACCCTTCCGCTGACTATGGAACCTTCAAGTTTCCTGAAATCATTGTAAACGGTGAATTTCTCCGCCTCCCTCAAGCGCTGTATGATCACGTGCCTGGCGGTCTGGGCCGCAATCCGCTCCCAGGGAAAGGCCGGTGGAGGAAGTTCATTTCCGCCCTTGTCCAGGAACTTCAGATCTCCCGTTTCGGGGTCAATCCTGATAGTGGTGTCCTCGCTCAACCCCGCCTTCTTGCGGTACACCGTAAGCAGTCCGCTCTCAAGGGCGCTGATGAGAAAACCCTTTTCAATCCCCTTTTCTTTCTCCCAGTAATCAAGAAGCGCAATCAGTTCCTTCTTCATTAAATACTTTTCTCCTTCTGCACTCTCTCTTAGGGAATACGTCCCGTATGAGGGCGAAATTCCCCGTCATTAATTATTTTAATTGTATTAAATTTGATATCCTGTGTCAAATAGACATGACTTCAACAGGGGGTAAAAAAAAGAGGAACCGTGTGCTTCCAGTCCTACATGACCTTCTTCAAAAACCGTCCGACCGCCGACCGGTTGTTATCCCACTCAAGAACCACGTCCGCCGCATTCCTGACCTTCTCTTTCGCATTGGCGGGCGCAACCGAAAGTCCGGCGTGCTCAAGCATCTCAATATCGTTTTCCCCGTCACCAAAAGCGATCACCTCTTTTTCAATGTCAACGCCGAAGTACTCCGCAATCCTGTCCAGCGCGGTACCCTTGCTTGCCGCGGCGTTCATGAACTCCAGGTATTCGGGATTGGTTTTCACAATCCTCATGGAATCGCTTATTTTCGTACTGAAATATTCGTACTGGAAATCTCTTGTCCTTGAGCGGTCTTTCTCGTTCTCAACGTCGGTTATCAGGATAAGCTTGGTGCAGGTGCAGCCCTTCAGCGTTTCAATGTTCTTTATGAAATGATAGACTGCACCGGTCTGCCTTGAATAGATTTGTGCGTATTTCCTCAAGCATTTGTCCTCCTTCGCGTACAGAACGTCTTTCACGTAGCAGTTAAGCAGGAAACTGTTCTTTGTGCAGTATTCAATCACCCTGCCGGAATGCTCCGGGTTAATTGGCATGTGATATATGCATTTTCCTTTTTCGGATTTTCCGAGCCTTACCATTGCGCCGTTATAAGATATAATCGGACAGTCAATGTTCATCTTCTCCGCGAAAGGCGTTATGCAGTCAGTCATCCTTCCTGAAGCAAGCACCACTATGCCTCCGCGCCGAAAGAACGTTCCGAGGGCACCGGCATTCTCTTCCGTAATTTCTCCCCTGTCGTTCAGAAGCGTCCCGTCAAGGTCAAGGGCTACAAGCCTGTACATTGTCTCCTTATTTCATTGTAAAACCTTATTATACAGGGAAACTTACCCGGCTCAAAAATTGTGAATTGATATGCCCAATGATCAAAAATAAAAAAATACCTCTTGCTTTCTTGTTCGTTTTGTGTAAAATATATTTAAAAGGAGGGGAAATGGCAAAGAAAAAAGCAGTAAAGAAGGTAGCGAAGAAGAAAAAAGCAGCACCCAAGAAGAAGAAAGGATGTTGTTGCAAATAAATGGAATAGATTAAGGGAAAGGGCACTGTAAAGATTCAGTGCCCTTATCCTTTTCCGCAATTCACTTCACCAGCTCTTCCATTGAAATATCGTCAATCAGCAGCTTGAACTCCTTGTCCTGCCCTTCATTTGAAAGGATCAGTATTTTGGCAAACTTAGTGCCTTTCCACCACATCGTCGGCGGCGCCGTATTCAGGGATTCGCCTGTAATGGTACCCTGGTATTCCGTCCATTCGGCAGGTACAAGCTTGGGTCCGGCGGCATTGTAAATATATGTTCCCGCCGCCCTGTGTTCCCTCACCTTTGTATTCGCGGGATATGAGATGTTGCACGGCTTCGCAAGCTGAACTTCCCAGTATCCCTCCCTTTTTTCCACCTTCAGGATGCCGGTGCTGGCAAGGTTGCGGTTTGGAAGATCGGCGTAGTTTCCGGAATCATCCACGCCGAACGCAGCCATCGCATAGGGTGCAGCCTGCCATTTGGAGCCGTCAGCAATCTTCAGAAGCATATCTTCTTTCTTACAGTTTTCCGTGAGAGTCGTCTCGGTCCCGGGGTATACCAGCACATGGGCCGGCATAATCTGCTTTTTATTCGCATCACACGGCATGTATCCGAAGTAAAGCTTGCTCGGCGCATTGCCCGTTGATTTGAACCATCCTTTCAGCATGTAAGTCTTGGCTGTGTCAACAGGTATGAACTGGCTCGTGTACACAACAGAACCTCCCTCGCTCAAAAGACAATAGCTTCCGGAGTGGGCGCCTTCCGAAATTACGGAGGTGACGCCGACCCAGTTAGCCTTGTCTCCCGTCTCTGCACCCCCGTTTGTCACAAGGTTTGAAACCTGCGCCCATGCAAGCACTGCCGCTATCAAGAACACCGGAACAATTGCTGTCCTGATTGCAAATCGCAGAACTTCTCCCTTTCTAATATGCCTGCCCATGATCATCCTCCTTTCGTTACCCATCGCGTCATTTACCATGAAATGTAACACACTTCCTGACTTTGTCAAATCTACTGCTGCAGTTTAACCTTGCGCCACTTTGCGGTAAAATAATCCTGCAAAACAATTTTCCAAGGGAGGCAGACATGGCTGGAAAAATCCTGATACTGTACTACTCGTCCACGGGCAACACCGAAAAAATGGCAAAGCTGGTGGAAGCCGGGGCGAAAGAGTCCGGAGTTTCCGTCGCAGCAAAAAGGGTGGACGACATAAAGAAAGTTGACGAATTGCTGGAATATGACGGCATCATTGTCGGTTCCCCGACATACTATGGCACAATGGCATACCAGGTAAAACAGCTCCTGGACAGAAGCGTCGCATTGCACGGGAAGCTGGAAGGAAAGGTTGGCGCCGCATTTTCTTCATCCGCAAATATCGGAGGAGGCAATGAAACAACCATCACCGACATACTCAATGCGCTTCTCATCCACGGCATGGTTGTACAGGGAGACCCTCAGGGCGGCCACTACGGCGTCGTCTCAATCGGTGCCCCGGACGGCAGGGTAGAGGAGCAGTGCAGGAGGCTGGGCAGAAGAGTTGCCTCCCTCGTAAAGAGACTCTCCTGGCCGGCAAGAAATCAATAGAGCAAGACCCGGTTAATTTTCGTCTCGCTATATCACAAAGTATTTTACCACAGACTTTGCTGACGCATTTGACAGACGTAATGCCAGAGAGTTTAATATAATCATGGAAAAGAGAAAAAGCTTTGTCGTCCCGGCGGCACTGTTTTTTTCAATCC
Organism: uncultured bacterium; assembly: GCA_964421645.1. Lineage (GTDB taxonomy): Bacteria > Ratteibacteria > UBA8468 > B48-G9 > JAFGKM01 > JAFGKM01. The sequence continues at coordinate 22,351 of CAYQXZ010000004.1, forward strand.
TGCTGGTCTGCGGATATGCACAGGAGCATAAAGCCACAGGACTGCCGGCTCCGCAGAAAACAGGGGGGATGCCCCTGATGGAAGCCCTTGCCGGCAGACAGAGCACAAGGGAATTCTCTCCCAGAGGACTTTCCTCACAGATGCTTTCCAATCTCCTGTGGGCGGCGTTCGGAGTGAACCGCACGGACTCTGGAAAACGTACAGCCCCCTCCGCGATGAACTGCCAGGAAATAGACATATACGTCGCCACCGTAAACGGAGTATTCCTCTACGATGCAAAGGTCAATAACCTCAAACCTATCATAGAGGAAGATATACGGGTTTTTTGCAGCCGCCAGAGCTTTGTCAAGGTTGCACCCGTCCTTCTGTTATACGTGGCAGACTACAGCCGTACGCGGGCGCCCGCCGGAGCCAGGGATTTCTATTCGGCCGCGGACACCGGCTTCATAAGCCAGAACGTTTACCTGTTCTGCGCATCCGAGGGTCTGGCGACCGTTGTCATGGGGATGGTTGACAAGGACGCAATAAGCAAGAAACTCGGGCTGACGGAAAACCAGAAAATCATGCTTGCCCAGCCCGTCGGTTACAGGGCGCAATAACAACATTTAAAACGGGTTGTCCGGCGGTCCTTGGAAGCAGCCGCGCTAAATGCTGTCGCCGCACAGGCAAGACCGGAGTTTCCAGACTGCCGCAAGGAATTTACAATGTCCATGGAAGCAAGACTGATAAGTGGATTAATTTTGAGCTCTGTCGGCCTCGGTTACTTTGTCTACGGGAAGAAACAACAGCAGGTGATCCCAATGCTGGCCGGTATATCCCTCTGCGTCTTCCCTTATTTTGTGTCCGCACTTTCCGCAACAGTCATACTGGGATTGGTACTGGCGATAATCCCCTGGTTGATAAAATTTTAAAGGGCCTGGATATGGAAAAGCCTGTTGCGACAATATTGTTCTTAATCCGGACGCTGTTTTCGGGACCTTCTCTCTACAATTGACATTTTTGCGGGTAAGATACTATTATAAACTTGCAGATTACAAAAGGAGGTGCGAAAAATGCTGACAGCAAGAGATGTGATGACGAAGAACATAACAACTATCGGTCCCGATGCAACACTGGATCAGGTGATACAAATCCTGCTGGAAAAGAAAATCAGCGGGATGCCCGTGGTGAACGACTCCGGGGAGATGGTCGGAATAATCTCGGAAAAAGACATCCTCAATTTCGCATTTGACGGGAATCTCAACAATACAAAGGTCAGCGAAGCAATGACAAAGAACGTTGTGAGTTTCCCACCGGAAGCGGACATCAACTCAATCATCCTGACGATAGCGGACCGTCACTTCCGCAGGGTGCCCATAGTAGAGAATAAAAGGGTAGTCGGCATCATCTCCAGGCGTGACATAATCCGGGTTGCCCTGGGAATTAAGTGAAATTCCGTATGCAAGGAATCGGGAAATTAAAGATTTCAAACCTTCAACGCGTCATGTACCAAAAAAAGAGGAGGGTACCGTAATGAAAAACTGCGAAATGAAACTGGAAGGCAATATATTGACAATAACTGTTGATATATCAAAAGAATCCGGCAAGTCGTCTTCGGGCAAAAACATCATTATCGCCACCACCGAGGGCAATGTCTCTATACCGGAACAAAAGGATATAAAGGTCGGGTTGAACATATACAAGAGACCTTAAAAGTCTGCGTAGAGAAGAACGTTTCAGCCTTGCTTGAATCCCCATTACGGGCATGAAAGACAGCCTGCACATGAAATTCATAGCCGACGGAATGCTGGGTGGGCTTGCAAAGTGGCTGCGGCTGATGGGTTACGACACGCTATATTTCAGCGCCCGCAGGAAAAGCGACATGCTCAATTCCGCCCGCAGGGAAGACAGGATTATCCTTACCCGGGATACAAAGCTTTCCCATGACAATCCCGGCATAACTATCTTCATTGAGAACGACGGCACCCACAGACAGCTAAAGGAAGTGCGCCTGAAGCTTTCCCTTCAACTGAACCCGGAAGTCCTTTTCACGAGATGCTCCCTGTGCAACTCCCCGCTTGAAGAAAAGAATAAAACCGATGTTAAGGACATTATCCCGGAATTTGTCTATGAGAATAGGGAGAAATTCCGCCGGTGCCCCTCATGCAAAAGAGTTTACTGGGATGGCGACCACTGCAAATCCATCCGCAGCACCCTCCAATCCCCATGACCCGCACAACGTCAGGGCAATGGTCGTTTCCCTCGTCCTCTACCCCGGTCTCTGATATGTCAATCAATCCTTTCCTTGCTTTCCATAAATTTAAGCAGTAAAACCATAATCGTGAGGCGATAGAAATGGGAAAGAGAACAACCAACCGCAGCGTCAGGGAAATGAAACTCCGCACGGTCTGCGACAGCAGTGGACGTTTCAGGGACATGCAGGCATACAAACACCCACGGCATCAGGAAATGAAACACCGCGATAAGAAAGGCCACTGAAATGGACGAAACCTGGGTTGTGGTAAAGTATCCGAAGAGCGAAGCCGAAGCCCAGATAATCAAGGGTTTGCTTGAGTCCGAGGATATCCCCGTCCGGATAAAACAGGAAGCCATTGGAAAGGTATATGGCCTGTCCACAAACGGCCTCGGCCAGATCCGCATCCTTGTCCCCGCCGACAAAAAAGCCCAGGCCGACCTCCTCCTCCCCAAATAATGTCTTTCTTACATTCCACCTTATCTGATCTCAGCCTGTTTTGTTGAAAAATATTCATATTTTCGGTACAACATCTCTAAGTGTCTAAAACTAAAACTGGATTATCTCCCTTTATATCTGGATCGGCATTGTCCTGGGATATTGAAAGATGGCTGATGTAGATAAGACTAAAAAATGTAAATATTCTGCTCTCGAAGATTTCGATGAATTGGCTGATGTTGAATCTGTTTGTCCCGAAATTTTTATTGGTGAATCGGAAGAAGCCGAATCTCTGTGTAACTTAATTCTGAGTCTCGCCCTTATCTACAATGATTTTAAAGATCTATTATACGGCCTTATTCTATTAAAAAGGAGACAACCAAGAAATTGTTTCTCTAAGTATGCAGGACAGTATTCTGGTATTTCTTATCATATCAATAGACTCCTTCATTCCCTATTTTGTGAATTGGCGAAATTGATATGTGATCATCAAGACACAATTAGAAGCAGAGATTTTAAAAAAATTTTGGGATCTCTGAGCAAGGAGAACAAAATGCACTGGGAAACAATTGTCAAATTTGCTCAGGGCGAGCATGACAACAATTTTTTGGATACCATGATAAAAATAAGAAATAACATAGCATACCATTATCATCAGCCAAAGGTTCTCAAACAAGGTTACAGAAAACATTTTGACAAAAGAGAACATGCTCGTTCTGTTGCGTGTGTCTCAAGAGGAAATACATTGGCTTCTACAAGATTTCATTTCGCTGATGCTGCCGTTAGTGGTTGTTACGAAATATATTTAACTGACAAAGAAACTTTCACAAAAAACACAGAAGCAATTTTCCAGGGCATAATCAAAACTTTGTATACCATCATTATAAATTTCATTCAAATTAGAGGGGGAGCTTGGCATAAGGAAAAAGTAGACGAATAGAAAAATGAGCTATATTTTCTCTATTAAATAAGTTCTATGAAAAGTTATTGCTCGGGAGATCATATAGACGTAAGCTTTAAAATCGAGTACACAAAACATGCATGACATTTTTCTTGAGTCTTAGAGAACTCTTCTATAATTATTCTAACCTTGTCCAGTTATTCGCATAGATAGGTAATCGGTGCTATTCAATGAATTGATTTCAAGAGGGATTGCCGCTATGTTTTGGTTGGCGCAGCCAACTTTGACAGGGTAACCGTTTTCCTATAAGATATATTGGCGGAAAGAGCTAAATTTACAATTTGTTTCAGAAATTAAAAATGCGGTTAAATAAAATTCTTGAAAAAGTAACAGAGGGACTTTCAGATAAGAATATAGAATTTTATGATTTACGGAAATTGCTCTTGTCTCTTGGTTTTAAGGAACGTGTAAAAGGAAGTCATCGTATATTTTTTAAGGATAATTTGGAGGAAATAATAAATCTTCAGGCATTAAGGGATGGAAAAGCGAAACCTTATCAGGTAAAACAGGTGAGAAATTTAATTCTGCGGTACAAACTGCACGAGGAGGCTCCGAATGTACAAATATGAAATCATTGTATACTGGAGCAGGGAAGATAGTTCTTACATAGCCGAAGTTCCCGAATTGCCGGGTTGTATGGCGGATGGTAGAACTTACAGGGAAGCAATAGAAAATGCCCAGCGGGTGATAGAAGAATGGATAGAAACCGCCAAGAACCTGGAACGGGAAATACCTGAACCTCGCGGCAGACTCATTTATGCCTGATTACTCTATTTATTGCTAACTACCTTTTTTGATTGAAAACTTCTGCCTGTTTAATTTCTAAAATTCCAATCACAATTAAATTGATTTTTGGGGGAATTGCTGGTATACTCTGAGCGACACGGCGGGGGAAGAAAGAGAGGGCCTGTCACCAAATGGAATGGAGAAAGCAGGGGAGCTGTTTTACGGGTGCGGGATGCGCGGAGATACGCAGTGTGAAGGTCGTGGACGAAGAGGGGGAGAGCAGGCGGTTCAGGGTGTCCACGGTACGGGATGATTCCTCAAAATTCACTTCGGTTCCTGCCGATGGAAGGCTCTACAAGTCCGACAAGGCGCAAATCGGGGTAATAATCACTGGAAGGAACATGGGGTATGTAAAGGTGGGAAAAAACCTTGCGGTTCAGCAGAGCGTGGTGGTGTCGCTGAATGCGGTCAGTAAAAAGGTGAGGGCGCGATTATTAAAGGGAACGGGTATAGATCTGGTTGAAATAGACGGGACGATGGTAGGAATAGAGAAATGAGAAAAGATAAAGTCACCGCGGCGGAGATACTGGGAAAGATAACGGCGTTTTCCGGAAAGAAGGGCTTCCCTGTCTACCTCGTCGGCGGTTACATACGGGATACGATTCTGCGCAGGAAAAGCAAGGATATTGACGCAGTGATGGAATCGGATGCTCTCGCGTTTGCAAGGGATTTCGCAAGGGAATACAGGTTGCCGCCGCCAGTTTTCTACGGCAGGTTCGGCACCGCGATGATAGAGATTGACGGGATAAAACTGGAATTCGCCACGGCAAGGAAGGAGAGTTACCCGGAGGATTCAAGGAAACCGCAGGTTGAGAAAGCGACGATACTTGAGGACTGCCGGAGAAGGGATTTCACGATAAACGCAATAGCCAGGAATCTCCTGACTGGAGAGATAATTGACTTTTTTAACGGCAGGAAGGACATCAAAAGGAGGATAATAAGGACGCCGGTTGAGGCGGACAGAACCTTTTACGACGACCCGTTGAGGATACTTCGGGGGATACGGTTTGCGGCGAGATTCAGGTTTGAGATAGAGAAGGAGACGCTGGAGGGGATGAGAAAGAACGTGCCCCGGTTATCAATCGTCAGCCAGGAGAGGATAGCGGACGAGATAATGAAGACGCTGGAGGCATCCGTGCCGTCAAGGGGATTTTACCTTATGGACGAAACAGGGGTGCTGGATGCCGTAATGCCGGAGGTCTCCGGGCTGAAAGAAAAGCAAAATGTTTACCCCTGCAAGGAACTCCTGCCGCATACGCTGAAGGTACTGGACAACGCAAGCAAGCATACAAAGGATGTATATCTAAGGATGGCGGCGCTCCTGCATGACATAGGCAAGCCGAGAACCTTCAGGTACGACAACGGGAAGGTGAGCTTCCACAGGCACGAGTTCGTTGGTGAGCGCATGGCGTACAAGCTGTGCAGGCGGTTGAACATACCGGAGGAGAAGAACAAGTTCATCGGACGGATGATACGGTTCCACCTGCGGCCGCACCTGCTTGCCAAGGAGAACCCCACCGACAACGCCCTGCGCAGGTTCATACGTGAAATGGGAAAGGACATGATGCCTCTCTTCACGCTCGCGAAGGCAGACCTGACAAGCCATAATCCTGGGCGTGTGCAGAAAGCGCTGGAGAAGCTTTCCCTTCTGGAAAACAGGGTGAAGGAAATCAACAAAAAGGACAGGCTGACTTCGTTCAGACTTGCGCTTGACGGTTATGCTATAATGGAGATACTCGGGGTACCTTCCGGCAAAATCATAGGGCAGGTCAAGGATATACTGGAGGGACTGGTGATTGACGGATTATTGAAGAACCGAAAGAGGGCACTGAAGAAGTATCTGGAGGAGCACGGTAAGGAGTTTAAGAAATTGCAAGCCCCCTCACCTCCCTTCCTGCGCCAAGGCTTCGGAAGGCAAGAATCCTCTCCCCGCAAGATAGAAGAAGAAACAGGTAAGAGGGGGGAAGAAGACGAGAATGAAGAAGAATAGAGACATTTTATGGGCGCCGTGGAGGGTAGGGTACATCAGGGCATTGAAGAAAGAAAAGGGATG
>CAYQXZ010000004.1:28921-38118 GCA_964421645.1 uncultured bacterium
TATGGGCGCCGTGGAGGGTAGGGTACATCAGGGCATTGAAGAAAGAAAAGGGATGTTTCCTGTGCAGGGCGACAAAGGCAAAAGGGAAGGACGCAGACAGGAAAAACCTTGTACTCTACAGGGGCAGGACCGCTTTTATCGTGCTTAACCTCTATCCATACAACAACGGCCACATGATGATAGTGCCAAACAGGCACATAGGGGATATAGAAATGCTGAAGGCAGACGAAGAGGTGGAGTTCTTTTCTCTTATAAAGAAGTCCGTGACGATATTGAGAAAGACGATGAATGCACAGGGTTTCAACACCGGCATCAATCTGGGAAGAGCGGCCGGGGCAGGGCTGGATACCCACATACACATTCATCTTGTGCCAAGGTGGGTGGGGGATACGAATTTCATGCCTGCGGCGTGTGATACAAAGGTGATATCGCAATCGCTGGATGAAACATATAGAGTTTTAAGGCGGGAGTTTGAGAGACTGGAGAAATGTACATAGCGGATTTTCACATTCATTCAAAGTACAGCCGCGCCACGAGTAAGAACATGAACCTCCAGGAGTTGGCGCGCTGGGCGGTTTACAAGGGAATAAACCTGCTGGGAACCGGCGATATCACCCATTTCCTCTGGTACCACGAGCTTGCGCAGAACCTCAAGGAGACCGAAAGGGAAGGCATCTACCGGTATGGCGGGGTTGATTTCATTCTCACCGGGGAAGTCTGCAATATCTACGACGACAAAGGAAGAAACAGGAGGATACACAACATCATATTTTCTTCGTCAATGGAGAGGACGGAGAAGCTAAACAGGGTCCTGGAGCGATATGGAGACATAAATGCTGACGGAAGGCCCATACTGCAAATGGGCGCCCGGGAGCTTGTAAAGATAGTCAGGGAGGTTGACGAGAAAGGGTTCGTGGTGCCGGCACACATATGGACACCCCATTTCTCCATGTTTGGCTCAAATTCCGGGTATAATACTATAGTAGACTGTTTCGGAGAGTATGCAGAGGACATATTCGCGCTTGAAACCGGCTTGAGCAGTGACCCGGCGATGAACTGGATGGTATCGGCGCTGGACAGGTTCTCGCTCATTTCCAACTCTGATGCGCACTCGCCTGCAAAGACCGGAAGGGAGGCAAACCTTTTCAACGGGCCCTTCAGCTTCCCGGAACTGCGGCAGATATTGAAAAAAAAGGATAGAAGCAGGTTCATTTCCACAGTTGAGTACTTCCCGGAAGAGGGCAAGTACCATTTTGACGGGCACAGGAACTGCAACGTATGCATGTCGCCCGAAGAAACGAAAAAGAACAATAACCTGTGTCCGGTATGCGGCAGGAAGGTTACCGTGGGAGTTCTCAACAGGGTGTACGAGCTTGCAGACAGGCCGTACGGAGAAAAACCGGATATATTCATACCGTTCAGGAAGCTTGTGCCTCTTGACCAGATAATCGCGGACGTGTTAAAGAAACCCGTGGATTCAGCGGCGGTAAAAAATAAATTCATTGAAGTCCTTGACCGGCTCGGCACGGAATTTTCCATACTGCTTGACATCCCTGAAACGGAGATGAAAGGCAGGATAGACGATAACATAGTTCAAGGAATAAAGACAGTAAGGCAAGGAGGGGTAGATATTGAGCCAGGTTACGATGGGGAATTCGGAAAGGTTGAAATCCGTATTGGAGATAGTGCGATTAAGGAGCAGCAAACCCTTTTTTAGTTCTGCTTACAACAGGTTTGTGTTCCGCAGGAATTCAGTGTTTTTCACAGCTCTTTCCGCGTACCTGCTTCCTTTCACTGCTCTCTACCTTATTTTCATATACCTAAAGAAAATTTTCACGCGTGGAAGGGATTACGGTTTCCCCGTCATAAGCGTGGGAAACATAGTCTCCGGAGGCACTGGCAAAACGCCGCTGGTCATGGAGATTGTCAGGGAGCTCCACGGCCGTGAAAAGATGGTTGCAGTCGCATCTTCCGGATTCAGGGATGAGACTATCATGCTTGGCAAGAATTTCCCGCGGCTTGAATTCACCCGCAAGAGCAGGCAGGGGCTTGCTGCGCTGAAGGGCTTTCCCGGCACGGTTGTGCTGGACGACGGATTCCACTGCCGCTGGGTCAAGAAAGACCTTAATATAGTTGTGATTGACGCATCCAACCCGTTTGACAACGGCCTTCCCCTGCCTTCGGGATTTCTCCGCGAGCCGAAACATTTTATAGAGCAGGCGGATCTGTTCGTCGTCACGAGGACTTACATGGTCAGCCGCATGGAGCTTAAAGCGCTTCATCTGGATCTCCGGCAATTCGGCAGGCCGGTTTACGTGATGGAATACGAGATAGAAAGCCTCCGGGGCAAACACAGGGACATAACGACGGATATAATCCCCGGCAGTCACGTTATCGCTTTTGCCGGCATAGGCAGTCCGATTAACTTTTTCGCACTTCTGGCAACCCTGAATCCTTCAAAGATAAGCGGTGTAATATACCCCGACCACTTTTACTACAGGGAAAAAGATGTGGATGAGCTGTGCCGCTTGAGTCTCAAGGAAAGGACGGACTGCGTCATTACAACCGAAAAGGATTTCGTAAAGCTGGAGAATAAGTGGCCACGTGAACTGCCCCTTTTCTACCTTGCTTTCAAGTCTGTTCTCAAGAATATGGACGGCACAGAAATTGGTTTTGACACATTGCTTGCCCCAATGTTAAAATAGACGACCGCAATAAAATCGCAACCCCACACAGCTTGTCATTGCGAGCGGCAGCGAAGCAATCTCAGGAGATTGCCACGGTAAAAAGCACCTCGCAATGACCTGAATGTCTCGGGGTAAAGGAGTGTTGCCATGAGTTTCGCCGCTACAAAATTCATTAACGAGAAGACCGAAGAGCTTCAGAAAAAGATCAGCAGTACCAAGAAGACACTGATTGCCACGTCAGGCGGAGTTGACAGCATGACATGTGCCATGCTTGCCAGGAAAGCGCTTGGAAAAAATTTCACCGTGCTCTTCCTTGACGACGGGCTCATGAGAGAAGGGGAGTCCGGTGAGATAAGAAAGTATTTTGACAGCATTGGACTGGAGCTGCAGATATGGGACGTAAAGGAACAGTTTTTTGCGGGGCTGAAGGGCAAGATTGACCCGGAAGAAAAGAGAATTGCCTTCAGGGACATCTTCTATAAAACCCTCGGCCAGGCGGCCAGGAGTTATTCGGTTGATTTTCTGATACAGGGCACGATAGCAGCCGACATAGCGGAAACTCAGAAGGGCATCAAGACCCAGCACAACGTGCTGTCGCAGATAGGACTTAACCCGGTTCATTTCGGGCTAAAAGTAGTTGAACCTTTGAGAGAACTTTACAAGCACCAGGTACGGGAGGTCGCGAAAAAACTCGGGTTGCCGACAAAGTTTGCGGAACGGAAGCCGTTCCCGGGTCCTGGCCTTGCGACAAGGATAATTGGCGAGGTTGTGCCGGAAAGAGTGGACAAAATCCGCGCGGTTACGAAAATAGTGGAATCAACGATAACCGGCGCAGGTATATTCCAGGTCCTTGCCGTTCTTATGAATGACAAAGCGACCGGGATGATAAACGGCAAGAGACTCTACGGGGATATCATAGCGATACGGGCGGTTGAATCAAAGGATGCGCTGACCGCCGCTCCTTCCAGGATCCCGTGGGCAACGCTTTTCAAGGCACGGGACAAGATCCTCGCAGAAGTCCCGGGCGTGGTAAAGGTGGTTTACGACATAACGCCGAAACCGCCAAGCACGATAGAGTATATCTGATAACCGGGACCCAACAATGAATGAAAATTGCGGAATTTTCGGGATTTACAATGCACACAAAGAACCTGCGGCAAAGGATATTTATTACGGAATCTTCAAGCTACAGCACCGCGGGCAAAGATATTGCGGAATAGCAACGTCCTCAAGAGACATCTATATTACCACCCATAAGGGATTCGTCAGACACACGTTTACCGACGATGAGTTATTCAATCTCAAGGGTGCTTCAGGAATAGGACATGTGAGCCTGAAGGAGCGCCAGCCGATCGTGCTGATATCCAGGATGGGAAAGTTTGCCATCGCCTTCAGCGGAAATATCCTTAACGGGAAGAGGCTGCGCGACGAGCTGAAGGAACGCGGGCATTCATTCAGCGCTGAAACCGACATAGAACTGATTGGCAAGCTGATATCCTGCGAAAAAGATTTTCTAAAAGGTATCATCAGATTGAGCGAAAAGGTAAATGGTTCCTACAGCCTGGTCATGCTTACGAAGCACGGGATATATGCCGCCAGGGACCCGAGGGGCTTCAAGCCGCTAATACTCGGGAAGAACCATCAGCAGTTTGCGGTCTCGTCCGAATCCAGGGCTTTTGCCGTGGCAGGGATGGAGATATACCGGGACGTTGAACCCGGAGAGGTGGTACTCATAAACGCCGACGGGATTAAGACGGTCGCGCATATCAGGAACGGCGATTCCGCTTTCTGCGCGTTTGAATGGGCATATACCGCTTCGGTTGACTCGGTCATTGACGGCATCCCGGTCATGCGGGCGAGGGAGAACTTCGGCATAAAGCTGTCCAAACGGGACGGAAAGTTTGACGCCGACGTGGTTGCGCCGGTACCGTTTTCCGGCATAGGATGCACTCTCGGCTACCACAAGGAGTCGCGGATACCGTACCAGGAGGTCTTCCTCATAGACCGGTTTGCAAGCAGAAGCTACACTCCCCTCACACAGGAAAGCAGGGACGAAGAGGCGCGCATAAAGCTTTCCGTGATAAAAGATAACGTGGTGGGCAAGAGAATCATTCTCTGCGACGATTCCATAGTGAGAGGCACGCAGATACAGTACAAGGTCATGGAGCTGAAGAACGCAGGCGCAAAAGAGGTTCACGTTCGGATTGCCTGCCCGCCGCTGATGGCACCCTGCTTTTACGGGATCTCCACCCGTTCTTACAGTGAGCTTGCAACGCAGAAATACACCCTTGAAGGGATAAGAAAAAAAATCGGCGCTGATACGCTGGTATACAATACCCTTGAGGATTTCGTGGATGCGATAGGACTGCCCGCCGGCAAGCTTTGCCTGTCGTGCTTCACGGGTAAGAAAGTCAAAATATAAAGGACAAGATGAAAGGAAAGATAATACTGGAGACAGGGGAGATTTTTGAGGGCAACATTATCCATGGGAGCGGCACCGTTGCGGGAAAGCTGGTATTTGACACCAGGGTCGTCGGCTACGAGAAGGTGCTGACCTCCCCGGAATACGCGGGAAAGATCGTCTGCTTTGCCTACCCGCTTATCGGCAACTACGGGGTATGCCGCGAAGATACCGAAAGTGACACGATTTATCCTGCCGGGATCATAATCTCCGAGTACAGCGAAATCCACAGTAATTTCAGGGCTGAATGTTCCCTCAAGGAATTCCTGATGGAGAGCACGGTCTCGCTGATTGAAGGAGTTGACACGCAGCACATCACCGAGATAGTCAGGGAAGACCGGTCCGCCTGGGCAGGCATAGCATCCGGATCCGTCGGACTTAACTCCGTGCTGAAACAGATAAAGGAAAGCAGGAACACCGCCCCGGGAACCCGGTCCGAAAAAGACGGAAACCGGAAATACCCTCCACTGAAGAAAGGCCGGAGGTACCTTGCGGTGATTGACCTGGGGCTTAAGAAGAGCGAAATCGCCATGCTCAACACGGCCGGGCTTGAACTTGCGCTCCTTGACGATGATACACCAAAGGCCTGCGAAATCCTTGAATCTGCCGCGGCAATCTACGTCTCTTCCGGGAGTGAAAACGCGGTGACTGCAGAAAAAACGGCGGAACTGATAAGAACGGTTGCTGGAAATATACCTGTTTTCGGTACCGGGCTCGGGCACATTGCCGCCGGACTGGCTTGCGGAGGAGAAGTATCCCCGGAGAACGTAAACCATTACGGAGTCAACCAGCCTGTTACCGACGCCAGGAGGGGGAATTGTTATATAACGGAACAGGCGCACAGCATGGTGCTGGACAGAGGATCGGTTTCCGGGATAATCAAATACGTCAATGTAAACGACGGGACGGTTGAAGGGCTCCAGGACAAAACAAAGAAGGTCGTCACGACGGCTTTCCAGCCGACCGTTGAAAATTTCAGGGATTTTCTTTCAATGATAAAGGAATAAAACCATGCCGGCGAGAAAAGACATTCACAAGATAATGATAATAGGATCCGGTCCCATCATCATCGGGCAGGCGTGCGAGTTTGACTATTCAGGATCGCAGGCATGCAAGTCCCTGCGGGAGGAAGGATACGACGTCCTGCTGGTAAACAGCAATCCCGCAACGATCATGACAGACCCGGAGATGGCCGATACGACCTACCTTGAACCGCTGACCGTGGAGCTCCTTGCGAAGATAATTGAAAAGGAACGTCCCGATGCGCTCCTGCCCACACTCGGCGGGCAGACAGGGCTGAACCTGGCAACGTTCCTCGGAAAAGAAGGCATACTGGACAGGTACGGCGTAGAAGTCATAGGCGCGGACGTCAAGACTATCGCCATGGCGGAAGACCGGGAGCTCTTTAAGAAAGCGATGACGGAGATAGGCATAGCCGTTCCGCAGAGTGAGCTGGCATATAACTTGAAGGACGGCATGGAGATAGGAAAGCGTATCGGTTTCCCGCTCATACTACGCCCTGCATACACTCTCGGGGGCACCGGCGGTTCCGTAGTTTACAACCTGGAGGAGCTGGAGAAGAAGCTTGAGTTCGGATTGGAAACAAGTCCCATCAGCGAGGTGCTGGTGGAGCAGTCCGTCCTCGGATGGAAGGAGATAGAATTTGAGGTAATGAGGGATGTCAGGGACAACGTCATCATGGTTACATCCATGGAGAACGTTGACCCCATGGGACTGCATACCGGCGACAGCATAGTAGTTGCGCCCTCGCAGACATTGAGCCGGAAGGAATACGAGAAGTTTGTTGATCTTTCAAAAAAAGTCATAAGGAAAATCGGCGTGGTCGGAGGCGCCAACATCCAGTTTGCATCCAACCCGGACAACGGGGACGTAGTCATAATTGAAGTGAATCCGAGAGTATCCAGGAGCTCTGCCCTCGCCTCAAAGGCAACCGGGTTCCCCATAGCAAGAATAGCAACCAAGCTTGCTGTGGGCCTCACGCTTGACGAGGTGAAGAACCAGATTACCGGCAGGACCACCTGTTTCGCGGAACCCACGGTTGACTACTGCGTTTTCAAGATCCCGCGATTCACCTTTGAAAAATTCCCGGCGGCCGACAAGACGATAACAACTTCCATGAAGGCCGTGGGCGAGGCAATGTCCATCGGCAGGAATTTCAGGGAAGCCCTGCAGAAGGGCATACGTTCCCTGGAGATAGGCCGGTACGGACTGGGATGCGACGGCAAGGACCGCTGGGACGTAAACCATGAATTCACAGCGGAAGAGAAAGACATTATTGCAAGGAAGATATCAGTTCCTGACGACGAGAGACTCATGTACTTGAGGTACGGGATTCTTGCCGGCTTTTCCGTGGACGAGATATACAGGCTTTCAAAAATTGACCCGTGGTTTCTTCACAATATAAAAGGAATAACAGATATGGAAAAAGAGCTTCGCAAGCACGACGGGGGCGGCGTTCCGGCGGATGTTCTTGAAAGGGCCAAAAAATCAGGCTTCTCCGATAGGCAGATTTCGCATATCACCAAGACCACGGAAAAGAACGTCCGGGCAAGGAGGAACAGTGAGGGACTCGCTGCGGTATTCAAGCCGGTTGACAGCGTCGGCGGGGAATACAAGGCGGAAAAACCGTACTATTATTCCACGATTGAGAAGTACGACACCGGAGATTCATCCGGAAAAAAGAAGGTGGTCATACTCGGCGGCGGACCAAACAGGATAGGTCAGGGGATAGAGTTTGACTATTGCTGCGTGCACGCGTCCTTCTCGCTGCGCGAGGACGGATACGAGAGTATCATGGTCAACTGCAACCCGGAGACCGTGAGCACGGACTACGACACGTCCGACAAGCTGTATTTTGAGCCCATTACCGTTGAGGACGTGCTCAATATCATAGACAAGGAAAAACCCCTGGGAGTCATACTGCAGTTCGGCGGGCAGACCCCACTGAACCTTGCGCTTCCCTTGAAAAGGGAAGGGGTGAACATACTGGGTACCAGCCCGGAGGCGATTGACGCGGCGGAGGACAGGGAGCTGTTCCGTCAGCTCCTTGAAAAGCTGAACCTGAAACAGACGCCAAACGGGACGGCAACTTCCTACAAGCAGGCTGAAGCGATAGCGGATAAGATCGGGTACCCGGTGCTTGTCAGGCCGTCCTACGTCCTTGGCGGAAGGGCCATGGAGATAGTTTACGACAGGGAATCGCTTGAGTCATTCATGCAGAAGGCGGTTGACGTATCTTCCGAGAGACCCGTGCTTGTAGATAAGTTCCTTGAGGACGCCATTGAGGTTGACGCGGACGCGATCTGCGACGGAAAGCTCTGCGTCATCGGAGGCATAATGGAGCACATAGAGGAAGCCGGGGTACATTCGGGGGACAGCGCGATGGTGCTGCCGCCGTACAGCCTTAACAAGAAAATCGTGGATGAGATAACGGACGCAACCAGGCGCCTTGCGCTGGAACTCAATATCAAGGGGCTGATAAACATACAGTACGCGGTCAAGAACGACAATCTCTACGTGCTTGAGGTCAATCCGCGCGCTTCAAGAACCGTGCCTTTCGTCAGCAAGGTTATCGCCGTGCCGCTGGCCAAGCTGGCCACCAAGGTAATGATCGGTAAGACGCTGGAGGAAATCGGCTTCACAAAGCAAGTCAAGCCGAATTATTTTGCGGTCAAGGAATCGGTGTTCCCGTTCAACAGGTTCCCCGGGGTGGACGTTATCCTGGGACCGGAGATGCGTTCCACCGGCGAAGTCATAGGCATGGACAAGACATTTGAAATGGCATACGCAAAGAGCCAGCTTGCAGCGGGGCAGAAGCTTCCGCTTGCCGGGACTGTCTTTATAAGCGTCAAGGACAAGGATAAACCCGCGGTTGCGGCGATAGCCAGAGGATTCCAGTCAATGGGATTTGAGATCCTCGCGAGCTCCGGAACCGGCAGGTACCTCATGGAAAAAGGAGTGACCGTGAAGATCATTCCAAAGGTCTTTGAGGGAGAACGCCCCAACATAATGGATTACATGAAGAACAA
>CAYQXZ010000005.1:0-13200 GCA_964421645.1 uncultured bacterium
AAAAGGATGTCGCGAATCATGTTCTATATCCCCCTCACCTTTTATCCTCTCCCCGGTTCTCTCCTTTCCCTTCTCCCCGAGGGGAGAAGGTCAGGTTGAGGGGGAGAGGACATTAGGACTCTTTTAATCTTTTTGTTATACGCAGTGCACAAAAATATTAACTTTCTTGCATTAAGTATATTACCTGGAGAAGAAATTGTCAAGTCTGGCGTATGAGATTGCTTCGTGAGAAACACTCGCAATGACAACCGGGGGAGTTTTTCAGAGACCTCGCGTTCCAAACCCGGCATGGAGTGGGGGTTAAGGGAAAAGGGCTTTTGTCAGCATTGAAACGGAGCTTTGTACTTCGGGTGACAACCCTTCGGAAAGCTCCGTGGTCTTCGGCTGTATCCCTATCACCGTACATTCCGCGCCTGTCTCCGACCGGATATGCTTTATTATCAACGGAAGCGAAAAGGTGTGGGTTGAGGTGGTTGTCTCCCGCAGTTGTTCGGGCTCCAGGATTCTTGTCTGTCCGGGTTTTCCCCCGAAGTCAGCGGCATCTATTATGATAACGGTATCCGGTTTGAATTTTTCTATCGTGCCGAGGTAGTTCTCCATGGCGTTTTCAGCGTTTATTATCCTGATGTCGCGTCTGCGTATCTCCTTTTGCAGGATATCTGCCGCAACACAGCCTGCGGCATCGTCTCCTTTCATCCTGTCGCCCAGTCCCACGATAACCACCCGGCCTTTCATCTCCACGTAAGGAATCTCCGGAAGCCGGGTAATGGATGAAAGGCACGAGGAGAGGAGGTGGTCTGTCCACCGTTTAAACCCTTCGCCTGTTTTCGCGGACAACGGCATCAGTTCCGTGTCGGGCGCAATGGCCTTCAAATTCCTTGTAAAAGCGGCAAGGTCAAAACCCGAATGCGCCGAGAGATCTGTTTTATTCAGGATGCAGATTCTTGATATGCGGAACATCAGGGGGTACTTCAGCGGTTTTTCCTCGCCTTCAGTGACGCTTGTGACAATCACGTTCAGGTCCGTGCCTATGTCAAACTCCGCCGGGCATACCAGGTTGCCAACGTTCTCTATGAAAAGGACGTCTATGTCATTGAGCGGCAGGTGCTCCAGCCCCTTTGCCACCATGTTGGCGTCAAGGTGGCAGGCGCCTCCGGTGTTTATCTGCACCACCGGTATTCCGAACCTCTCCAGCCTCTGCGCGTCTATACTGCCCTGTATGTCGCCCTCAATGACCGCCGGGCAACAGCCCTTATGCTCGCACTCAAGGGTCCTCTCCAGCACGGATGTCTTTCCGGAGCCCGGGGAGCCCATTATGTTCACGGAGAAGACGGCATTCTTCTTCAGGAGCAGGCGGTTTTCCTGCGCAATCCTGTCATTCTCCTCAAATATGCTCGCTCCCACCTCTATCGTTTTAATTTTGCTCATTCTTGAATTCCAGCAAGTTCTGAACGTAATATCTTAAACCCGTTTTTGAGATAATACTGCCGCTTACCCGCATTTATCAGCGGAGACAGTTTCACCTTGAAGTCCTTTTCCTTCAGCGCATCCAGTTTCGCCTCTATCTTTATTGCCGTTTCCTCTGATGTTTCAAGTCCAATGCCCTTCTTTACCAGGAACTCAAGGTCAAAGGCGTCTCTTATTTCTCCCCTGTCAAGAAACGCCTCAATTTTTGAAGACATCATATCCTGCAGAGTAACCGCGTTGACAAATACCTGGATATCCGAGTACGGAGAGTAGGCAATGGCCTGTTCCGTATGCAGGGATCCGCCTGTCTTCCTTATCTCTATCTTCAATCCCCTCCTGTATCTTTCGGAGCCGATTTCGTAGAGCAGGGTGTGGAACTTGTCGGCGGAATCCTTGATTCTGTAATCCTGCCCCAGGAATTTCTTAATGCCGGCAAACAGTTCCTTTTCCGGCGTTCCCGGCGAGAGATGAAAGTCAAGGTCAACGGAGAACCTGTCCAGCCCGTAGCACAGACGCAGCATCGTGCCGCCGCAAAACGCCATGTGCGGCAGGAACCGTCCGCTGTTCAGCCTGTCGAGAACCTCAACCTCAAATCTCTCCTGGTTTATCAACTCGTCCATATTCTCTTAAAGGTCTTCTGTGTTTTTGAGGGGTATTTGTACAGGATGCCCGTAATTCTTTTCTTCTGTAATTTTCCCATGGAGAGAGAAGCTATGTCAAACCTGTATTTCCCGAATGAATACAGGTACACCGCGTCAAGAAGCGCCTTTTCCTTCCCCGCAATAAAAACACCCTCTCTCCTCTCAAAGCCGAAATAGAGGGACTTCTTCAGCTTGTAATAATTGAAGATCGCGTTATCCGGATCAAAGACCCTCGTTCTTTTCAGTGAAACGCTTTCAAAGAAGCCTCGCTGTACCTGCGTGGATACGTCGTAAAATGCAAGAGCGCTCATGCAGGAGATGTAGGAAGGGACCTGAAGAACGTTGGCAATCTTCAAAAAATCTTCATACTGAAGGTTATCCCACTTTTCCCGCAGGATGTAGAGATCCCTTTTCAGCCTCAACAGCAGACCTTTCCGGGTCAGGCGGGAACATATAACCCTTGCTGACTCCGTTTTTATCCCCAGCAGTTCGGAAGCAGTCCTGATTCCGAAATACCGCCTGGTTCCCAGAACGTTTCTTATGGTTGCGTAGTCCATATGTCTAAGTATAGTAAATTAACAATTTTGTTAATTATATATCCCTACAAGATTATTGTCAAGTGGGGGCAAAAAGTCTCCTTCCCGGCTTGTCATTGCGAGCAGTTTGTGCGAAGCAATCTCAACAGATGGATTGCCGCGGTCGCAAGAGACTACCTGGCGGAGAACATCTGCTTGAGGCAGTCAATGTAGTAACAGACGTTCTCAAACGGGATGTCAGGCGGTGCGCCGTGGTCAAGCCCCGGTATATAGCCGCCGTCCTCAATGACCGGGCGGATGCGTTCCAGCTCCTTCTTGATGTCTTTCTTGTCGGAGGAAGCCATGATGCGCTTGTCAAAACCGCCGACCATCCGAAGCTCCCGCCCGAATTCCTTCCGCAGGGCCACCACGTCCATGCCGGCCGCTGCCTCCAGGGGAGCCATCACGTTGACGCCCAGCTCAAGCCACAGGGGGATAAGCTCCCATATGTTGCCGTCGCTGTCCATCAGGTGAATATCAACGGAATATTTTTTCGTGATTTTCTGGATACGGGCATAGTACGGGCTCATGAATTCCCTGAACATCTTCGGGGAAATCAGGGGTCCGGTCTTATATGCCATGTCCTCGTGGTAACCGACGAAATCAAGCTTGAACTCCGGCAAAACCGTGTTCAGTCCTTTTTCGCAGCACCTGCACTGCAGGTCATTGACCTCGTGGATGAAATCAGGGTCGTCAAAATAGGTAGTGAGCAGTTGCTCCGTACCCATGTGCTCGTTCAGGAAAGCAAAGTACTGTCCGCCGTTGCACAGGGACAGGCAGTTATTCTTCTTCTCTACCTCCCGTATCTTTTCAAGCCAGTCTGGGTCAAGTCTACCGGGATTTTCAGGGTTCAACTTTTCTCTCAACCAGCCGAGGGATGCCCTTCCTTTTATGGGGTATTCCAGGTGTATTGCCATTGAGGATTCATCCGCAAAGTTTTTCACTTTCACTCCACGCGCGTCAATCTTTATGACGTAATCGTCCGTTTTCTCAAAAATTTTCTCCTTGAAGGGCGGGTAGAGAACGGTTTCAAAGCCCACGTGCCGCATGCTGGCAGGCGGTACTTCAAAATACTCGTGCAGATCCATCCCCTTGGGCAATCCCTCCTGTTCCCAGCGCTTACGTGTAATAGGCCATGGACCGGGTATGCCTATCGGAGGATGGTCCACCTCCTGGTACCTCATCGTCCTTAGAAACCTCTCTCTGCTTGTCATCTTCCGCGCTCCTTTTTTCACGCCCAGTTATTTTAACATATAGGTCAGAAAACATCTTCATGTTTGTACCATTTCATTTTTCCTGACCTGATTTGAGCGGTGGTTTCCAGAAGACTTTCACCAAATGCAGGGTCCGGAGATGTATTTGTTACGCCCTTTGTCCGCCCTGTCAACTGCATACAAAAGGCCATAATTAATGCGGCAATCCAGAATTCCATGATAAGCCGGACGGTACGCTCCGCCACCTGCACTATCAGGTAATAATAGGTTCCGGTAAAACGCCAGAGGAAAGACAGCAAATAATTGACAACCGATACCATTAAGACGACTGCAAGAAAAAAAGCAAGGTCTTGCCGCCAGTTCTGTTTCCACGAGGAGATGTTAAGCCTTAAAGCTGCTCTTAAAGAAAAGTCCATTTGTACCATAAAATACGGTACAAAGAGGAAAAACAGCGATAGCCAGTGGATTATAAAAGGGATGTATGAACTGCTGTGGAAAAAACTGATAAGTATAACCGAACAGTGGAAAACACCCAAAAGTATAAGAAAAAAGAAGAAGAGAGGTCTGAAAAACTTCAGGGATGATATAAAAACTGAATTTCTATCCGCTTCTTCATGCAGAACACCTACCCTGAAAAGTGAGAAAATAAAGCCGGTTAGCAAGGCCTGGACAAACGCAGACCAGAAAACCATAATTAAAGAATAAAAGTATATAGGTACAAAAATTCTTGACTGTTCAACAGGTTGAAAGCCGGGGGAAATGGACCACAATATGCGAAGGGCAACTGCCATTATGGTGAGAATGACAAAAAACAGGAGATTCTTCCTTAAGAGATTCACGGAAGTTTGCGTCCGGGTTTCAGTGAATGTTTGAAGAAGGACTTTTTTGAACGGCGGTATCAGAAAAACGAGCGCAAAAAGTAACAAGATGCTATTGTCAAGCCCGAATGAAAAAGGGATAAAATCCGGTGCGCGTAAGAGATTAAGCATTAATTCTTCAAAAGAAAGGGAAAATGTATGAAATCCATGGAAAAGGCGGGAGAAGGGTGTGAACTGAAATCCTTTTACGGATAAGCGTAAAAAGAAATTCTGGAGCATGGCAACGATAGAAAACGTCCACAAAATCCAGAATATCCACAAGTTCTTCCGTGCTGCCCGCCATCCCGTTTTAAAAATGTTCAGGTATGCGCTGACATTCCAAGAGAGACCCGTCTTGTTTCTGTCCTTTAAAAGTTCTCTCCCAACAATAAGCAGAACTATTATCACAAGCCCCACAAGAACCATCCCCGCCATCCTGTTATCCATAATTGGTTATCTCCTATATTCCTAATCAGGTAAATCAACGTACTTAGTTATACCCGATTGCATGGATACTGTATGCCCTGTTGAAAACAGTCAAATTCGACTATAGATTTTCAAAAAATCGTCCCGGGGAATTCCCGCTTGATTGCAGATAACTCTTAAAGTGGAACCTTTGATTTTGGAATGGTTTGGCATAGTCAGAGGAGTCTCTGTACCATCCGGATTATCTCTGACCAGTGAGATGTGTTCTTTTTCTCTTACAATTCTGAATCCAAGCAATTGAAGTGTTTTCAAGGCGGTTCTTTTCGGTGCTTCCCTCGGCCATCTGTTCATTAGACAGGAACTCCTGTCTCTGCCACAAAAATCTCTACCTTTTCAGCCGTTTCCTTAATCCTGCTTTTCCCAAAGGTTTCAATGTGAAATTTTATTGCAGATTTGACGTCTTCAACAGCCTCTTCGTAAGTATTGCCTTCACCAACTACAACACCCTTTAATCCCAAAGGGTAGGCAACATAACCTTCCGGATGTTTTTCCACAATAATTTTTAGTTGTGTCACTTTCCCCTCCGTTCGTCAACCAGGATTATTGTACCCCTTTGCCATGGTAATGTAAATTTTTTCTATCATCTTGATACCTCCTGCCAATCTGTTTTCTTAACCATGCGGGCATTGCCGCCTATGAAGACAACGTTCCGGTCGCCCTTGTGATGTCCTATCCGGTGGTTTCCTTCACGGTCATAAAGAAGAAGACATTCCAGGTCGTCCTTTTTTGTCAGTCCGCTTACATACTCATAACAGACCGTGAAATCATTGCGGACATCCGCCTCTGTTACTTTCGGTTTCCGGCTGGGGCAGATGAAGGTATCAAGAGAATTTACGTAGTCAGGATAAAGCAGGGAGAGAGATGGCGGGAAAACACCCCCGAAATTGTCTGCATAAACAGAACATCCGCTTCCGAGTTGCTTCAGATTCGCCAGGCAAACGCCCATTTTGGCACATTCCTTAGCCCTGTATGAAGATGACGCAAAAAAAACGCTGATTAAGAGTAAAAACAAAAGCATAACGACAGGTTTAACAGGTTTTTTCCCTTTCATCGCGCCTCCGGCATTGCTATCGGGAGCGGTAGGATAAGAGTAAAATGCATTTCATGGAATCTTTCCGTCCGTTACCCTGAGTTATCATCAAATTTATGCTGACAGAACCTGCATACCTTTGCTTCCTTGAACACCCGCGATTTACATTCTGGACAAACTTTTCCTCCTGTAACTGGAAGACCCAAGGCAAATCTGATTATCGCCACAATACACAAAACAGAAATTGCACCCCAAAAGAGATACCACGGCAGAACTAACATCATGTTCATTGTTTAATCTCCCTTTACTGTGAGGATTCTATCGTCTTAAACAGTTGTTTGATTATTTTAGGGTGCAAGGTCTTGTTTCCATGGAAGGGAATCACGATCTTCTTGTTTTCTTTACCGTATATTCTGTGGCTGCCCTTGCTTCTTAGCAGATTAAAACCATGTCTGAATAGTATCTTTTCTGCTTCCTGTGGTGTCAACCGGGGCATCTTAGGCAACTGATACCTCCAGAGACGTGGTAAGAATTTCCTGGCTTAAAAAATCCTTTCTTTCTTCCGAGGAGAGGGTTTCCAGATAGAGGTCAATGGCTTCTCTCATGTTAGCGATAACTTCCTCAAGAGAATCTCCCTGTGTCTGGCATCCTTCAAGTTCGGGGCAGTATGCATAATATCCGGATTCGTCCTTTTCTATCACAACGCTCACTTTATAAGACATATTTTTACCTCCGCTGTTTCTCTGCCTTGATTATACCCTATTGCAGAGACGCTGTATAGCTCGCGGCAATCGTTAAAATGAGTCCTGATTGCATTTCTGTTTATTTGAGCCCTGTATCCTCCCAGACGATGTCAAAGTCGCCTTGCCATTTGCTGGGTTTCCCCCAAACACCTCCGTCGTCTTTCAGGTTATCCGCCACGCTGTACACAATAAATCCCTTGGCTGTTTTCTTGTAGATATAGTCCTTGCCGGTGAAGGGATCCAGGGGAAGGGCGGGCAGGATATCCGGGGTGAGTTGTTTCAGAGAATCTGCAAACGCGCCGTGTTGCTGCCTGTAAATGCGGTTGGCAAGCCCTATCTCCGCCGCACCCAGACAAGCTTTGTCCTTACATTCCTGTAAATATGCTCTGGATATTGTAGGTAACAACATCAAAGGCATGGCAGTTTCACTTGAAGGAGCCTTTTTTAGTTCCACTTCTATGTTTTTCATGTCTTCGACAAATTTCTGATAGGGAGTTTTGAGTATAGAAAGTACCTGCCGCATTGTCCTTAAATGGGCCAGCCGCTGGTTGGATACTAATTTTTCAGGATTTTCTATTATTGATTTTATATAATCTTCAGTGATATCCGGACGTTCTTTCTTCATTTTTTCTATCGCTTTTTTCTTTTCTTCTTCGTTCAATTTCGCAAGCTTGCCGCCCATGTCCGCCTTTAACCAGTCATACATCTGTATTACAAAAAACACTTCAAATTTCAATGCCGAATATATTAACGATTCTTCTCTTGATTTTCTCATTTCATTAACCAACGCCCGGTAGGAAGCCGCATCGCCCAGCCCTTTTTCGTTGGTGTTTCTCAACTCCTCCAAAGCGAGCGTATCCATAGCGATTCTAACCAATTGGGATGTCATGAGGGGGACATCCGAACACGGGGCTCGCGCTATCTTAAGTCCCGTCAGGATAGTTTGCAGAGATTTATCCGTTTCTCCAATTTCTGCCTCAAGTTTCGCTTTTGCCATCAGAAGGCGTTCGAGATTGCGGAATGATGTCATATCAGGAAGTATTTTCGGGAGCAGAGATTCGTTTATCGTTAAGTAATCGAAATAGTCATCTTTCGGGTAGAACCTGCATTTCATATCAATGGCTTTTGTCGCAAGTCTATACATTTCCATAAATCCGGAGTCGTACAGAACTAAATCCGTCACTTTTTTCTGTTGCGCTTCCGGTACAACCTCCCATTTTATGTTTCCTTGATACGGTATATACTCCCATTCTTCTTTGTGTTGTTTATGGAGGTCGTCTATCATCTTGAAAACTTCCCTGTAGACCAGGGCGCCGTTTTCTTTATCGGGTATATCCGACAGATTGAGTTCCTCTATCGAGGCGGGAATACCTGCCTGTCTTAGTTTCGCAAGTTCTTCTTCGAGAGGGGAGGTGGAAGAAAGCGGGACGAATGAGAACACGAGACCGAGTATCATAAGAGCTGCATTTCTATTCATTTTTCTCCTTCCTCTCCTATTTTTCCACGAAGAGCATACGCACTTTTCTTTTATCCTCTTTAAACGTCAGGCCGGTTTGGTCGCTCAAATTCTGAAGCATTGAGTCCCTATCGGCAAGATCCTTACTCTTGTTGTAGCTCCAGGAGAAAATATGTACAGGAGGATTAATGACTTCACTGACGACAGGGCAGCCAATATAGTCTCCGATTGCCGTCATTAATTCCTGGAACTTGCCCGCTCCGCCTCCTCCGCGTTTTGTGTCGTAGAACTCAATTTTTGAGAGCAGATTGGTTTTAAGATAGCCGGTCACCTTTATGACATCCTTTTCAAGTTCACGGAACGTGAGTTGCACAGAAATGTTGAGGTCTTTCTGAAGGATTTCTTCCAGCCGGTTCACGATTGTCTCCTGCGGCGTTCCTGTCCGGAGGATAAAGTCCCCCTTTACCTGCGTGTTCAGTAATTCCTTGTCACCTTCTGTTTCATTAGGATGGATCCCTGCGAGAGAATTCAATATGCTGGCGATGGTGATGTTTCCATAGCCCTGGCTCCATCTGATCAACCCTTCTTCATCCCAGTGGTAACACATGACGTTAGCTCCGCCTTCAGGCCGTAATGGAGGATTTATGTGTTTAAGTGCTTGTCCGGAAGATAATACGTAGGTCTTCTGAAATTCATCGGCGAGTTTTTCAACGGACCGCGGAATTTCCACTGCCGTCAATTCAACCTTTTCTCTATATTCGGCAAGGAATTTCGCCAGTAATTCCTGGAAGTCTTTCTCGACGCAATATCGTACATGTCCGTCGAGGAACAGGACATTTCTGCCCTGCCCCTCATGATTATCCGTGGAGGCATCGTACATCAATATGCCATTCGGCCTGTCTTTTGCCGTCAGGCCCCTGACATAAACATAACTGATTGAGGAATCTGAATTCAGGGACTTATGTGCCGGGCATATCAGTATCTCCAGAGTGCTTATGTAATGCTTGGAGAAAAGTATTTTGGGGTCGTCCGGGAACTGCTCGTTATAATCTTGAGCATACATTTGCATAGCCAACCCCATCTGTTTCAGATTCGCCATGCAAACGCCTCTTGCCTCCCCGGGGGCTGCGGCGTCTGTCTCCGCAAAAGCGTGACTGCATGATAGAGCCAGCACCAGCAGAGCCAAAACAACCCGCAGTTTTTTCATAATGACCTCCCGGTACTAACGGTTACCGCTGTGTATCAGAATTTTTGCTCTTTCAACGATTTCTGAAACTGTTCTTCAGTCATCCATGCCACGTGTCCGTCGACAAAAAGTACGCATCGTCCTTCTCCCTTGTGATTCTGGGAAGAAGCGTCATAGGCAAGAATAGTCGTAGATTGATTTAAACTTTTATCTTTCAGCGATAGCCCTTTGACATATGCATAACTGATGGGTGTGGTGCCGTCAATCTTCTGGACTTCCTGTATCGTTGTGTCTTCGGGACATTTAAAGACGCGGCCATTACTAACGTATCTGGGATATAGAGCACGAAGGTCTTCAGGCATCGTTTCCTTGTAGTCTTGAGCATACATCCGGACGGCCAACCCTATCTGTTTCAGGTTTGACATACACATAGTCCGTCTCGCCTGTTCTTGAGATTTTGCAAACGCCGATTTCTGTACCTCCGCAATGTTTATCCCCCACTTTTCGCCGTTCGTCTTCAAAGGAACCCAGAGATACTCGTCGGCGGTGTATGTATTCACCGTATGCCCGAACGTCAGTAGTGCAAGCGGCAGGGCTCCCCCATCAAGGCTCTGTTTCTGCATGGCGATTCTGGCTTCGATGTCGGAGACCATTTCAGTTCGGACGATGACAATGTCCTTTTCGGGACCGGGTTTCTCATACATACGCATTATGGGGAATAAAGAGAGGAAATAGTTCACCATTGTAATGGCGTTCCCTGTCTGTTCCGAACCGTCGTCGTACAGACATTCAACAATCAAATCTTTATCGGTCTTTTTTACCGCTTCCAGATAGGTCTTGAGACATTTTTCCGGAGTGGAGAACAACTGTTCTATCCGGGCATCATAATCTTTGACGATTTTCTCCGCTGTTCTGATTATGGACGTTCGGTCCGTTTTGCTCTTCGGAATTTTGATGCCAATAACATATGAACCGACGGTAAACCATGCCGTGGTGAACTGCTCGTTCTCTTCCCAGCATCCGAAATGGGAGTTGAGAATACTGCTTTCCCCTCTGGTTATTTTCGTATTCTTTCCCGCGAAAATTTTCGTGTCGTTTACCGCCGTATTTTTTGCGCCGTAAAAATAGACAAGTATGCGTCCCGAATCCGTATATTCTACTTCTCTCATTATCCGGGCATTGGGAAAGCGCGGATAGGAACCTGCAAACAGCTGTTCCGGCAGCGTGAATGGAAGTTTCGGTACGTCGGCGTCTCTTTGAAATCTCCCGAGAAGGGCTGCCATCTCCATTTGTGCCATGCACGCCGGTGAGGCGAAAAGGATAATCCAAAGTGGAATCGTTTTCCGCAGAAAGCCTTTTAGAGCCAATTTGTACATTTTTTTCTCCTGTACTAAGCGTATCATTATTTGAGTATTTTTGGAATAACCGTGTTTTTGACAAAGGCGACGAGTTTGAGGAAAAAGAATATTGAAAGGGTAGCTATGACGATGATCAGTGGGACGGCCGCCCACAAAGGCATATGACCGTAAAGGAAGCCCGTCAATGCAGCGAGAAAACCAAGCAGGTTGAGTCCTGCAATAATTGTTACCGTGGGGAAAAGGATGCCTATGACGTCTTCTTTTATCTCGCGTTTTTGTATCAATATATCGCCTCTTATAGATTTTCCCAATGTCCTTTTATTCCCGCACATCTTGCAGGTATCAGTATTGCCGGGATTATCGTAACTGCACTCCGTGCACACCCAGAGCTCACCCTTTCGTATCCTTATTTCCTTTTCCGCCACTTTTATTCTTGAAGACAATCCCGGAAGTCCTTTGGTCTGGTTTAATTCAACTATCTCATCCGCCCGCCTGTAACAGCCGATGGCTTTTTCAAATTCCGTTTTCTTAAGGTACAAATCTCCGAGTTCAACAAGCGCCTTATACAGAAGAGCGGGGTCCTTGGCCTTGTCTATAACGTCCAGAAGTTCTTTTCTTTCCGCTTTTTCCTGAAATATTGTAATCAGCCGGTCTTTCTTGTCCTCATGCTGTCTCATGAGAAACCATATTACCAGCGGGATGGGAATGGCAAGAAAACCCGTAAAGGCAAAGACTCCGCCCTTCAAATTCCCTGCTATTGTGAAACCGATAAGGGCGCAGATGACTATTTCAATTATGTATAGCTGTTCGTGAGTTGTATCCCCGTAACTGAACCAGTACCAGAACCACCATGCTTCAAGAGTGAGCAGGATTAGAGGAGCAAACACACAGAAAATCATCTGGAATGCTGCACCAAAATCCATATCCTGTCATACCTCCTTGCCTACAAGAGAGACGAAGATGTCTTCAAGCGTCAGGTCAAGGACTTCAGCGCTCTTCGGGTTAAATCCTGAAAGCTTTCTCAATACGTCCGGGGTGTAGTCCTTGACTGTAATCACCAGCTCATGGCCGAATGTCTTCTTTTTCAGTAATTCCGGGAAAGATATTTCGCCGGGTATCCTGTCCTCAAAGATAACCCGAATCTGCTTGACCGAATCCTTGAGCTTATCCAGCGGTTCTGACAGCAATAATCTGCCTTCTTCCAGGATGCCGACGTAGTCGGCTATCTGTTCCGCCTCGGTAATTATGTGGGTGGAGAAAAAGACGGTTTTTGCCTCCTGGTGGATTGTTTCAATAATCCCCTGAAGGAACTCCCGCCTGACAACAGGATCCAGTCCCGACGTGGGGTCGTCAAGAATAAGGAGTTCAGGCTGGTGTGCAAGGGCAAGCAGGAGCGCAAGCTTCCCGTTCATCCCCCGGGAGAGGTCCTTAACCCTGGCAGTTCTGGGCAGTTCAAACCGCGTGAGCAGGTCTTCGGCCAGGCTGTCGCTCCAGGTGGGGTAGAAAGAGCGGCGGAAATTGACCGTTTCCTGAATGGGCATCCAGTCGTACATCTTCTGATTATCAGCCACATAGCCAACACGCTTTTTGATTTGAACAGGGTCTCTGTCAGGGTCCATGCCAAATACGGCTGCTTTCCCCGATGTTTTTTGCAGCAGGCCCATGAGCATCCGGATGGTTGTGGTTTTTCCTGCTCCGTTCCTGCCCAGAAAAACGTAGACAGAGCCCTTTGGGACCTGCATGTCCAGGGATTTCACGGCTTCCTTGCGCCGGGTGTACCTCTTTGTAAGTCCCTGCGTCTCTATCGCATATTCCGCCATTGTCCACCCCCGCTTAGTTGAAGCGTCAATTCGTTACTTTAAATACTATGTCGTCGTATTTATCCTGATGTTTCCCGTCAAATATGCCTCCATTGTCTTTTTCGTTGGGGCCCACGCTGTACACAATGAATCCCTTCCCCTCTCTGCGGTAGATGTAATCCTTGCCCGTGAACGGGTCCAGCGGCAGTTCCGGGAGAATTTCCGGGATAATGGAAGAAAGGACGCCAGGATATTTCCCATACCTTGTTCTGTATATCTTTATGGCAATTCCCAGTTTTGATGAGTCAAGGCAAGCATTATGTTTAGCTTGCTGCTCAATAAGCCTGGATAGAGCAGGCAGGGTCATTGAGCTTACAATATGTTTCAT
>CAYQXZ010000005.1:13300-27407 GCA_964421645.1 uncultured bacterium
GCTCAATAAGCCTGGATAGAGCAGGCAGGGTCATTGAGCTTACAATATGTTTCATTGATTGGAATCTGTCAACAGAAAAGGTGTTGCCCCATTCGGCAGACCTGTCTTTAATTGAAAAATATGGTTTTCGCGAATAGAGGTTTAGATTGGCGAGGGCCCCGATATATACGGCATAATCCCTTTTTGAGACAGGCTGAATTAAATAACTGCCGTAAAAACTCGCGAAGGTCTTGTGTGCAAGACTTCCGGATGATTGGGAGAGCTCCAGAAAATCTGTTTTCCTCTTGAACGCCCATCCGCCCAAAAGGACCAATTCGCCTTCCAGGCTTTTTGTGATAAACCGGTCTTTCTTTTCTATCTCTGAAATCAAGTTCCGATAATCATTCTGGGAAAAAATAACACCGGGTCTGTCAAAAAGGCGGTTAATGGATTTTACAGCAATGGCGTCCACTGCTATGCGGACCAGTTGGGAGATAAGGATAGGTTCGTCAGCCAGGAAGTCTCCCAACCGTAATCCTGTCTCGGCTGACCGGAGCGCTGCGTTATATTTTTCTTCTTCAGCTAGGATGTATGTACGTGCATCAATCAGTCTTGCCATGCTGCGCATTTTAGCAAGATGGGGAAGCAGCATTGAGGGGCCTTCTTCATATTTAATATCAAAACGGCAGGCAGGCATACTGACTGCTTGTTCAATTAAGGCATAGAACGTAATAAACTCCGGTTTTTTCATAATTCTGCCGATTATTCTCTTTTGTTCGGCTGTCATTTCTTCCGGTTTGACCATGCTTTCGTACGGCATATACTCCCATTCTGCTTTGTATTTGTTTTTCAGCTGTTCAGCCAGATCAAAGGCATGCTGATAGATGAGAGCGGCGTTGTCTTTGTCCGGTATGGGGGGAGGTATAACTTCTTCCGGAGTCATCTTGATACCCTCTGTCTTTACCTGCCGGAGGGCTTTGCTCAATTCCCTGCTGGCTGCGAGGTTTGCGATGGCATGGGAGCCGAAGGAGATGAGAAGTATTACGACAGTGGTCTTAAAGATTATCTTTCTGCTGGACACATCCTTGACGATTGCTCTCTGCCATGTCAGGAAACTGAAGACAGGGAACAGGGCAATTGAGACGGGCAATAACAGAAAGCTGAAAACATACACGTTGGGAGATACCAGGAACAGGAAAATGGTCAGAGGTGTGACCAGCAGAAGTCCGAACAGAAGAAGAAAGGGCGTACAGATAATTGCAGGAAGACTGTTTTTGAGCAGGAGTGAGCTGAAGCAGGCGGCAGAATAGATGATTATAAGCGACGAAAGGAGAATTGCCGCGGCAGAAAGGATCCGGGTCAGTTCAACCGGGCCGTTTCCAGTTTTGATTAAATCAGAGAACCGGGCAACCAGAATAGCGTGGCTGAGAAAGAGGAGCATCACAAGAAGAGTCAAACCGGAAAAATACTTTACCCGGAAGAGCTTTGCAGTGGAAACAGGCTGGCTCAAAAGGAAAGACCTGGTGTTTCTGGCGAACTCGTTTGTGAATGAGATTGAGCCCAGAAACAGGGAAAAGAGGATGGGCAGGATGATATAGCTCATAAACAGACTGTATGTTTCATAGTCCAGTATTCGTTCAGGCAGTAGTTTTGGCACAATCCTGCTTAGGACGATAATCCCGACAGCCAGAAAGAAAAACAGCCGCTGTTCCCGCCATTCCTTCCAGATAAGCGTTTTCATTGTTTCTCGGCTCCTTTGCTTGCTTTTAGTTGAACGGTGAAAAGCCGGGTGATTTCTTCCTCGGTTAATCCGAGATTGGCTGCCTGATGGATTGCCTGGCCAAGCGCCTCGGTGATAACCTTTTTCTTTTCGGACTCGGCGAGCTGTTTTACGTCGTCGGAGATGAAGGTGCCGCCGCCCCACTTGCTGGTTATAATCTTTTCGTAACGCAGTTCCCTGTATGCGCGGGCAACGGTATTGGGATTTATGCGCAGCTGCATGGCAAGGTCCCTGACCGGGGGTAGCTGATCTCCTGCTTTCAGGGCGCCGCAGGCAACAAGGTATTTGACCTGTTTTATGATTTGCAGGTAGGGCGCCAGGCCAGATTCCGAATTTATTTTGATGATCATGCTAATATCTCACTGTATTAAGCCTATAATACAATTCTACCTGAAAGGATTTCTTCTGTCAAGAGACACTGCCAGGCTGTCAGGTCAGGGTTGGGAGAGCTCCACGGAGTCAAGGATGAATTCCCTGCTGGCAGGGTCGCTGCCGCGGTTGATGTGAATCCTGGTGTTCTTGTATACCGGTTTATCCCTGGTCATTGAGTGAAAAATGAAATTGAGGTTCTCCGAATCCATGCAGCTGTAAGGATTGATTGTGAGGTTGACTGCAAGAATTTCCTCTGCCTTTTGTTCCTCGCGCAACTTATCCAGTATCCTCAAAAGGTTTGTTACCAGGGAAAGTTCGTGCATTGCATTTTCCCCCGGGTTATCGCTCCTTGTCGGGTTCTATGGGAGGGCGGGGGCGTGCGGGGTAGACCTTCTCGTCTCCGGGTTTCTGCCATATTTTTATACCTGAAATGTCGGCGGCTTTCGCAAGAGCGTGTGCCGCGGTCGGGGAGTTCAGGAAAAGGAATACAATGCATATTATGGCTTTCGCCGCAGTTGCGGGAGACCCTGAAAGGAAGATTGCGGAGATCAGAACGCTTCCTGTTCCCAGCGTGACGCACTTGGTTGAAGCCTGGAGACGGCAGTAAACGTCAGGCATCCTGACAAGTCCCAGACACCCGAGAAATATGAAGGTCAATCCTATCGCCATGAAAAGCTGTCCTATCAACTCAATCATCCGGGTTCCTCCCTTCCAGAAATTTTGCGAGCGTTATCGTGCTTACGTATCCCAGTATTGACCATGCAAGCGCTATGGTCATGTAGAAATCAGAGCCCGTGGACAGAGTAAGCAGAACGCAGAAAACAATCACTATTATACCGAGAATGTCAATACCAACCGACCTGTCGGCCGCCCTTGGACCCCGGAAAATCCTATATACGCACATTGCGACGCAGAGCGTAAGGAATAGGTGCAGTAAACTCATTCAAATACCTCCTTAAGGATGTTTTGAAGATTTCCGCAAATCATTTTCTCCGCTTCAATCGGGTCGTCGGTCAGCTTGTATATCCAGTGGATATGAAGAAAATCCTTCTCTATGTTCAACGTGAAGGTTCCGGGCGCAAGCGTGATGGCGTTTGCAAGGACGATTCTTCCCAGCGGCGAGGTGAGGCGCAGCGGTATTTTTACAACGCCCGGTTTTATCGGTGGTCCCGGACTCAATACCCTGTAAGCCATGACGAGATTTGCCTGGAACATCTGCTTGAAAAAGATACCGAGGAATTTCATGAACACAAGATATCTTCTTGCCTGAAACGTATTCCTGGGATGGTATGGGAATTCCTTGCCGTACAGAAGCGTCACAAAGAGAGATGCCAGTATCCCCACAAGGGTGTCTGCCGGCTCAAAATTCCACGTGAGCATCTTCCAGACAATGAAGGTGATTATAAAGACTACCAGGTAATTCATTCGTTATTCTCCCCGTATTTTCACCCCCACCTGCCCGCACATCGGGCATCCTCCTCCCTCAGGGGGGAGGGAAATGGGGTATTTAATCTCCTATATCCACGTTAATGTAAGAAAAATTCTCCATCACGCCAACAGCTTTGTCGAGACAGCAGCTTCTTATCCCCGGAATCAGAAGGATGCCGGCAAAGACCGCGGCAAAAGCGAGCACCGTCATCGGAGCCAGCATTCCTGACGGGGCTTCAAGCATTTTTGCGGTATCCGAAGCCTTATTGTAATAGACCGTCCGCTGAAGCTTGAGGAAGTATCCAAGGGTGATAACCGCGACAAGGACGCAAAGGGCCGCTATTCCGGGGTATCCTGCCTGTACCGCGGCAAATATGATTATCAGCTTGCTCCAGAAGTTGCCCATGGGAGGTATGCCTGCGATGCCGAACATGCCTGTGCTTGCCAGCGCCGTCGTATAGGGCATCCTGTCGTACAGCCCCTTGAGCTTATCGGAATCTGTTGTCCCGGTCATATACTCCACGGCCCCTATATTCAGGAAGAGCAGGGACTTGGAGAATGCATGGCTTATGATATGCAGAAGAACTCCAAGGTATCCAAGGTAACCGCCTATTCCAAGGCCTATTGCGCAGTACCCTATCTGGCTGATGGTGGAGTAGGCAAGAAGCCGTTTTATGTTCTTCTGCCCGTATGCCATCAGGCCGCCGAGAACCATTGAAAGTATTCCAAAGAGAAGCAGGACAACCCTTATCTGCGGAATGGAGCCGAATATGTTTGTTGCCAGCCGTATAATTCCGTAGAATCCGACCACCTTTATGAAGAGTCCGGAAAGAAGCGCGGATACCGGTGCGGGCGCCATTGAGTGCGCGTCCGGCAGCCATGCATGGAAGGGAACGAGTGCCGCCTTAATGGCAAACCCGGCAAGGAAAAGGCCAAGTATAAACCAGAGATGGGTCTGCGGCAGGCCTGCTGCAATCCTCATGAAAGCAGTAATGTTGAGCGTGCCCGTAAAACCGTACACAACGGCAAGCCCCAAAAGTATCATAGTGGAGGCGATAAAGCTGATAACCGTGTATTTCAGAGATGCCTCCAGCTCCTCTGCCCGCAGTCCGAACGCCACGAGAACGAAAGAAGCGATTGACGCTATCTCAAAGAAGACGAATATATTGAAGAGATCCATGCTGATCAGGATTCCGTTCATCCCCGCAAGTATGAGCATGAAGAGAACGTAAAAATAGGCCGCCCTGCTGTGTTTTTTTGTGTAGGTAATAGAATAGACGGCGATGAGGAACGCGATGAAATTCGTGATTATCAGAAAGAGGCAGGAGAGCGGATCCACCATCAATGCTATACCGAGTGGTTTTTGCCATCCGCCCGCAAAGTAGAGAATTCTTTCCCCGGTGGTGAAAACGGTCAGCCCGAGCAATACGGATACGAGAAAACTCAAGAAAGTCAATGCGGAGGTGACTATGCCTGCGAGAAGGTCATTCTTCGCGTAGAGCAACGGCAGAAGAAACGCACCGCCCAGGTAGATTACAACGGGAAAGATAATTGAGTGGTTCATCCCTTCAGCCTCCGTATTTTATCAGTGTCAAAAGTGCCGTATTTCGCGTACATCCTTATGGCAAGAGCGGCAAGAAAAGCCGAAAACCCGAGGTCTATGACTATGGCCGTAAGGACCAGCGCCTGCGGCAGAGGATCAACCGCGGTTTGAACAAACCGTTCCACGGTAATATTCTGCGGTATGATGGGCGCAATTCCGTTCCACTTGTAGCCAAGGACAATAAACAGAAGGTTTGTCGCGTATCCCAGGATATTCATGCCGACAATTATCTTTATGATGTTCTTCTTGGCTATTATCCCGTACAAGCCGATGAATACCATCAGTGCCACAAGCAGGTAGATTATCATTTATTCTCCTCGCTCTGCCTGTACAGCAGACCCTTCTTTATGTGGACAAGCCGTGCCATGGAAAGCGTGATTATGGCAAGGAAAAGCGCCGAGCCCACTTTTATTCCGATCATGATGTTGCTTAGAATCAGCGTTCCTCCGCTCCACAGGTGAAAAAGCCGCCCCTTGGGAACGAAATTGTAAAAGAAGGTGCCTCCTGTCAGCCCGAGCAGGGCGATGCAGAGGAATCCGAGCGCTCCGATACTGTCAAGAGACTTGGCAATTTTGCGGGGCAATATCCGGAAGGTGTATTCCTTCCCGAACGCCAGAAGAAGCAGAACAAAACCGCCGGTGAGAACAACCCCGCCCGCAAACCCGCCGCCCGGCGTGAGGTGTCCGTACAGCACGATGGAAATCCCGAAAATCATTATGAACGGGAAGACTATCTTGGTTATTCCCTTGACAATCTCGCTCATTCCGGTTGTATCGTTGTTATTCATCAATTCTCCCCTTGGGACGAAGCAGTACAAGAACGCCGATAATGGCGGTAAATATGACGGTCGCTTCTCCGAGCGTGTCGTAACCTCTCAAGTCCAGTACGACCGCAGTAACGGCGTTTGCCGTGTTGAGCTGTTCCGGCGCGGCCTTGAGGTATCCCGCACCCATTGTCATTACAGGATCTCCGAACGGCCTGAACATCTCCTGGAAATGGAGCATGAAGACCAGGAGAAAAACTGCGAATATGACAAGAACTCCAATGCCGTAGAATCCGTAAGAAGACATGTCCGCCGAGGATTCCCTGTGAATGATGGACAGAAGCACCACGAGAGCCACAATTTCCACAAATACCTGGACGATTGCTATGTCCGGCGCTCCCAGCAGAAGGAAGAGTATGCTCAAGATAAGCCCGGCGGTTCCCATTGACACGATTGACGACGCAAGGCTTTTTGCCATTACGGCAATAACCGAGCCGGCAATCATGAGAACCATCAGTGAAGCCAGGAGAGGTGTATTTACCGTCATCTTCTTATAACCTCCATCAGCAGAATGATGCCTGCGAAAATCCAGATGATGTATCTTGCGAGCAGGCCGTTATGGAACAATTTTAACTTCTCCGTCGCCGAATGTAAAACAGCGCTCCCCCATCCGTAGACGGAGTCTATCGTGTTCACCGCGCAGTCTTTGAAGAACCTGCCGACGCCGGGAAGTATTCTGCCCGCAACCTGGTATATGTCAAGGGTTCCTCCCGCCTCGGCGGAATAAAATTTCCTGAAGGGGAGTATCTCCCTGATCGTTCCGTAGAAATGCGCACCGTCGTAAGCCGTGGCTGTATCTGCCAGCAGTTCTCCTCCCACAAACGTCTCTGTCCTGCGGGATTTGCGCAGCCGCTTCCTCCCCGCGGCAAACAGCAGTACAAACACCGCTATCGCAAGCCATCCGTAGAAGCTCGCCATCCTTATCAGCTCAATGTGCAGGTCCACGAACTCGCCCACGGCCGGGAAGAGAAACCGTTCAGTTACCAGCCCCGGGAAGACGCCGAACAGCAGGCATCCGATCGCAAGCAGCGCCATCGGAACGTTCATGAAGGGAGACTTTTCCATGCGTGTCCCGGGAAGCTCTTTCTTACGGACTCCCATGAAGGAGTCGTTAAGGACCTTGATGAAGGATGCAAGCGTCAACACGCTTCCCAGGAGCGCGGCCACCATTGCAAAGATTGCCGGGGTGCTCCCCTTGGCAAGCAGGGCCTCGTAAATCAGCCATTTTGACACGAACCCGTTGAACGGAGGCACTCCGGATATTGACAGCGCCGCAATTGTCATGACCCCGAAGGTAAAGGGCAGCTTCCGCGCCAGCCCTCCGTAATCTTCCAGGTTCCTTGAGCCGGTCGCCCTGATGAGAACCCCCGCACCGAGGAAGAGGAGGGACTTGAAGATGGCATGGTTTATCACGTGGTACAGCGCACCCACAAGCCCCATGCTGGTACCGCAGGCGATTCCCAGGAAAATATATCCTATCTGGCTTATGCTGTGATAGGCAAGCAGGCGTTTTATGTCGTGCTGGATGAGCGCAAGGAATACTCCGCCCAGCAGCGTGAGCACCCCTATGAAAAGCATTATTAGTTCCCAACCCGGCGACCATGAAGGTTTGAATATGATGAAATAAAACCTTATCATCGCGTATATTCCAGTCTTTATCATTACGCCCGACAGCATTGAAGATACGGGTGTCGGAGCCGCGGGATGAGCGTCCGGCAGCCAGGTGTGAAGCGGGAATATTCCGGCCTTTATCCCTGTTCCTATGAGCATGCATACGAAGAACAGGTGTTTCCATACGATATTCTCATTCAGCAGCCATATGCCGAGGATCCCGAAAAGCAGGAGGACGCTTCCGGCGCCGGTCATGATGATGTACTTGAAGGATGCCTTTCTTGCTTCGGATGTATCGTTGAAAAGAACCAGGAAAAAGCTTGCAACGGCCATTATCTCCCAGTATATGTACAGGGAGATGAGCGAATGCGACAGGACAACGCCGTTCATTGAGCCCACGAAAAGGAAGAGCAGGGCGTCATAGACGTAATTGACTTCCGGGTTGTACCACTGCGAATAGGAGATGCTGAACAGGCTTATGAGCGAAATCAATATGGCAAAAAGCAGGCTTAAGGTTTCTCCGCCGGTCAGGTACATGTAGTTGACGTACATTGAATAGAAACAGCTGAATGCCACGGCTGCCCCGCCGGCAAGAGATATCCATTTCCTGATATTTCTGCCTGCCCATGCAGACAGTAGATGCACAACAGATACCGTGAAACTTATCGTAACCGGAAGAAACCACACATTTACGTTAACGTTCAACTCATCCTCCTTACATAATCAGCATGATACCGATAGCCAGAGAAATACTTGCCAGAATAACCACCGAAGCCGTCATCGTTCTGATGCCGGCTTTGCCGCCGGCAGGGACTTCCCTGTAATCCCCCATGAAAACCTGCCTGAACAGCCGGAACAGATAAATGAGCGTCAGTGCCGAAGTCAGTATGGCAAGCAACGCAAAACCTATATGTTTCTTAACAAGCATGCCCGTGATTGCCTCCAGTTTTCCGTAGAACCCCGGAAGAGGCGGTATTCCTATTACCGACAGCATGCTGAAAACAAAGGCATAGGTTAATGCCGGCGTTTTCTTCATCAATCCGCCCATCATCCGTATGTCTTTCGTGCCGAAGATCCGCTCTATTATGCCGGCGCACAGGAAAAGGCATCCCTTTCCGAGGGCGTGCGCCACGTAGAAAATAAGAACGCCTCTTATCGCTATTGCATTGAACATCATCAGTCCGGCAATCATGAATCCCAGCTGGCTGATCGTTGAAAAGGCAAGTATCTTCTTGATGTCGGTCTCTCTCGTTGCAACGATGCCTGCCGCAAAACTGCTGAAGAGCGCCAGCCATCCGGCCCACATGACGCTGCCTGAAACATCAAGGGTCATTCCGAAGATCCTTGCCAGGGCGTATACCCCGATCTTGACAAGTACCGCGGCGTGAAGGAATGCGGTTACCGGCGTCGGTGCAACTGACGCGTCCGGCAGCCAGGTGTGAAAGGGAAAACTGGCGGATTTTGTCAGCACTCCAAGGAAAAAGAGTGCAAAAACAAGAGGCGGCACGGAACTGTGATACATATGAGAGAGACTCAAGGTACCGGTATAGCTGTAGATACAGGCAAAACCCAGAAGCATGAAACCGGCGCCCGCTGAAGTCAGAAGGAATGCCTTGTCCGCTTTCAGCAGGTGGTCGTCCTTTCTGTAGAATCCTATCAGCTTCCATGAACACAGTCCGGCAAGTTCCCAGAACAGGTACAGGGAAATAAGGTTGTCGGATATAACAACGCCCATCATGCTGCCGACGAAGACAAGACCCCAGAATGCGAACGTTGCCTGTTCCTCCGGGAGTTCGTTTACAAAGTATCCCATGGAGAACAGGTAGATAAAGATTCCTATGAGAACCGAAGTCAGCAGGAAGACCGAGCTGAAAAGGTCGCAGGTAAACAGGAAGTCGGCAACCCTGAAAGATACGTGCCTTTGGGCAAAGACGGTTTTCAGCAGAGAAGAACACAGGTACAGCTGCACCAGTAGTACCGCAAAACCCGTGCGCACGGCAAATCTCCGTGAAAACGCCTTTGTAACAAGCGCTCCCAGGAAGGGCAGTGCAAGCGTGAGCAGTAAAACCGTATTTTGTTCTAACATTTACCGTTCCTTTTTCTCGTCGGTTATAAAAGCGAGTCTCCTGCACTTCGGGCAGACTATCTTAAGCATGTCGGTTCGCTGTATCGGCGGCAGGAATTTTTCTTCCGCCGCTCCTTTTATTTCCAGCTCTTCCATCAACCGTGATATCGTTACCGGCTGTGAAAATGCGAGGCTGCCCAGTTTCTTGAATACAAACATGATGTGTTTTTCGGTTCCTATTACCTCTCCGCAGTGTTTGCAAACGAGCAGTTTGTGTTTCACGGAGTCGGTAACGGTCTTTTCGTCAAAATAGGAAATTTCAAACTCGGTCGTAAGCTTTATGCCTTCCTTTGTTATGCAGTTTCTCTGGCATTCCCCGCAGAAAATGCATTGTGCAGGATGGTGTATCAGCGTTCTGGTCGGACCGCCCTCTCCGTTCAGGTCGTCAACCATTTCAATCGCCTTTGCCGGGCATACCTGGAAACATCCCCCGCAGCCGACGCAGATATCCTCGTTGTACTTGGGTTTCCCCCGGTACCGTTTTACCACGCTGGCCGGCTTATAGGGGAAATCCGTCGTAAACGGCCTTGAAAACAGGCTGGTGATCGCCTCTTTCAGTTCCCGTATCTTCGGTTTTCTCATGTTAGATTTCTTTCTTCAGTTTTTCAGTCTTCTTCCTGGACATTTCCACAAGTTGTGCAAAATCGTACATCTGTTTCTTCCTGCTGCATGCATCATAAACCGCAATCCTCTCGGTACAGCAGTAACACGGGTCCACTCCGGCCAGGATGATGGCAACGTCAGGTATCATCTGCCCGATACAGCTGGCTTTGAACGTCGGGATATTGGTATAGCTGGGGGCGCGAATCTTGTGCCTGACGGGCCTGTTGGTTCCGTCGCTTCTGACGAAATGGAAACATTCCCCCCTTGGCGCTTCATGACGGCCGATACCTTCTCCCGAGGGGATTTCGCGCACTTCCGCACAGATGTCCCCGCCTGTGCCTTCAATGGCATTTAAGGACTGTTCAATGATTTTTATGGATTCAAACAGCTCAAGAAGACGGACAACGGCTTTATCAAAGACGTCCCCGTTGTCAGTTGTTACCAGATTGAAATCCAACATGGGGTAGGCGGCATAGGGTTCATCTTTTCTCACGTCTATTGCAACTCCGCTTGCACGCGCAACCGGCCCCACCGCCCCGAAGTCTTTTATGTTTTCTTTCGTAAGTACCCCGACCCCCTTTAGCCGCGCTCCCAGCACAGGGTCATCAAGAACTGCATGGGTAAGCATTTCAAGTTGCGCCTTGAATTCTTTCAGGACTTTTCTCAACGCAGGCATATCCTCTTCTTCAATGTTTCTCCGGACCCCGCCTATCTTAAACATCGCGTAATGGTTTCTGTTGCCGGTGATTATTTCAAACATGTCCAGAACAGGCTCTCTGTATTTCCATGCCCACATGAATACGGTATTGTACCCGAGGAAATGCCCTGCCAGCCCGACCCAGAGGAGATGGCTGTGGATACGTTCCAGTTCTCCTATGATACACCTTATGTACTTTGCTCTTTCCGGCACCGTCACCCCCACAAGGTCCTCAACCGCGTTGCAGTATGCAAAGGGATGCGAGGTAGAGCAGATACCGCAGATTCTTTCAACAAGAAAGGTTACCTGGTCCCAGTGTTTTCCCTCGGAAAGTTTCTCTATGCCCCTGTGGTTATATCCCGGCTGCCAGTCGACGTCCACGACCTTTTCGCCGTCGCAGTAAAGGGCGAAAAACTCCGGTTCTTCAAGCAACGGATGATATGGTCCTATGGGTACTATTACTTTCTTTTTCTTCTCGTTGTCAGACATTGTTTTCTTTCCTCAAAGGGTAATTGCCTTCCTGCCAGTCGTCCCGCAGCAGGAAATGCTTCAGGTTCGGATGTCCTGTAAAATTGATTCCGAGAAGTTCCCACATCTCCCTTTCGATATAAGAGATCCCATGAATTACGTCTGTCATTGATTCTATCTCCGGCTTGTTCTTGTCAAGGTACGTTCTGATGGAGACTATCGTGCCGGCGCTGTCAAACCCGAAGTGGTACAGGATCTCGAAACTATCAAAGTTCTCGACCCCGGAGGCGATTATGTATCTCGCATCAAGATCTTTGAAAACTATCCTGACGCAGTCTTTGAGCGCCTTCCGGTCAACGGTAATATATATGCGCCTTTCGTTGCGGACCTTGGTATCCTTTATCCTGCCGCCCAGTTTCTCTTTGAGAGTCTCGAGAACGTTCATTTCAATTTCTCCAGGAGTTTGACTATGCCGGCGATCATTGCCTCGGGCTTCGGCGGACACCCGGGTATATAAGCGTCCACCGGTATTATCTTGTTCAGGGGCCCTCCCATCTGGTAGCCGTCTCTGAAAATCCCACCGGAACAGGCGCACGCTCCTATGGCAACCACCACGCACGGCTTTGCCGCTTGTTCATAAACCTCTTTTACCCGCTCAACGCATTTCTTGTTGACTATGCCGGTGCACAACAGAACGTCCGCGTGACGCGGACTGCCGATAAGGGTCATCCCGAACCGCTCTATATCAAAACGGGGCGTAAGACAGTCCAGTATTTCTATGTCGCAGTTGTTACAGGAACCGCCGGACAGGTGATACACCCACAGAGACTTCTTCAATGCTTTTATTTTAAGATTCATGGTTCTATATCCCGAATTTCATATCTCAAATTTCCATTCTCAAATTCTCGGCAAGGATTCACAGCGTTTCGTGCATCTTTGCTTACCACCCCATTATCGCCAGCAAAATGCCTGTTATACCGAATAGCGTCATCCAACCCCAGAAGAATCTCAATGCCTGGTCTATCCTCAATCGGGGATTGGTGTTTTTTATCAATACAAACAATACAAGTATAAGTACGTACTTCAGCAGGCCTGCTATTACTCCGGCAAACGACGAGAAATTGATTCCTCCGAAATAGAGCCCTATGAGTAAAAGGGGCCCTGCCATGAGAAGTATCGCCTTCGCCAGCTTGAACAGCCCCAGCAGGATGCCGGAATACTCTATCAGCGCTCCTCCGGCAAGCTCCGCTTCAGCCTCCGCGAGGTCGAAGGGCACGAACCCGATCTTGCCCTGCAGGGCAAAAATTGCTATCAGAAAACCCGTGATCCCCGCAAACGAACCGATGTTCATCCCGTTGCCGTTCTGGAATTTCACGATTTCGGACAGGGATGTGGTCAACCCGCCCATGAGGGCAGGTATTATGAGAGCGCAGACAAACGGCAGTTCATACCCGAGGAGCAGTTTCATTTCCCTGCTAAGCCCCACCGACGCAAGCACGTTTCCGGAAGAACTGGCGCCCAGTATTATGGAGAGCGAGGGGACGGTCAGCAGGTACAGCAGGAGTATTATGTCGCCCTGAAAACCGAAACCCCTTGTGAGAACCAGCAGGAGTATCGTGCCTGCCGTGGCCGCCGCCGTCACTGCCAGGACAGGAGCAAAGACGAACATGAAAATGTTTGCCTTTGCGGGGATGAGTACTTCCTTACCCGTCAGCTTTACAAAGTCAGCGAAGCTCTGGTACCATGGCGGGCCGACCCGGAACTGGAGTCGGGCCGTTACCTTCCTGTCAACCCACATGGCAAGCATTCCCAGCACGCTTAGGAGTACGAAGCTGCCGATGAAATACAAGAATATAACGGGTGCAGTCATTTTTTTATTCCGTAAAGATCCAGCCAGTTAAGCACTCTGACTATAATGCGGTCCCCCATGGCATAGATGTTCTTTTCGTCCTTGACGGTCTCTTCCTCAACGTACTTAATGGCTCCGTTGGAACAGGTTGCCGCACACAGGGGCTGTTCCCCGGCCGCAAGCCGTCCCATGCAGGCGTCACAACGGCTGACAAGGTACGGGATCAGTTCCGGAAGTATGGTTCCGAAGGGACAGGCAAGGGAACAGGTTTTGCAGGAGATGCAGATGATGTTGGATCTCCTGACCAGCCCCGATTCCCTTTTCAGCGCCCCGGTCGGACAACTGTTGACGCAGGGATAGTCTTCGCATCTCCGGCACGCGAACATGAAAGCTAACTGTTCCCTCAAACCGGTTATCCCGTTGTTTCCCGGGTGCATGCTGTAACTGCACTTAATCTCTCCGTCTGGGACTTCCAAGAACCGGTCATAGTCAATATACAGTTTCTTCATTTTTTATGCCCACACGTTGGGTTTTCCCTTGATCTGGTCATAGGTGAAGACAGGCCCGTCCTTGCACACGAACAGGTCTCCTATGAGGCAGTGCCTGCACTGTCCGACCCCGCAGTACATCTTTCTTTCCATGGAAAGGTATATCTGCGGGTCCTTGTACCCGATTTCAAGAAGCTTCAGCGTTGCAAACTTCATCATTATCGGAGGGCCGCAAACAACCGCAACGGAATTACTGATGTCAACATCCAGTCCGTCAAGGG
>CAYQXZ010000005.1:27507-37336 GCA_964421645.1 uncultured bacterium
GGGCCGCAAACAACCGCAACGGAATTACTGATGTCAACATCCAGTCCGTCAAGGGTTTTTGTTACAACTCCCTCTCCATACTTCCAGTCCTCGGTCTTCTTGTCAACGGTTATCCTGAAACAGAGAGGGGAGGTTTTGCACAGCTGGTGCCACTCGCCGAGTATCTTTCCTTTGTATATGTAATCGTCCGGCGTCTTGGCGCCGCAGCAGAAAACGATTCTCTTGTAGTCGGTTACGTTATGCATCAACGCCAGGAAGAGGGCTCTCAAGGGAGCCAGTCCGACGCCGCCTCCCACAAGCAGTACCTCCTTGCCCTTGTAGAAGTCCAGCGGGTAGGGTTTGCCGTAAGGGCCTCTCACGCCGACGATATCGCCGGCTTTAA
Organism: uncultured bacterium; assembly: GCA_964421645.1. GTDB lineage: Bacteria > Ratteibacteria > UBA8468 > B48-G9 > JAFGKM01 > JAFGKM01. Next base: position 27,890 of record CAYQXZ010000005.1, read on the forward strand.
GGTTGTGTATTTCCGCCGTTACCCGGCCGGCCTTCATTACGGTGAATTCCAGCTTTTCCTTATCGTAGGGCGATGATGAAGGGGTGAACGGAGCTTCCCCGACACCGGGTACGGTCAGAGATGCAAACTGACCGGCGAGAAAGGAATACTCTTTTTCCGGTTTCAAGACAACCGTCTTTATTGTGGGTGACTCCGTAATTACTTCCTTCACCTCGCATCTGATCGGTTCGTAAATATTCTTATCCATTGTGTTTCTTTTTTTTGTTTTTACTAAACACTCGCAGTTTTTCGCTAACCACTGCTTTTATGCTTTCACTTTTTCTCTCAAGACTTCAGTGATTACCTTTCTCTTGTCAATCTTCCCCACGCATCCGGCGATGCACCTTCCGCAGCCGGTGCAACCCTTCATCCCGAAATTCTCAACCATGTACCAGTACTTGCACAGGAGGCGGTTTGCGTACCTGTCATAAAGCGTGGGTCTGGGAGACGCTCCCGCCGCCATCCGCGCATACCCCGGAAACAGGCAGCTGTCCCAAACCTTTGTTTTTCTGGATGTTCCGGCGGTGCCGGTATCTTCCAGCAGGAAGCACACGCAGGTCGGACAGTTGTTGGTGCAGCTGCCGCACTGGACGCAGTTCTCAACATCCTTCGGAACCTTCCACAATTCCGTCTGATAAGAGCCTTTTATATTATCTATATCAGTGAAGTCAAAATCCCTGTTGGTTTCCTTTATTATTTCGGACGCTTTCTGCCTGTTCAACTCCCGTTTTTTTCTCTGTTCTCCGGTCGCCTGGAAGAACTTCTGGTCATTCCCTATGAAAGCGCGGCCCTTTTCCGTGCCTATGTCAACCAGGAAGCCTTCTTCAAACTTTGCGGCATTCAGATCAAAGTTGCCTTCCGGGTAAGGGTGCAGACCGACCAGTTCACAGAAACAGGTGGGATAGGGATCCCGGCATTCAAAACTTACTATAAGAGTTTTCTCTCTTCTTGCCTGGTATCCGGGATCCTTATAGTCGCCGTCGCGAAAAACCTTATCAAGTATTTCCAGTCCTTTCAGGTCACAAGCCGCAGGGCCCATTACCACGATATCCGGTACCGATTCAACAGACGGGAGGGCCCTCTCCTTGAAAGGCAGAAGGAACAGTTTCAGAGGTTCAACCGGGCGCGCCCTGTTGTAAACTATCTGTGTTTCCTCTCCGGGCAGGATTCTCTTGTAGAAAAGCCTGTATTCGTTGTAAACGGGGGCAAATACCTTGTTCTTTTCCAGTTTCCCTTTGATAAAGCTGTCCCAGTCTCTTTTTGATATGTATAACGTGTCCATTTGTGATTTTTTTCACAAGGAAATTTAAAAAATTGATAATAGATTAAGACCTATTTATTTTTTTGTCAAGTTTTTTCCAAAAAGGTAAAAGACGGTAAATATTACCAGATAAAATCTTCGCTGTCAAACAATAGTAATGGCAAAGCTTTTCAACTGTTCCCGGCCGGTACCGGACGGGGCGCTTTTATGAACCGGATTACAAAGAATACCATCATGACCTGAAACAATGCCGTGATAAGAAAGGGTATCCGCAGATTCGTGGCTCTGGCGATTGCGCCCCCGAAGAACGGGCCCAGAGCAAACCCTGTCATGCTCAAGGACGTGGCTACCCCATATGCCATACCGATGCGCCTTTTGTCTATAAGCTTATGGATTATCGTCTGGGCCGCGGGCAGCATTCCCGCAACGCTGAAACCGAACAGAATACGTACGATAAACAGCGATGAAATGCTTGAGGCAAAGAAATGCCCGGCTGACGCAATGGTGGCAGTAATACAGCAGGCAATGAGAATTTTCTTCTGCCCCCACTTGTCTCCCATATGCCCGAGTACGGCGGCAGACAGTGCTCCCGCGAGGGCGGCCGCCGCGAGGAAGAAGCCCGTGATGCTGTTAAGATTTTCGGCTGAAGGAAGAATATCCCTAACAATCAGGGGGAATGACGGGTTGACCATGGAATTGCTAAGATTTACTCCAAACATAATCGCCACAGCGGAGAGGAAACCGCTTATCGCAAGTATATCTCTGAAACTTGCCGGCGGGCCGTCTTTTTCGTCATCCGGCGGGGTGAAATTTTCCCTGACGAAGAGCAGGATCAGAAGACCTCCAAGAAAAATGACAAGCGCTCCAGCGCGAAAGGCGACACGGTATCCGTAAAGGTCTGCGACAACGCCTCCGAAAAGAGGGCCGATTGTTGTGCCTATGAAAACGGCCGCCTGCATCATCCCGAGGGTGAGCCCGCTTTTCCGTTGAGGCGTTACGCTGGCGACCAGCGCTATGCTGGCGGCATTGGTTCCCGTGAAAGCTCCCTGCAGCAGGCGGCACGCAACGAGCTGTCCGACAGACCGAACCATAGACATGAGAAGCAGGACTATCGTACCGGCGAACATAGCCCTGCACACCATCACCTTGCGGCCGTACCGGTCAGCCAGCACACCCCACACGGGAGCGAATAGAGACAGGGTTATCCCTGTCACGCCCAGAACAACCCCTGCCCAGAATGCCTGCTGTCCCTTGTCGTATGTGCCGAGTTCCGCAATAAAGAAAGGCAGAAACGGCATTGCAAAGGAAAAGCCCAGCATGGAAAGAATCTGGGCAATGAAAGCGGATACAAACGTTTTTTTCCACATTTTTCAGTTTTTGGGAGAGTATATTATAATACTTCCTGTGGATATTTCAATAGAAAAGATAGTTGTGGGAGACATACAGACCAACTGTTACCTGGTAACGTGCAGCAAGACGGGAGAATCCATGATTATTGACCCCGGCGATGAATATGAAAAGATAAACAGGGTCATAACGAAAAAGAAGAGTAGCCCGTCTTTTATCGTGAATACGCACGGGCATGCCGATCACATCAAAGAAGATGAGAAATTTCATCTTCCTGTTTATATCCATCGTCTGGATGCGGAGTGTCTGCATGACCCGGAAAAGAATCTCTCAGCTTTTTTCGGAGATGGGCTGGTTGTTGACGTAGACCCGTCCGGGCTGGAGGAGGGTGATACTGTCAGGGTCGGGAAGATTGTGTTTGAGGTCATACATACCCCGGGACACTCGCCGGGAAGCATATGCCTCAAGAGCGGGAATACGGTATTTACCGGCGATACCCTGTTTTGCGGAGGGTACGGCAGGACAGACCTGCCCGGCGGGTCGGAGAAAGAGTTGTTTTCTTCCATAAGAACAAGACTCATGGTATTGCCCGATGAAACAATCATATACCCGGGGCACGGGCCTTCTTCAACCATAGGCGCGGAAAGAGAGTTTTTCCGATGAAACAGTTTTTGATTTGCAATTGTTTACGGATAGGGTAAAATTGAAAGAAAAAGGGGGAAACATGAAACAGAAGTTGATTCAGGTGGGGTTGATAGTGGTGATTCTGATTGCTCTCGGATTTGTGGTAAAGCAATTGAAACCCAAACCGTATACCTATGAGCGGATTCTCGTGGACACGGTGGCAAACAAGGTATTTTCCCAGACAATAACTGTGGGCCAGGCGATGGAGATGCCCGCTGCTTCTCCGTTCAGTGAAGGCAAAAATGCATATCCGGCATACAAATGTCTTAAAGACGGGACAATTTTTGCCTTTGAAGAACCGGCTGTCTCCCAGGATGCGCCTCCTGTTAACCCGGACCTGATGACTCCGAAATGTCCTGTATGCGGCAGTACGGAGGTCACGATACCCGAACTGCCTGAAGGACAGAAGAGCATGGATGTGCCGGGACCTGTGCAGATTGTAAAACCCGCGGTCAAGTAATAAGTGGATCGGAGATGCCGGAAGAGGCGAAGGCCTCTGCCCGGAGGATACAGCTTGGACATTGGCCGCAGGGTTTCCTGCCGCTCTTGTAGCATGACCAGGTCAGGGAGAAGTCCAGTCCGAGGGAGATACCTTTCCCGATTATCTCCTTCTTGGACATGCGGAGGAGGGGAGCTTTAAGCTTGATTTTCCCGCCTTCAGATGTTTTCTTCAGGGCAGTGTCGGCAAGTCTCTGGAACCTTTTTATATATTCGGGCCTGCAGTCTGGGTATCCTGAAAAGTCCACGGCATTTACGCCGGTGAAAACTGCGTCCGCGTCCACCGTTTCGGCAAAGGCAAGCGCGATACTGATGAGCACGGTATTTCTTGCCGGAACATAGGTTGCAGGGATTTCACCTCTGTTGACTTTCTGCGGTATGCGAGTTTTCTTGTCGGTTAATGCGGAATCTGTCCATGAGAGATCAACGCCGGTTACAAGATGCTTCTTCACGCGTAGCATGCCGGCAACTTTCCTTGCGGACGAAATCTCCTTGTAATTTTTCTGCCCGTATCTCACCGTGAGCCCGTATATCTCGTATCCTTCTTTCTTCGCAATAGCCGCGCTGACGTAACTGTCCATGCCTCCCGATATTAGGCATACCGCTTTCTTCATCAGGCCTCCGTCAGATGCTGTAGTCCACCTTGATTCTCTTGCCGCCCTGCCTGAACGATTCTTCGCAGGCGAAAACGACCGCCATTGTTTTCCAGCTGTCAAAGGCGCTCATGAAAGGCTTCTGTCCTGATCTAATCCGGTCTATGAAATCCCTGAAGAATCCCCTGGAGTTGTGGTGGAGAAAATTCTGGTCAAGGCCAGTATAATCTTCGGTTCTGTTGAGGTATGTGATACCTTTTTCTCCTTCATACCGGAACAACTTCAGAGACGACCTCCAGAAATCCGTTTTCAGGGCACCACCCGTGCCGGTAATGCTTACCCCGTATTCATGCCCGAGTTCAGGTTCCATCCCTTTCGGGGTATATAATACCGCCCTGTGCGGCATCGTGATGAGGTTGCCGAATTTTCCTCCCGGGAAGAAGCACAGGGTGCACGCAGGTTCCCTGTAGCCCCTGTGCCATGCCTCCGGTCCCCGGAGGTTGGGCGAAGGGATTGCCTCAACGCTTTCAGGGTCCGCGCCAAAATAGTAACGCATCAAATCCAACCTGTGGCATCCTTCTTCAATATAGTAGCCGCCGACCTTGCTGAGGTCAGCCCTCCAGTCTCCTTTATGCGGAATAAAACCGGCGTCTCCCGATATGTGAGTGAACAGGAGGTTCTTCGGCTCGCCAATCTCGCCGGCGTCAATTATCTCCTTTATCCTGTGCGAGAGTCTTGAGTAACGCATTTCAAAATTTATCTGGATGTGTTTGCCGCTTTCCTTTTCGGCTTTCAGCATGGCGGCAATATCTTCTCTTGTGGTCGCAACAGGTTTTTCCGAAAAGATGTAGCATCCTTTTTCAAGGGCTGCGATCGCAACCTCTGCATGCAGGAAATTCGGGGTCTTGTTGCATAGGACGTCTATCTCTTCTTCTTTCAGCATCTTTCTGTAGTCGCCGTACGTCCGGACCGCAAATTTCTCTTCCGCCGCGAGCCTGCGTTCCTCCGAAGGGTCCGCCACCGCCACAAGTTCCAGGTCCCGGTGTTCCTTCACAAAAGCAGCAGCTCCGCTGCCTGCCATCCCAAAACCTGCAATTGCCACCTTAAGAACTTTCTTGTCCATATTATATTTTCTCCTTTTATCTTATCCCGGTCAGCTTGTGCATCTGCATACGCAGGTACCGGTTTTTACCGGGATTTTTCTTGAGGAACTCCGTTATCTCCTTTGCCCTCCTGATGTCGTTATCAACCGGCTGCAATACAACGGGTACCCTTATCCCGGTATCTATGAAATCCAGGGATTTCCTGCCGGTAATCACATACTTGAACTCCGACGCAACTTTCAGAAATCTCCTGTCGTATCCGCGCGGATAAAACTTCTTTCCTCCTGTTTTGGGACTAACCGTAATCCAGTCAAGGGAAAGTTTCTGCCACACCGTGCCGTTTGTTTCCGCAGAGATCCAGTATCCCTTTTTCTTGAGTGTTTCCGTGAGGACGGACAGGTCCTGCAGGAAAGGTTCTCCTCCGGTGATGCAGACTCTCCTGCAGGGATATTTCCCTACCGCTCTGATTATTTCCCCGGCGGTCACAGGGCGGCCGCTCTTAAGAGCATATTTCGTGTCGCAGAAGCTGCATTTCAGGTTACACCCCGACAGCCGTATGAACACCATCGGCAGTCCCTGGAGAATGCCCTCCCCCTGTATTGAATAAAAAACTTCGGATAAGGTATACAGCATGGATATCAGGCAGCGAATTTTGCGGCTTTCTTCAGCGCGTCAATCGTCCTGTCTATCACGTCCTGTCCCATAACGGTCTTTATCTCCAGGGAAACGCTCCTCTCCAGTATTGCCTGGCTTTCCGGAAAATTGCCGCCGGCAATCTCTATGTTTGCCACAAAGTGCCAGTAGTTGAGGGTGGCGGGCGTCACTCCGTTTTCCTTGAGCACCGACTTAACCTTCTCCGCTTTTTCCCTGCCGGCAAAAAGAAGCGTCAGGAAGGTTGCAATCTCTCCTTTTTCGTCCGGAAAATGCCTGAACTGCACTCCGCTGGTATTCTGTATAGCTTCTTTTATGGCTTTCTTGTTTGCCTTCTGCCTGGCAATGATTGTGTCCAGCTTTTTCAGCTGCGCCAGTCCCAGCGCGCCCTGCAGTTCGTTCATCCTGTAATTGAAGCCCTTCCTTGCCCGTTTCTCGTCTCCCCTGCCCACGCCGGGCAGGTGCGGATGCCCGTGGTCGTGGTAGAACTCGGCCTGCTTGTAAAGAGTTTCGTTATCAGTTACGACCATACCGCCTTCCCCGGCCGTCATGATCTTAACATAATCAAAACTGAAGCATCCCGCATCCCCGAAAGTGCCAACTTTCTTGCCGGCAAGAGATGCTCCGGTGCACTGGCAGGCATCTTCAAGAACCTTCAACCTGTTTTCCTTCGCTATACCGAGGATGGGACGCATATCTGCCGCGGAACCCATCATGTGGACAGGCATGATGCATACAGTATTTTTCGTAAGTTTTCTCTTTATGTCCCCGGGAGATATGTTGAATGTCTCGTCAATATCGCACAGAACCGGTTTGAACCCCGCCTCTTCAATTGATTCAATCGTTGCAACGAAGGTAAAGCATGGAGTGAGTATTTCTTTTCCCTTCGGCATGTTGAGCGCCTCCAGGGCTACCTTCAGCGCGGCGCTGCCGGAACTGACTCCCAGGGCATAACCGGCATTGACGTATCCGGCGAATTCCTGTTCAAACTGCCTGACCTTGAAAATCCCGTTGCGTTCCTTGTCAAATCCGTACCTGAACAGAATTCCTGTCTTCAAAACCTCCCGTATCTGTTCCAGCTCCTCTTTCCCGAAAACTTCTCTTCCCGCCATATTGTCTCTCCTTCTTTCTATTTCTCAAACTTCAGTGTCGCGTATTCTTCCAGAAGATGGTAGTTTGTCACGGATAACTGCGGAACCATCGTCAGTTCTCTTTGAGACAGGTACCTGGAGTAATTGTACCGTGCAACCAGTATCCGCCAGTCCGAACCGGGTCCGAAGGCATCTCCGTGCGCCGTCAGTCCGCTGACAGGGATTGCCATCTCCAGTGTCCAGTATTCATCCCTGTCTCTCCAGTCGTTGAAGGTCCCCTTGATCTGGGCTGCCACAAGTACCTCGTCAAGATTCATCCCCGGATCCCATGAGCTTTTCACCCCGATTCTTCCCCTGCCCGGGAACCAGAAGACGGTCTTTTTCGCATTTGGCGTACCGTATATCTCCCAGTACCAGGTGCTTTTTTCCGGCTTGAGAAATATCTCCACAAGGTCCCCGTTCGTATAGAAATGCTGCTGGTCCTCGTTGCTTTCCTGCACTATATCCGAGTCAATGAACTTGATACCCACGTAAAAATATTTGTCATCCCATGCCAGCCGTGCTTCTCCCGGCTCTTCCAGTCCGTTGATTCCAGTCCTCTGGTCCTTTCTCTGCTCAAAAGGCAGATAAAGATCTTTGGCGAGGTCAAGTTTATAAACCGGCGCTTTCTCCCATACCGGGTCGTCCAGTTTCCCGTCTATCACAACCGGTTTTTCAGTGTACTGCGCCACAAGAACAGAAGGGACGGCCGGTTGTTTCCCTTTTGCCTTGACGTTAGGAACTGCCGCGCAACCCGCAAAAAAAACTGCTGCCATAGCTGCTATCCCGTAAAGCATATATCTCCTCCTGTTCATTTCAGACCTCCGGTTTAGATAGTCATAATATACTTACGCTTAATCTCTGTCAAATTACACGGATGTATGGTATCATTAAGGGATGAGAATTTCGGTGCGGGTGACGGTAAATTCCAGAAAATCCAGGGTGCTTGAAGAAGCAAATAACACTCTCAAAGTCTGGGTGGACGCGCCGGCTCTGGAGGGAAAAGCCAACAAGAGGCTGGTAGAAATTCTTTCCGGCTATTACAATAAGCCCAAATCGTGCTTTGATATCGTGGGCGGGCTGAAGAACAGGAACAAGATTGTGGAGATATATGGGGACAAACGGTGAACTGGCTCTGGTGGAAAAGGCGAAAAACGGCGATATCCGGGCATTTGAAGATTTGATGAAAACCACCAGCGGCAGGATATATAACCTGGGGTACAGGCTTCTGCGCAACAAGGAAGATGCGGCCGACATCATGCAGGAAACCTATATGACGGCATACGAAAACCTGCCCAGGTTCAAGGGAAACTCCTCTTTCTCAACATGGCTCTACCGTATTGCGACCAACTTCGCGCTGATGAAGATGCGGAAGGAAAAGGGGAGAAAGGTCCCGGTTGCGCGTCTTAAGGAGAGTGAGGATTCAGTACGTGAAATTGAATTTCCGGACTGGTCCGACACCCCGGTTAACCATCTGAAAAACCAGGAATTGAAGGCAATCCTTGACAAGGAGATAAATGCCCTGCCTCCCAGGTACAGGTCGGTTTTTGTTCTGCATGACATTGAGGGATTTTCTATTGCGAAGGTTGCCGAAATCCTGTCTATTTCTGAAGCGGCAGTCAAAACCCGCTCGCACAGGAGCAGGCTGTACCTGCGGGAGAAGCTGTCGGAGCATTTCGGAAGCGGCGGGAAAAGAGGATTGATACCTGCATAACCCACGGGGAAACCATGGACTGTGAAGAACTTGTCAGCTTGATTTCAGGATACATGGATGACGATATTGACGAGTTGATGAAGAATATGCTTGAAGAGCACCTGCGCACCTGCGAAAAATGCACGGCGCTTTTGCATACCATGGAAAAAACGGTCTGTTTTTCACGTGAGACCAACAGGCGCAGGAAGGTTCCGGAAAAACTGGTAAGAAAGGTTTACTACGAGATAAGGATACGATACAAGAAATGAAGATGAATCGCAAATCCCTCACAAGGAAGTAACACCTTGTTCGCCTCCCCCTTTGAGGGGGGAGGCAGTATTCAGCGGATGCTGAATGCGGTGGGGGTGAAAAGGATAAATCAAGGACTTCTCACGACGAGAGAAATTCAAGGAGAGTTCGGAGCAAGGAGTTCGGGATAAATGAAAAA
>CAYQXZ010000006.1:0-31966 GCA_964421645.1 uncultured bacterium
CCCTCCCCCCTTGAGGGGGAGGAGTAAGGTGGGGGGGATTGTAATTTTTATCGTCCAGGATATGTCTTGAGATACTCTTGACGGTTCCGTCAAGCAGCAATCCCGTAAGGTCCTTGTGGCTGAAATTGTTGATTTTTATCAACATAAAAATCCCGCTTTTTCCCGCCCTGATTATTTTCCCGATTTTCTCCAGGGTATGCGGGTCCATCTCCTTTTCGGTCTCCAGAATGTATTCCGCGAAAGTCTCGCTTCCGGTTATTGACGTTTCATTCATGTCCGCGAGACGGGCTGAACGGAAGATAATGCCTTCGGGAAGGATATTCCGCGTCCTTCTGATTATCTCCTCCTGCGCGGGCTTCTCCCGGAGGAACACGTCAAAGGATTCGTTTGTCCCGGATATGTTCAGGGGCAGGGGGTGTCCGAAGCTTATCTTCGGGTGCGGGCTGAAGCCTTCCGTGAATTTCAGCGGTACGTCCAGCCTCCTGAAAGTCCGCTCAATAATCTTCAGCAGATTTCTTCCTGATATGAATAAGGCCGCTCCACTCTTTTCGTAAAAAATCCTCAACCTGTATGTTTCCGTCATTTGTTCTTTATGTAGATTTCCTCTATGTTGTGAAGAACCCTTCCGTAGACCGTGGGCTTCAGGTTTCCGAACTTGTTTCGCACCGCAAACATTGCCGTGGGGCTTGCGGTGTATATGAGAGGAAGCTGCCGGGAAACGATCATTTGCCATTCATCGTACAATTTCTTCCTCCTGTTCCTGTCCAGTTCTTTCGCCCCCTCCTCAAATAAAAAATTTACCCTCTTTTCCCAGCCTGCGGTTTCACTCTCCCCTGCACCCATGTTCCAGATGTGCAGCTGGCCACCGGTGTGCCATACGTTTTTCCCGCCGTGCGGCTCTATCCCCCCCGTAAGCCCTATTATAACAGATTCCCAGTTTTTTGTAACACTTATGCGGGTTACAAGGGTGTTGAATTCAACGGGAAGAAGATTTACTTTCATCCCCAGTTTCTTCAGGTCATCCTGTATGATGTTGCCGATCTGTATCCGCTCAAAATTATTGCTGTTGGTAAGAATGGTAAACTCCACCGGGTTGCCTTTCCTGTCGTAAAGAACGCCGTTTTTCCTGTGAAAACCGGCTCCTGCCAGCAATCCCCCGGCTTTTTCCGGATCGTAGCCGTATTTCTCAACGTCCGGGTTATTGAAGAAACCGCAGGAGACGTTCATTGGACCGTCCTGGGGAATTGCAAATCCGCCGTAGACGTTTTTTGCAATGCTGCCCTTGTCAATCATGTGCGCCACCGCTTTCCTGAAAGACGGGTCCCTGAACCACTCCTTTTTGTCAGGGGCAACGGGCGCCTGCATGTTCTGGTTGAAAGTGATGAACTCCGAGCCCATGGAGGGCCCAAGGTCATATATCGTGAAATTCTGTTTCTTTTCAAAAGGCTTCAGCAGGGGAAAGTCCTGTCCTCTGACGGGTATTATGTCTATCTCCCCTGTCTTGAATTTCAGGACGGCTGTATTGGCGTCCGCGATGACGAGGAACACGATCCTGCGGATATACGGAAGAACCGTCCCTTTCGCGTCTCTCATCCAGTACCTGTCATTTTTCTCCAGTATTACCCATTCCGCAGGCCTGTATTCCTTTATCCTGTAGGGGCCGGTGCCAACGATGTTTTCCGGTTTTTCGTTAACGCCCCAGCAGCTGTTGAAAGTGCCTTTTTCAACGTATTGATTGAGCTTGTGCTCCGGGAGTATCTCCTGGCTCATGAGCTGGAGAAAAGGAGCGAATTTCTGCGGCAGGGTGAATTCCACCGTGCGCCTGTCTATCTTCCGGACCTTTATGGGTTTTCCTTCTATTGTAAGAACGTCCCTGCTGCTTGTCGGGATGTCCGGATTGTATATGAGCCTGTTATATGTGAAGACCACGTCGTCTGCGGTAAGGGCAGCCCCGTCGTTCCACGTCACGCCGTCCCTCAGGAAGAACTTCCACACCTTCCCGCTCGCATCGTGCTCCCATTTCTCCGCCAGGCAGGGCTTCACCTCAAGCGTTACGCCGTCGGTTCTGGTGAGTCCTTCAAAAATGAATTGTGTAATCTCCGTCGTGCTTGTCTCTTTTGCGACCACGGGATTAAAAGACTTGGGGTCGGAAGTTGATGAGAGGACGATTGTGTCATCCGCCGGCCTGCTTTTGAGAGACGTTCTTCCGCATCCTGCAAGGAATATGCTTGATATTGCGGCTACCGCCAGTTTCTTTCTCATAGAAAATTCTTCAATTCGGAGAGAAGGGTGTCCATGGACGGGTATCTCAATACGGATTCACTGTGGGTGGCCTTTTTTATGATGTCCTTGAGCCCTGCGGGCACACCGAGATCCTCGCACATGACGGGCTGTTTGCCCGTATTCTTCCTGTAACTTCTGACGTCTATCCTTTTGAAATAGTCTTCAAAATTCCTGCCGGGGTCGTCGGGTATCTCCACTTTCGTAGTTATGACTTCGTCCATCGCAACCCCGAAGCTGTATATGTCGGAATAGAAACCCGCCCTGCCTTCGGCCTGTTCCGGAGCGACATAGGAGATAGTCCCGTATTTGGTTACGGTTCCTCCCTTTGGAAAAATATCCTTGCGCAGCAGCCTGCCCGGCAGTTTCGCTATCCCGAAGTCCGTCATTTTAACGACGTTAAAATCATCCGAAACAAGTATGTTGTCAGGCTTCACGTCCTTGTGAACTATGTTGTTCTTGTGTATGTGCGCAAGCCCCTGTCCCGCCTCGTAAAGTATCTTGACCAGGATGTTCAGCGGGAGTTTTTCCGGCTTGTAGAGCATCTCCTTCAGGTTGCACCCGTTCACGTACTCCATGATTATTGCGTACTGATGGTTGTATCTTCCAAAATTATGGACCTTGACTATGTTCGGATGGCTCAATCCCATGGCTATCTCTGCTTCCCTCTCAAACTGGCTGACGAGCTTTACGCGCTCCCTGCGGCCTCCCTTCAGATACAGGAGTTTTATCGCCACCGTGGGTCCGTATATGGGCCTTGCGAGCGATGAATGTGCCCTGTATACCTTTGTGTACATTCCTCCGCCGATGACCTCTTCAAGCCTGTATCCTCCGAAAATCTGCGCTCTCATATGGCTATCTCCTGGGCGTCAAGCGATATTATCTGTATGTCGTCCGTGCTCCGTATTTCCTTTTCCAGGCTGCATATTCCTATTTTCCTTTTCTTCTCACCGTAGGCCGAAGACGTGAAAAGCGTAAGGCACCTGTTTTCAAACATCCTCTCGTTTGCGGTCGGATCGTGGCTGCGTACCAGAACATTCTTGCCCAAACGTTTCATGATCCTGTCAAAATATTCCCTTCCGAACTTCGGCCTTCCGGTGAGATTGCGGAGCTCTTCCTGGTTCTTGTCGCGGAAGTCACCCCACAGGATTCTTGTCCAGTTCTCGTCGCATACCTGGATATTGTTTATATCCTTGAGGTCATTCACGTCCGGAAGGGCTCCGTGAAGCGCGAGAAAACCGTTGCCGGAGACAGCGAGAGGGAGGTCCTGGAATGCTTTTTTATAGCAGTCAAAATCTTCCACGGAAAGGTTGTCCCAGAAATCCGAAGGGGTACACTCTATCACGGGGAACATCTCATGGTTGCCTGCAAGGAGAATAAGGTTTTCGTGTTTTTGCCTGGTTTCCAGCAGAAACTCAATGTTCTTTCTTGATTCGGCGCCCCTGTCAACGTAATCACCGAGGCAGACGACGTAATGGTGGGCCTTCTTAATGAAATTCTTGATTATTATTCTGGAGCTGTTGTAGTCTCCGTGGGTATCACCTATGAAAACCGCCGTACCCTTGTCCGGTAGTTCTATTAACCTGTTCATTTATCCGCTGGTAAACTGTTCCCGGCATCCACCGGAGGTAGCGGAGGGATAACGGTATGCTCTTTCCGGACTTCGTCCTTCAGAATGCTTCTTGTAGTAAGTTTACCCGGCAGGGTTGCCAGTAAAACGGAATTCACTATGAAAAGCAGTGCCAGTATTGACGTTATTCTATTCAAAATTGCCGACGTTTCGGCGCCGAAGACAGTCTCCATCCCCCCTCCTCCGAATATATTTGAAAGGGATGAACCCTTGCCTGACTGCAAAAGCACCGCACCTATGAGCAGTAAAGAGACAACTGTGTGGAAAATAAGCAGGAACATGTACATTTTTTTCTCCTATTTGTAATCTATTATCCTGCAGAATGAGTCAACCTTCAGGCTCGCTCCGCCTACCAGCGCCCCGTCAATGTTCTTCTGTTTCATGATTGAGTCTATGTTATCCGGTTTCACGCTTCCCCCGTAGAGGATAACCGTGCCTTCGGAGGCTTCTTCCCCGTATATCCCGGCAAGCAGGTTCCTTATGAATAGGTGAACCTCTTCCGCCTGTTCAGGAGTCGCAGTTTTTCCTGTTCCGATCGCCCAGACAGGTTCGTAGGCAATGACCAGCTGTCCGGTTTTTTCAAAACCTTCCAGGGACTCCTTCACCTGCGAGCTTATGACGTCAAAAGTCTTCCCCTTTTCGCGTTCCTCAAGTTTTTCTCCCACGCACAGTACAGGCTTCATTCCCGCTTCCGCAGTCTTCTTGACTTTCTTATTCACGACGGCGTTATTTTCGCGGAAAATGTTCCTTCTCTCGGAATGCCCGCAGATGACGTATTCCACGCCGATGTCGGCAAGCATTCTTGCGGAAACTTCTCCCGTGAAAGCCCCTTCATCTTCAAAGTACACGTTTTGCGCGCCAAGCTTTATGGATGAATTCTTCAGGAGGAGGTCGGATACCGCGTAAAGCGAGGTAAGCGGCGGGCAAACCAGTACATCCCTGTCGTCGTATTCCTTCGTGTTTTCAATAAGAGATTTCACGAACTCCACCGATTCACAGGGGGTCTTGTACATCTTCCAGTTTCCAGCAATCAGACTCTTCCGCATTTTTATCTCCTCATTTCTTCAGGACTTCAATGCCGGGCAATATTCCCTTCTCAAGGAATTCAAGCGACGCACCGCCTCCGGTACATATGTGGGATACCTTGTCCGCAACCCCGGCAGCATTGACCGCTGCCGCGGAATCTCCTCCGCCGATGACGGAGAACGCCCCGGATTCACCTATGGCTTTCGCAAGTTCTTTGGTTCCTTTTGCAAACGCTTCTATCTCGTATACCCCCATGGGACCGTTCCAGAAAATGGTTTTTGCTCTCTTGATGCAGTCCGTGTACTCCTCAATTGCCTGGGGTCCTATGTCAACGCCTATCCAGTTATGCGGCACCGTGCCCCTTTCCGTGGCGAAATAGTGGGAATCCGGTGCAATCTTATCGGTGATAACGTGATCAAGGGGGGTATGGAACTCCAGGTGGCGTTTGTTTATTTCCTTTATGATCTCCTTGGCGAGCGGAACAGCATCCTGTTCAACCTTTGACTCTCCGATTTCCCAGTTCTTCGCCTTGACGAAGGTGTAGGCCATTACGCCTCCGGTTATCAGGGTATCAATCTTGCCGAGCAGGTTTTTTACCATCCCTATCTTGTCCGCCACCTTTGCGCCGCCGAGAATCAGAAGGAAAGGTTTCTCCGGATTTTCAATGAGCCTTGAGAGCGCGGCCGTTTCTTTTTCAATCAGGTAACCTGCCGCAATGCTGTCAAAGAACTTCGTTATGCCGTATATTGAAGCATGCTTCCTGTGGCACGTTCCGAAAGCGTCGTTGACATAACAGTCCGCCAGGGAAGCGAGCTGTTTCGCGAACTCATCGTTTCCCTCCTCTTCTTCCTTGTGGAACCGCAGATTCTCAAGAAGGAGTATTTCCCCGGGCTTGAGAGCGGAAGATGCTTTCTTCACTTCGTCTCCCACGCAGTCCGGAACGAATCTGACTTCCCTGCCTCCGAGCAGACTGCCAAGACGTTCCGCAACGACCTTAAGGCTCATTTCGGGATTCGGTGCGCCCTTGGGCCTGCCAAGGTGAGAAGCGAGTATCACGGACGCACGGTTTTTCAGAAGGTAGTTGAGCGTGGGCAAAGCCGCTTTTATCCTCGTATCATCCGCGACCGCTCCTTTGGCTACCGGAACGTTAAAATCCACCCGCATGAACACGCGTTTGCCGGCATAATCTTGAGATTCTATTGTCCGGAGTTCCATTTTCTCTTCTCCCGTTTTTGTTATCTTTCAATCATGTACTTGATAAGGTCAACCACCCTGCAGCTGTACGCCCACTCATTATCGTACCAGCCCAG
Organism: uncultured bacterium; assembly: GCA_964421645.1. Lineage (GTDB taxonomy): Bacteria > Ratteibacteria > UBA8468 > B48-G9 > JAFGKM01 > JAFGKM01. The sequence goes on from CAYQXZ010000006.1 coordinate 6,247, forward strand.
GACCTTCACCATGTTGCCTTCAACAATGTATGTTGACGGCGCGTCATATATGCAGGAATACGGGTTCTTGAAGAAGTCCCTGGATACCAGGGGCTCGTCGCTGTACTGCAGGATGCCCTTCAGCGAGCCTGCCGCGGCTTTCTTGTAGGCTGCGTTTATGGAGTCCGCGTCGGCCGGCTTTTTCAGGTCAACCACAAGATCCACGATTGAAACCGTGGAGGTTGGAACCCTTATGGAAAGCCCGTTCATCTTTCCGTTGAGAGACGGTATGACCTTGCCTATCGCCTTTGCGGCTCCGGTGCTTGTCGGTATCATTGAAAGCGCCGCGGCTCTTGCCCTGCGCAGGTCCTTGTGCGGCTGGTCCATGACTTTCTGATCGTTTGTGTAGGAATGTATCGTTGTCATCAAACCTTTGTTGACCCCGAACGTCTCGTCAAGGACTTTTGCCAGCGGGGCAAGGCAGTTTGTCGTGCAGGAGGCGTTTGATATGATGTTGTGCTTTGCCGGGTCATAATCCTTCTCGTTCACTCCCAGGACTATGGTTACGTCATCGCCCTTCGCGGGTGCCGATATAAGAACCTTCTTTGCTCCGGCCTCAATGTGAGCGGCCGCTTTTGCCGCTTCGGTGAAGAGCCCTGTTGACTCAACGACAATGTCCACGCCGAGCTTCTTCCACGGCAGGTTCTTCGGATCCTTTTCAGCAAAGACCTTGTATTCCTTTCCGTCTACAAGCACTGCGCCGTCCGCCGCCTTCACGTCTCCCTGGTAAATTCCATAGTTGGAATCATATTTGAAAAGATGCGCAAGCGTCTTTGCATCCGCTATATCGTTGAATGCCACAAATTCCAGCCCCGGGTAGTTCTTTTCCAGGGCCGCCCTTAATACCAGCCGTCCTATTCTTCCAAATCCATTAACTCCAATCTTCACAGCCATTTTTCCCTCCCATGTTCGGAATTTTCTCCTGCAGCGTCTTTGCGATGCGGGACATTATCTTTAAACTGTAAGTAAGAATTATACACAATTATCAAGAAACAATCAAATTTTGGTCCCCAGCGGTCAGAGTTACCTGGCAGGAAGGTTGGAAAAGAAATTCAATCATGGGAAAAATCTGTAGAAATCTTTACGGTGAAGACATCTTACAAGTATTACCATATTTTCTTCAAAAACAACGCCAATTCTATAGCTTCCGATTTTTATTCTGAAGTTATTATTACAGTGGGTTTTTACTATGTGAGGAATGTCCTGGGGTTTGCTTGATTTTTCTATCGTACTTATCAATGAAAGAACGGCGTCCTTTATCTGTCTTTCTTTAATCTTTTTTATGTCTCTTTTAAAGCTTTCCTTAAATTCAACTTTCACTTTTTTAGTATATCTATAATCTCTTTTTTGGAGACAGAAGGTGTTTTTAATCCCTCTGCAATTGCCTTATCCATAGAAATGTTTTCAATGGCTTCTTCAAAAACTTCAACGAAAATATCACGTTTGGTATCCATTGCCTCAAATATGACTTCTGATAACAACTCTTTTGTTATTTCTGCTTCCTTGGTCACCATTTTTTTACCTCCTTTCTAATTATACCATAGAAGAAAGATTAACGAAACAGAAAAGACTCAGAATGTGTAGTTCAATCCGGCAAGTAGAAATCCCTTACACAGCGGCTCATTGCAAGGAAGTTTTCCGGTTTGACGTAATCTGTCAGCATGTTGCTGCTGGAAACGATATATCCTCCGAGGGGATGCAAATCATGAAGCAGGCTTAGTGTTTCCCGTTCCATATCTTTCGGGTGTCCCCCTGACAGTGCGGTAAGCAAATAATGCTGTCTATTTTTCATATCTCAAAACGGACTTTGCGCGTATCTTGTTCACAGCCGGTAGGTACGGTCAACGGACCGTATAATTCCGGCCGCCTGGTTCTTATCCACCGTTTGCCGGTACATTGCTCCAGCAGGGAAGCGTCGAGGTCTGCCGTAACCATATCATCATCTGCCTTGCACGTTTCAGCCAGTATCCTGCCGTAAGGATCAAGAATCATTGCATTGCCTGTTCTGATTTCGTCATCATCAACTCCAACGCCGTTGCTGAAAATTAAAAACATGCCGTTGTCGTGAGCGCGTGACGGCAACCACCTCATGAGCCACTCCCTGCCCTTGGGGCCCCGAAATTCAGCTTCTATTGCCTCCGGGTTGTTTTTTCTGTCGTCCCAGAGTTTGCGCTCCACCAATCCCATGGTATTAACATCCTTCAACTTGCAGCCGCCCATATTGGATTGTCCTGCCGGCACCCGCAAATCGGCGTTCAGCGGCAATTAATTATCTCCCGTCTCCCTATTCCGGTTTCTGCGGATGCCTGCGTGCCACGTACCCGGCCATGGTGACAACCACGTTCTTGTGTGTTTGAATATATGATGCGGGGCAGAATTTGGTCACTGTCCCGTGGATCGCTTCCCTGACTATCCTGCTTTGCCATGGCCAATCAAGGAAGACCTGTATCTGTCTTGAACCCAGGATATCATCCATGCCGATGGTTACGGCATAGTCGGGAACGGATTTCAGGTCTCCGCCCGTACCGAATATCGCATTCGTTGCCTTGGTCGTTGTTGCCAGCTTGACGACTCTTTCGGGGGCACGGGAAAAGCTTTCGTCCGTCCAGTTCTCATAAGGGTCGGGCGGTTCGTTGAAAGCAACGTGGCCGTTCAATCCAATTCCGGCAAAACATATGTCAATGCCGCCAGCTTTTTCTATCGTTTTGCCGATATGCCCCAAGTTCTGCGCATCGGGGACGTGGAAATTTTCTCTTTTCAAACCAAGTCCTTTATCTATCAGAGAAAGAAATTCTTCATTAACGAAACGGGTGAAGCTGAAAGGATGGTCCGCGGGAAGGTTCTTCCCGTCTTTACCCACATACTCGTCCATATTGAAGAAGTAAAGTTTTGAGAGTTTAATCTTTTCTCTGTTTATGATAGACGCCAGCTTCCGATACTGGCCGGTTGGTCCGACCGGCATGATAAAAGTGGAATTTCGTCCGTCCCGGTTGTTTTCTATTATCTTGTCCGCAATTGTTCTCGCGAAAACGTCGGAGACCTCCTCTCTGTCTTTGACAATTCTTATTTTTATGTGCGTCCCTTTTCCCAGGTCTTCAGATTTAATCAAACCCGGATCCTTGATTTTCTCCGTCATGACAGTTCCTCCATTTCTTTTTTTATAAGTCCGGCCAGTTCTCCATCCCTGATCTTGCAGTGTCCTGAAATAATTCCGTCATCAGAGCCGGAGAGCAAACCGTTCCGGATGTTTATCCTTATCCCGGCGGCAATTATTCTGCAGAAATGTCTCGGGACAAGCCCGCATTTCAGCACGAACCTTGCTCCTTCAACAAGCCGTTCTCCCTCTTTTATTTTATCAATGGAACCTCGTATTCCCCTTTCAATGGTATCAGAAAATGTCCTGCTTGTAATCCTTGCCGGCAATCTTGCGCAGTATGCCTTCAGTTCATTCATATTGAGGACATCGCCGTATTCATGGGTCATTGACGGAATTATCTCGTCGTTCAAAAACAGAACGGCTTCAGAAACAAGGGCAGGATCCGCTTCGTGAAAGCGCTTCAGCCCTTTCAGTGCCCCCATGTAGGATAGTAAGGCGTGCGCACCGTTATGGCCGTACAATTTGAGGTGTGAGGCCGCCTTGAATTTTCTTCCAGGCATCGCTTCCCACGCTTTTCCCTGCAACCCTGCCCTGCGGTAGATTTCCGAACTTACCGGAAGGCCGTGAAAGTCTTCGGCAACAACAGCCTCGTTGGAACCCGGGAAGACCGGCTTGTAGTATTTGTCCGGGATGTCTATCCTGCACATCCTCCCCATGATTGTATCGCACAGCTCCAGTTTTTCTCCCTGTATATATGACCATCTTTTTATGATGCTCTTGTCGTTTTCCGACAGGAATATGTATAGCCTTTCTTTCCTGTTCTTACTGCTGTCCCTCATAAAGGCCATAACCTTGTCTATTCCTCTGCTGCCGACCGCGGTAAAGACCAGGCGGACATTCTTCAGCATTTCCTGAGCCGCCCTCTTCCCCTCCCCGCTGGAAAGGTTGAAGGCGGTCACCCCGCAGACCCGCAGCGGGAATATCCTGTCCGAACAGACGTTTATCAGGTAATTATTTTCTTTTTGGATGGAGTCAATCAGGTCCTTCTTAACCTCCAGGTCGCAGAATGACAGATTGTAATCTTCCGAAAGCATGGGGCCAAGGAACCCGAGAGACAGCGCTCCTGCGCCGAAGATAAGAACGTTCTCTTTCACTTTTCATTCCCAGGGATACAGCACGGGTTTCAGTCCTTCTGCATTGAAGAATTCTTCCGGCTTATCGTTAAACGTGAAATGCCTCGGGTTTGTAAGTCCTTTGAAGGAAATCTTTTTCTCGCCGAGCCATCCGGCAATCGTTTCCATCGCCCTTGTTGAACAGCCTGAAGTGCCTATGGTTTTTGCGCACCTGTAATGGTTCTGATCTATGTCCGCGCCGTCAACCAGTTCGTGGGTTCCGCCGAAACAGGCGCCCACCGCGTATCCTTCGGGCGTGTAGAGTTTCAGCATCAGCCTCTGCGCGTCACCGCTCGGGCAGGCAGGTATGACATCGTCAAAAAGGTATCCGCCGGTCGCTTCCTTGAGTTTTGAAATTATTTCTTCCTCCGCCTGCAATTTCTCTTCAAGGGGTTTGCTTCCGTAATCCCCTGTGGCGACGACGGTAAACCTGTCGCCCATCAGTTTCCTGACCAGTCCGGCCTTATCCTCGGAACGCACGAGGATAAAAACTCTCTCCGCGCCTTCCAGGAGACAGAGCAGCGCATAAATCATGCTCACAGTCCCTGAACCGATTACGCAGGCATTGCCTCCTTTCTTGATGCCGGAGCGGTAGATATGCCTTCCGTCGTTCTCCACGCCCACGGGATGGGGCGTGGCAAAAATGGATTCAAGTGCGCATGCCGCAGGTTCCACCAGTGCTGCATCTTCATCGGTAACCCATCCTGGTATCTTTATGAGGGAACCGGATAAAATAAGTTCCCTGGTGACTTTCATGTATTGAGAATAACCGGCATAAAGTATAAAACTCAAAATGGTTATGGGATTGTTTAGCAGCATCAGGCCGTCTTTGTACCTGGCAATCCTGGACTGTACGGTGACCCTGTCGCCCGGCTTAAAGTCAGCGCTTGTTTTTTTCCCCTCCATGTAACCGATCCCGTCCGTCAATTTCCTGACCTTCGGACCGATCTCAATGACCTCGCAGGACAGCTCGTGTCCGAGGACCGCGGGAGGCTTTACCTTGTAATGCCCTTTGCGGAAGATCGTCTTATCCGTGCCGCAGCGGGCGGAAGCTTTCACCTTTACGATAATCTCTTCAGCTCCGCAGTCAATATTTATTTCTTCGCATTTCACGTTTCCAGGGCCGTAGTAGACAAATGCTTTTGACCTGTACATATCTCCCCCGTCTCTTTTTCAGGGAAGCAGCCTTCTGGCCGACCTTCTTCCCCATACCTCGTATTCCCTGAATCCTTCGGCATATTTCACCTTGCAGTCAAGGCCGCGGAATCGGGCAACCACCTCTATGGTCTCCATCATGTTTGCGCTGTCGTGCTCCTCCAGCCATTCCAGCTGGCTCTTGTGGCAGTCCAGCATCTTCTTCTTTTCGTCAAACGTGTCCGTGATATCAACGTAAAACGTGGGCAGGAAACTGACTCCGCAAACGTTATCCATGAAATATATGGGTGGTATCAGTTTATGTGCCTTGTTCCGCGTCTTGAAAAGCGGCGCGGCGGCAAGGAAGCTTGCTCCGCAGACAATCTCCGATGTTGCATTGTGGTCGGAGTAATAATCGTTGGGGGAATGGGTGATTATGACATCCGGGCGTACCGAACGAATCAGGTCCATCATGATCTTCCTTGTCTTGAGATCGGAAAACAGTTCTCCGTCTGGGATGTTAAGTCCCATGCTTTTTGCCCCGATGATTTTTGCGGACTCGCGCGCCTCTTTTTTCCTCATTGCGGCAAGTTTTTTTGAAGGAATGTTGAAAGAGCCTTTGTCTCCGTTGAGCACGTGAGCCATTACCACTTCATTGCCCGTCTTTGCATATTTCGCAAGGGTTCCTCCGGCAAGTATCTCAAGGTCATCCGGATGTGCCCCTATCCCCAGAATTTTCATTTTCCCTCCATCCCGGTCTTCAAGAATTATAGATCTTCATATTAACACTAACCAGCGGAAGTTGCGATAAGAATATCAATTATAAAGCAATTTTTCAAGGGCAGTTCGGATTCAGGGTTTGGAGAGGGTGAGGATGGTTACGCGCGAGGCGCCGGCGGAAAGGAGTGTTGGATTGGATAGAATAATGGCAAGTTATCTATACAAAAGTTCCTATGCACGCAGATTTTTGAGAATTTTTTCTATGGTAGGACGTATTTCCGGGCATCTTTTATGAATCGTCTGCCACAGTGTCTGGTAGTCAACGCCAAAATACCCATGTATAAGTTTATCTCGCATGCCTGCAATTCTCTTCCACGGAATTTCAGGATACTCTTTCTTTATCTTGTCCGGCAACCTTTTAACTGCTTCGCCGATTACTTCAAAACACCGTATGACGGCGTAAACGGTCTTCTCGTCTTTTATAAAATCCTCATACGAAAGATTTCTTGTGAAAGTATTTATCTTGTCCAATTGGTCTCTGATGTCGGTCACGTAATCTATGTAACTTCTCTTTTCAGGCATATATGACCTCGGAAAGAATTTGTTTTCCGATTTCCGGTTTCAGCACTGGCTTCATAACCAGATCGACCTTGCTGCCCAGTATATCCGTAAGATATTCTTCAATTTCAAGAAACTCAAAGAAATCAATCACTTCAGAAAACTCTACCAGGATGTCAATGTCGCTTTCTTTTTTCTGTTTGCCTTTTGCATATGAACCGAACAAACCAATCTGTTTTATCTTGTACTTTGTCAATACGTCCTTATTTTTTTTTAGCCGTTTGAGTATCTCAATTCTTGTCAATTTTCTTCCCATTGTATCTCCGTTTGTTCACACGGTTATGATAGCTTTTTTTCTCTGTTAATGTCAATGGATGAGAGTTTGCGTCAGGGTTTGGAGAGGGTGAGGATGGTTACGCGCGAGGCGCCGGCGGAAAGGAGCGTCTTTTTCGCTTCTCCGGTTGTTGCCCCCGAAGTGTACACGTCGTCCAGCAAAAGTATCTTCTTTTCTTTTACGAGTCTGGGTCTTCTGACGCGGAACGTGCCCCTGACATTCTTCTTTCGTTCGCTTTCGCTCAATTTGGTCTGGGATACGGTGTTTTTAACTTTCACCAGGATCCCGCACAGGCATTTCTTTTTCAATATTCTTGCCACAGTAATTGATACGATTGCAGACTGGTTGAAGCCTCTCTTGAATTCCTTTTTCCAGTGGAGGGGTACCGGGATGATTACGTCAAAATCTTCAAGCCCGTTTTCCCGTATGAAATCCGAGGCAAGGAATGCAAATTTCTTCCCGTAATATGTTTTTCTGTTATACTTGAAATTATGTATTGCGTCTCTGACCGGGCCTTCGTACTTGAGGATATGGAAATCGTCCGTGCCGGCCGGCTGTTGAAGCAAAATGATCCCGTCCTGGCACGGCCTGCAGAATCCGTAACGGTTCAGGTCTTCCGCGGACCCGCATCCCATGCACTGTTCCTTCCACATGAGTCTGAAAAGTTTTTCAATAGACATAATCGCCCCGATATTTTACAATATTTATCATGACAGCAAAAATCAAGAGCCGTTACGTCGGCAGGGAGTTCGTGATTAACTTCCTTTTTTCCATGATTGTCTTCGGATTCATTTTCTCCCTCCAGGCAGTATTCCAGATAATAGAATTTCTCGTGAAGGGCACCTTTTATCCGATGCTGGTTGTCGGAATTTTTCTTATCTCCCTTATCTCGGCTTTTGTTTACATTGTCCCGCTGACGTTCCTGTACGCGTCAACGGCGCTGTTCTCACGCATGGCGGGAGACAGGGAACTTCTCGTGCTGTCATCCACCGGCATAAGTCCGTACAAGCCGGTCAGCACCCTAATGACTTTTGCGTTCTTCGGGGTGATTTTTCTCCTGGCGTTCAATCTTTTCATGCTTCCGGAGTTGAGCTATAAGAACCGTGACATGATATACCGCATCAGGTTCAGGAATCCGCTGTCGCTCCTGCAGGAGAAGAACATCGTCAGCGATATACCCGGCATAACGGTGTACGTGGAGAAAATCTCTCCGGACTACGAACTCGGTAACGTTTCCATAACCTACCGCGAGGACGGGAGAACCAATTTCCTGAAGGCGGAGTCAGGCAGTGCCGGCTATGACGCGGCCGGGAACAACCTTGTATTTAACCTGAACAAAGGGTTTATAATAATATCGGATTCCGTGCGGACGATATCGCGGCTTAATTTTGAAAAATACAGGTTCGCTTTTCCGGTGTCTGCGGGTTTCAAGGGCGTGCATATGAGGAGCCGCCTCTCGGAAATGCGTCTGGGCGCCCTGCTTTCAAACGGGGGATTAAATGAGAGGATAGAGGTTCAGAAGAGAATCGTGTTTTCCGTCATCCCCCTGATTTTCGTTCTGCTGGGCGCGGGTATCGGGATAAAACTCCGGCAGCAGAGCAGGATGCTGCACATAGGCCTCGGCGGCGGCATCACCCTGCTCTTCCTGCAGTTCATGATTCTGGGAGAGACGCTTTCGCTTAAGGCAGGCACTCCTGTTTTTCAATGGTTTCCGGTTGTGCTGTTTGTCATAACGGGCGGGATTTTCCTGAAAATGAAATGATCATAAAAACACGGTACACGCTTGCAAGTTTCCTGAAGGTGTTTTTCCTGGTGAGTATATCAATCCTAATGGTTTTCTTTTTCATAGAGATACTTGAGAACATGAAGGACGCGGTGAAGCACGGGGGCGGTTTCAGCGCCGTTACCGCGTTCTACCGTCTTCCCTCCATATTCGTTGAAGTTTCGCCTGTCCTGACCTTCTTGAGCGGAATGTTCCTGCTCGGGGAGATGATAAAATACGGGGAGGTCAGGATACTTGAGATTTCAGGGATAAAGCCTGTGAAGATACTGATCGTTCTTTTTTTCTGCGGATTTGTCGTATCCGCCCTCTCTTTCTACGTGAAAAACTTCACCGCACCCGTTTTTCTCAAGCGGCTCAACAGCACCTCGGAAACACAGAAGATAGTCAATTTTTCCACTCCGCGGTACCTCCTTTACAGCGAGAAATTCACGTCTCCCGGAACGTTTGAGGAGATTCAGGTTTCCGAGATAAGGCCGGACGGCGGCATTATCACCGTGAACGCGGAAAAGGCGAGGTACCTCGGGGAAAATATGTGGACTTTCACCAACGGAAAAATATGGTCGTTTGACAGGGATGGCGGACTTGAATCTTCTAAAGAATTTGAGAATATGACACTGGGTATCATGCTTGAGCCGGAACTCATCATGGATACCTCAAAGAACATAGATGAGTTCTCTTACACCGAGCTGCGCGAACTCATGCTGAAAATGGAGAAATTGAAGATACTGCCGGTGGCCATCCGGGGTTCGTTTCACGAGAGGTTCGCTTACCCGCTCCTCAACCTTTTTCTCCTGTTTATGCTCTTTCCGTTTTTTTACGTCAAGCACAAGATTTCAAGGGTGTTTGTCCTGGGACTTGCAGTTTTCCTGTCGTTCATATGTTACGGGATATACTCTTCGGGGCTCACCCTGGCAAAGGGAGGGAAGATACCTGTTTTCTTCGGGGTATGGATGGTGCATATCCTGATACTTGCAGGAGTGGCGGTCTATTTTTTCAAGTTGTCCGGGAAACCAAAATCGGATATAATGTAGCAATTTATCTTCATTCTAACTCTATAACCCTCACCCTGACCCTCTCCCCTCAAGGGAGAGGGGAAGAGGTGATGAAATAGTAATCGAAAAAATGGAAAATAAAGACGTACTCATAGAAATAGGATGCGAAGACCTGCCTTCATGGTCCGGAAACTACCTGAAGGAGAACTGGCTGCCCGTTCTTGCTTCCCTGCTTACGGAAAACAGGATTGAGCACGGTACCGTAAATTTTTTTCATACCGGCAGGCGGCTGATTCTCTTCGTCAGGGACGTCGCGGGTATGCAGAGAGACCTGACAACGGAGGTCTACGGCCCGCCCGTTGATATCTGCGTTGATAAAGACGGGAAATACACGCCGGCGGCGGAAAAGTTTGCGGCATCCCACGGGATAGAGGCAAAGGACCTTCTCGTCAAGGAGAAAAAGGGAAAGAAAGTCCTCGTGGCGGTGAGGGAGGAAAAGGGAGAGTCCGTGCCCGGGATACTCGGAAGAATACTGACTGAAAGCATAAGGAAGACCGAAATCCCCAGGGCGATGAGATGGAACTCCGGGGATTTCAGTTTCATAAGACCTGTCAGGTGGATTCTGGCGCTCTTCGGTGAGAAGGCCGTAAGTATGGAGATAGGCGGGGTGAAAAGCGGCAGGTTCTCGTACGGCCACAGGATTCTGGCGCCGGGCAGGTTTTCGGTTTCAAGTCCCTGTGACTACCTGGATAAGGCGCTCAAGAAATTCGTCATATTTGATCCCGAAGTCAGGTTTGAATTCACAAAGGCGGCGATAGTTAAGAAAATTCAGGACAACGGCCTCTCGTTTGACGAAGAATACGTGAGGTATATCTCCGCGCTCGCGGAATATCCCTTCGTTGAGGTATGCAGTCTGAAAGACGAACACATGAATCTCCCGGACGAGGTCGTGAGCGCGGTGATCAGGAAGCTCAACGGCATTCCCCTGACCGAGGGAAGCGGGAAACTCCATTCCCGTTACGTTGCCGTATTTGACGGCGTTGGAGGGGACGGGGTAAGGAATAACTACCAGAGTGTTCTGCATGCCAAGATGGAAGACGCGGGTTTTTTCATGGAAAAGGACATGCAGGCCGATTTCGCCTCCTATACGAAACAGCTGAAAAACATAATGTATAACCCGAGGTGGGGGAGCGTCCACGACAGGGTTGAAAGATTCAAGAAGATAGGAGGTATCCTTACCGGCTGCATGGATGTCAACGACGAGGAAAAGAAGAACGTATCCCTGATAATTTCGCTCTGCAAGAATGACCTGCCCACCCTCATGGTTGCGGAGTTTCCTTCCCTGGAGGGCGTAATAGGAAGGATATACGCGGAGAAGAACGGCTATAACGCCGTCGTCTGCTCCGGTATTGAGGAGCATTACCTCCCCAGGTACAGCGGGGACCGGCTCCCGGGAACAAGGGAGGCGTGCATAGTCTCAATGGCGGTCCGGCTGGAAACGATATGCGGCCTTCTTATTGAGGAAGTGAAGGTCGGGGGAGGCGGAGACCCGTACGGGCTGAAAAAGCTTGCCAACGGTTTCATAGAAATTGCCTGGAAAGAGAAGACGGAATTCCCGCTCCGGGAAATTGTAAGGAAGGCCGTGGAAGTTTTTGACGGCAATGCCCCGGCGGATGTGTCCGGCAGGATACTTAATTTCATACTGCAGAGGGCTGAAAATCTTCTTGCCGGAGAGGGAACCACTCCGGGCATCAGGAGAGCCGTCATCTCCGCGCACGGGGAGAATCTCGTGATGATGAGGGAGAAGATAGACGCCCTGGAAAAATTTTTCAAAAGCGGCAGGGGCGCCAAGAGCATACTTGTTCCGTTTATCAGGGTTGCCAACATTCTCAAGCAGGCGGAGGAGAAGGGCCTGAAGCCGCAGGCGTTTGACGAAACGCTTCTTCCGGAAAAGACAGAGAAGGAACTCTATGAATTCTACAGGTCGGAAGAAGCCATGAATAAGCTGTGCGACGAGAAAAAGTACGATGAATTTCTTCAGCATTTAAGCGGATGGAAAGAGGTAATTGACAGGTACTTTGATGACATTCTCATTATGTGCCCTGACGGGAAGCTGCGTGACAACAGGCTGGCGCTCTTGAGAAAAATCAACGGCCTCTTCAATCTTTTCGCCGATTTTTCCCAAATACCATTAGTGGAGGTTGAGAATGCTTAGAGAGTCAGACCCTGAAGTTTACAGAATACTGAAAAAAGAAGAGGAAAAGCAGAGATACACGATCGGGCTGATCCCGTCGGAGAACATCGTCAGCAGGGACATCATGCGCCTGGCAGGATCGGTCTTCACAAACAAGTACGCCGAAGGCTACCCGGGCAGGAGATACTACGGCGGCTGCAGGTACATAGACCAGATAGAAGCGCTGGCGGTTGAGAGGGCGTGCAGTCTCTTTTCCTCCGAGCATGCAAACGTCCAGCCGCACTCCGGCAGCCAGGCGAACATGGCCTGTTATTTTGCCTCCCTGAAACCGGGCGACAAGATTCTCGCGATGAACATTAACTCCGGAGGCCACCTGACACACGGCCTGCACTCAAATTTCTCCGGGACTTTCTACAACGCGGTCTTTTACGACGTTGACAGGGAGACCGAGACGATAGACTACGAGAACGTCAGGGAGATAGCGCTGAGGGAAAAGCCCCGGATGCTCATCTGCGGCGCAAGCTCGTATTCAAGGATAATAGATTTTGAGAAGTTTTCGGCCATAGCGAAAGAGGCCGGCGCGTTAATGCTGGCGGACATAGCGCACATTTTCGGGCTGGTAGTTGCAAAGATTCATCCGACGCCGGTCGGTCTTGCGGATTTCGTGACGGGAACCACCCACAAGACCTTGAGGGGTCCCAGGGGCGGACTCATACTCTGCCAGGCAAAATACCGCGACAGGCTGGATAATTCCATAATACCCGGTATCCAGGGCGGTCCGCTCATGCACATAATAGCGGCCAAGGCGGCGACGTTCAAGGATGCCATGAAGCCCGAGTTTACGGAGTACCAGAAACAGATAGTCATCAACAGCAAAAAGTTGTGCGAGGAATTCAGGAAGAGGCAGTACAGGGTCGTCAGCGGCGGCACCGATAACCACCTCATGGTGCTTGACTTGAGGAACAAGGGAATAAAAGGAAATGAATTCCAAGTGCTCCTGGAGAGCGTCGGCATCATATCCAACAAGAACCTCATCCCTTTTGACCCGGAACCGCCCAGGACCGCGAGCGGCATACGTTTCGGCACGCCGCTGGTTACGAGCAGGGGAATGAAGGAGAAGGAGATGGAGCTCATCGCAGGCTGGATAGACGATGCGCTCAAGCACAGGAACGACGACAGGGTTTTGAGAGAGATTGCAAAGAAAGTGAGGAGGTTCGCAGGTGAATACCCAATCCATCCATAGCTCCGCTACAAGTAGGCCGGGCTGGGACGAGTATTTCATGAAGATCGCGGAACTCGTCAGCACACGTTCCACGTGCATAAGAAGGAGTGTCGGGGCCGTGCTCGTGAAGGAAAAAAGAGTTCTGGCAACCGGATATAACGGAGCGCCGTCGGGGATAACCCACTGCGGCGAAATCGGCTGCCTGCGCGAGAAGATGAAGATACCCTCGGGCGAAAGGCACGAGCTTTGCCGGGGGCTTCACGCAGAACAGAACGCCATTATACAGGCGGCGCGGTACGGAATTTCAATCAAGGGGAGCATTCTTTACATCACGTGCCATCCGTGCAGTGTCTGCGCCAAGATGATTATTAACGCCGGCATTGAAGAGATAATAATAAAGGACGGGTACCCGGACGCCATCTCCGGCGACCTGCTCAAGGAAGCCGGAGTGAAGGTGCGCACCCTATCCCCATAATGTCCTCCCCATTGAGGGGGGAGGATTAAGGTGGGGGTGAAATCATGGGTTTCCTCAACACCCTCACCCTAAACCCTCTCCCCTCAAGGGAGAGGGAAAATGCGGATTAAGTCATGGAAAGACAGGCAATATCCCCGCTCATAAGAAAGATTCTCGCCGGAAGGGGATTGAAGACGGAAGAGGAGATGCATGAATTTCTCCATGCCGGGATCTCAAGCCTTTCGGAGCCTTTCACCATACCCCGCATGGGCGAAGCCTGCGAAACCCTTAAGAAAGCCATCCTCAACAGGGAAAAAATCTTCGTATACGGCGACGGGGACACCGACGGCATCTGTGCGGTTTTTCTTATCCTGAAGTACCTTGAAGCCGTCTCCGCTGAATTCTCGCTTCGGCTGACTCACCGCCTTGACGAGGACTACGAGATAGAGGAAGATCTGATAGCCGACCTGAAGCAGGAGGGGTATTCGGTTCTTGTTTCGGTTGACTGCGGGATATCCTCCTTCGCCGCTCTCAAGAAAGCGGAGAAGGAAGACATCAGGTGCATAGTGCTTGACCACCACATGTGCAATTCGCTGCGCCTGCCGGAGAGCCATGTGTACGTGGACCCGTGTCTTGCGGACGACTGGCCTGAAGGAACGAGGAACTTGAGCGGGGCAGGCATCGTCTTCAAATTCATAGAAGGCATGGCGCTCATCCTTCCGGGCATCAGCGAGAAGTATTTTCACAATTTCATGGAGACGGTGTGCCTGTCGGTCCTTGCGGATTTCCTCCCGCTGACAGGCGAAAACCGGATACTTGTCAGGGAGGGGCTGCGGAGGCTTCCCTTTACCGGAATAAAGGGGCTTGCCCATCTCATTGAAAAACAGAACCTGCGCCCTCCGTTTACCACAAGAGACGTTAGTATGAAGATAAATCCCAGGCTGAATTCTCCGGGGAGGATGGGCAAGCCGGAGATTGCCCTTGATCTGCTGACGGAAGACGACGAAGACAGGATCAGGGAGCTTGGCGATGAAATAGAAAAGACCGACAGGTTGAGATACAGGACGGTCGCCAGGGAAATGGAGAACCTTCAGCACCACAGGAAGGATAAGGGTTTCATCGTTTCGGAAAGCATTTCCCCGGGCATCTGCGGGGTAATTGCCTCAAGGCTTTCAGGGAAATACAACAAACCGTATCTCGTGGGCGCCGCAACACAGGATTCGCTTAAGGGGTCAATTAGAGCGCCGAGGGGATACAACCTCTATGAAAAGCTCAAGCCTCTCGGAGAATATATGCTTTCAATGGGAGGCCACCCGTGCGCAATGGGATTCAAGTGTTCGGTGAAACATCTTGAAAAGATAAGGCGTTTCTGGGAGGAGATTGACTGGGACGCGGAGGAAAGCGGCGAGTATTATGACTGCGAACTGGGCGTGGAAGAACTGACGCCTGAATTGATAAAGGAAATAGACGAAACCCTGGAACCTTACGGCAAAGGCAATCCCGCACCCGTTTTCCTTTGCAGGGGTGTTGCCGTCAAGAACATCGCACGGAGCAGGAACGAAGAGAGGAGTTTCTGGATTACCGGTAAGAATGACAGGATGTTTGAGTCTTTCCTTGCCGACGATTCTTCGGCCGTTCCGGAAAACGGAGAGAGAATTGATATTTTTTACACTCCGCGCGCGAGAGAAAACAGCGGTCTATACAGGCTGTACCTGAAAATCCTTCGTTATTTACGATCTTCATAACCACATTTCCTCCCCCTTGAGGGGGGAGGATTAAGGTGGGGGTGAAGTTATTCCCCGGCAACCGGCTGCTTCACCACGGGCCTCTTTATCTTTCCGGACTTGATACAGGTGGTGCAGACGTTAATTCTCTTCCTCTTGCCGCCAATCTCCACAAGCAGTCTCTGGATGTTGGGTTTCCATACCCTTCTTGTCTTGACGTTTGAATGGCTTACGGTGTTCCCCGTTTTGCTTTTCTTCCCGCAGAGTTCGCATACCTTTCCCATTTATTTCTCCTTTACCCCGAACCCTCACATTCCAAACTTTCTTGTGAGGGGTCCATGATTTTGTTTCTCAATCTGCTCCTATATCTTTCCTTCTTTTTTCAGCAATGCCAAAACCGTATTAGCATAACCGTTTTTGGGGTCTATTGTCAAGACCCTGTCAAGATAGCCGACTGCCTGCCTGGGGTCGTTGTAGAACATGATGTACATGGAGGCGGTCCCGCAAAGCACGTCTATGTCGTACGGGTTCAGCCATTCAGCCCACTTATAGTAATAGAGCGCTTTCCGGTAATCTCCAAGCCGCAGGTAAACCGTTCCCAGGTTCTTGTCAGTTTCCGCAAAGTGGGGAAATATATTCTTGTTGATATACAGGTAAATCTTTTCTGATTCCTTGAGTCTTCCGGATTCTCCGTAGGCAAAAGCCATCTTGTAAAACGCTTCGTAATTGTGCGGGTTTATGGAACATACTATGTGGTAATTGGATATTGCTTCATTCAGCCTGTGCGCCTCCTTTGCCCAGATCCCTCTTTTAAGGTAGATGTCCGGAGTGATCCTGTAGAATGAAGTAAAAACAAACATCACGAATGCCGCAAATCCTGCCGCATACCACAGATATTTTGAAGCTTTGAAATTGATTTCCTTCTTTCCCGCATAGCCTGCGCACGTACCGGCAAGGAACCAGAAATACATTGCGGTTGAAGGATTTCTCAAGTTGGTTGAGAATATATTGTCCACAAGAACCGCCGCCATCGCCCCTATGCATCCCCTGATGAATATCCCCTCCCAATTACTTGTGTCCTTTTTCTGTGTTTTCTTCCTTGATTCCTCCCCCTTGAGGGGGGAGGATGAAGGTGGGGGTGATTGGGTGAGGGGTGAATCATTCAGATTGATTTTTTTCAGCACTCCGAATATAATTATGACTATCAATCCGAGGAACAGCGCAAGTCCCACGATTCCCGTTTCCGCAAGGAGCTGTAGATACTCGTTGTGCGATTGTATTGTCACGGGAGTTTTGGTCAGCTGCAAGAAATACTCCCGTATCCTGTAATATGGATATATGAAGGGGAAATTCCCCGGACCCCATCCCGTGAAGGGTTTCGCGCTTATCATGCGAAGGGTGCCTTTCCAGATGTACATCCTTATGTTGGTTGCAATCCAGTGGGCGATACGGGTATAGCCGGCCAGTCCCGCTATGAGAATCACGGCATAACCACTCCATTTCTTCAGGAGAGAACCGCGGCCATATAATAGAAACGCCACGGTGGCGATACCGAAAACAGACCCGAATGCCGCGGCGCGGGACCTCGTTGCAAGTATGCTCAAAAACGCAAAAACGATAAATGCCGTCAGGAAGTATTTTTCTTTCCTGTCGCTTTCTTTTACAAAAAGAAAGGAAAATGCTACAGCCATGAGCATCATGATATGCCCCGCATAGAAGTTGGGATTGCCGAAGGTTGAGACCACGTATCTCCTCGGACCCAGGAAATTGAATAGCGCGGTGAGCGTGGCGATGAAGCCGGAAGCCAGCCACAGGTATGTTTCGCCTCTTGAGAGACGTATGTTCATGGCGAACGTGAAAATGAGAAAATACAGGAGATAATCCTCCAGCGCTCTTGCTGCGCCTGTCCCGTACCTGGCGTTAAGCGCCAGAAGCAGAACCCAGAAGGCGAACGCCAGGAAAACCGCGAAGTTCCGGATTTCAAATACGAAGTTTTTCTTCTGAAACAGGAAGACCACCGAAAGAAGAATACAAAAGAGCCAGCCGGTAAGATTTTTCACGACAGTATAGTCGTAGGCCGGTTTGAATATGATAAGAGGGCCCACAAACAGGAACAGGAAGAGTGCCGTTATCTTGAGCGGGTCAATACCGCCTCTTGTATTTTCTCTTTTTTTCATCGTCTCTTTCTCCTAAAACGCATTCTTAATCGCTCCGGGCGACAACATTATTATAGCCAGGTCAAGCCATATGCTCCAGTTCTCAATGTAATAGAGGTCATACTGTAACCGCTCCTCCGGCTCAATGTGACCGCCCCTCAATCCGTGCACCTGCGCCCATCCTGTAAGTCCGGGCTTCACCTTCAGCCGCAGGCTGAAATAGTCGTGCTCAAAGAAAAACCTGTCTTTCACCGATATCGGCCTGGGACCTGCAATGGACATCTCCCCGTTTAGCACGTTAAAGATCTGCGGAAGCTCGTCAAGGTTGTATCTCCTCAAGAATCTGCCCGTTCTTGTAAGTCTCCTATCGTCTGGAGTCGTGTACGGATGGTCCTGCACAAACGGGAATCTCATCGTCCTGAACTTAAATATTCTGAATATCCTGCCGTTATACCCTGCCCTTTCCTGCCTGAAGAATACAGGACCGCGCGAGTCCGCCATGATCACTATGGAAAAAATGGGGAGTGTGATGCAGAACAGAAGAAAAACAATGCCGCCTATTATTATATCGGAGAGTTTCTTGAGAATCCATCCGGGAAACTTCTCAACGGGTATCTTGCCTGACACCATGAAAGGAAGCCCGTCAATGTCGTCTGTCTCACCGGAATGCAGGAACTGGTATACTCCGGGTATCAGGTAAAGCTGCAGCTTGTTTTCGTTTGCAAACCTTACGAGCTTCAAGTTTTCATCGTAATTCCCCGGGCTTGCTATTATCACGGGGAGATTTTCCCTGTCCAGTCTCTCCTTCAGCGCCTTCTCGTCATAACCCGGCAATACGTCCGGATGAGTCTTCCCGGGCAAGTGGATTCTCAATCGTTTTATCAGTGAATCAACCTGGTTACCCGACCCGATTATCAGGAAGTTTTTCCTTCCGGCCCGTGCCGTCTTCACGGATGCGTAGTGGACCGTCCATAGAAGGATGAACGAGAAAACAAGTGAAAAACCCACGGCAATTCTTGAATAAAGGAATCCCCTGTAGAAGAATGTGCCCGCGGTGAGAGCAATGCCGGTCCAGAACGTTCCCTGTATTATGCCGGACAGCTCCTTCACGAAATTCATGAAAAGCCTGCTCCTGTACATGCCCAGGGATGCAAGGATAACGAGGTATACGGCAACCGCAAAAAGCGTTATGTTCAGGTAGAAAAATACTGAAGGAACGCCCCTGTCCGGAAAAAAACCGGTGTAAAACCTGAAATAGTAACCGAGCATGAAAGAAACGTAAATGACAACCCCGTCAAGAATCAGAAGAAATTTTCTACTCTCCATTTTTCAGTGCTATGAAAACCCTCTCGTAGTCCTCAACGATCTTTTCCCACCTGTACAGTCTCTTTGCCCTGGTGCGAGCCGCGTCCCTGTATCCAGTCACGTAATGGGGATTTATCAGCAGGAACTCAATGTTATCCCGGAGCCCGTCCGCATCCCTGTAATAGAGCCCGGCGTCTTCCAGTACCTCCCTGTTGAACGGTACGTCCAGGGCTATGATGCAGTTCCCGCATCCCATCGCTTTCAGCAGTGCCGGGTTGGTTCCGCCGACCTCGTTGCCGTGTATGTAGGCGTAGCAATTGCAGTGCAACTCCTCCACATGTCCGGGTTCGTATACGGGCCCCAGGAATTTCACGCGTGTGTCATCGGTCTGCTTGATCTCCCTGACATACGGACTGTCCCAGTTGGCCGCCCCGGCTATGACGAGAAGCTTGTCAGTTGTCACGTCCCTGAAAGCCTTTACAGAAAGATCCTGGTGGTTCTCCGGCTCAAGGCGGCTGGCCGTGAAGAAATAGCCGTCCGGCTTCAGCCCGTACCGGTCAAGTACCTCCGGTGACCTGCTGTCTATGACGTGTGCGCCGTAAGGGATGAAGACGCTTCTTCTTCCGTATTTCCAGCGGTAATAATCCTTTATCGCCACCGCATCCGAAATAACCGTGTCAGCCACGAGACACGAGAAGGACTCCGCAAATTTATAGTACAGCTTTGCCGCCCTCCCCCACTTTGCCCGCTTCCACTCCAGCCCGTCAACGTTTATGGCCACCTTCTTGCCCAGGAGTTTCGGGAGTACCGCAAGCGGGCTGTTTGCCGAGTTGAAAATGAGAATCACGTCGGGCGCCCAGAGCATGGCCCTTAAGATGCTGAAAAAAGTGTGGGAGAATGTATCCGTTGCCTTCCCCCGCAGGCTGGGCGGGTAACACAGCTCAACGCCCTTGTATTCATCCGGCATCCCTTCATACAGGTATTTCCTGCAGGTGACAAGAACCCTGTGACCTCTCCTTACGAGTCCTGTGCTCAATTCCTCCGCACAGGTCTCAAATCCTCCGTATTTCGCAGGTATCCCTCTCGTCCCCACAATCGCTATCTTCACCCCCCCATTATACATCTTTTCACAGGTGCAGTGAAAATTGACTTTGGAAAAATAAAAACTTATCATAGATGTATGAAAAAGAACATGGACACTGCAACAAAGCAGAAACTGATGGATTTGGAGGTACAACTTGTTTATATCTTCGGTTCGTATGTCAGCAAAAGTTATGGAATTGAACCTGACATTGATATAGCGGTTTTAACTGCACAGCCTTCAAATTTGGACACCTATGATGATTTGTACAGACTTTTTTCCGACTATTTTTCCGATGAACATAAAGAGGTGGATATTGCATTTCTGGACACTGCACCGCTTAGTTTGAAATTTGACGTGGTGACGTCGGGAAGATTGTTGTATGAAGAAACGGCGGGTTCTTCTCTTGACTATAAAGAAAAGATCATGAAAGAATATCTTGATTTCAGATTTCATCAGAATAGATTTGAAGAAGCACTTCTGGAGGCGATAAGATGAGAAAAGTCCCCATAAACAGAGAAGTTATACTTTCGCGGCTTGAAGAAATCAGGAAAAACGTTGCAGAAATTGAACCTTTTCAAAACATGGAATATAAAGAGTTTCTGGAAGACAAGAATTTCGCTGTTGCAGAACATTTTTTGAGACGGGCACTTGAGGCAATATTTGACATAGGCAGTCATATTCTTTCAAGAATACCCGGGGCAAGAGCCGGTACATATAAAGAAATAGCCATACTTCTTGGAAAAAGGAAAATTGTCCCGCAGGAATTTGCCCAGGAAAAGCTGATAAAGATGGCAGGATATAGAAACCGTCTGATACATTTCTATCTTGAAGTTACGGAAGAAGAACTTCTGAAGATAATAAAAGAAGATCTTGTTGATATTGAAGAGTTTTCAGAACACATCAAGAAGGTTCTGATGTCACCTGAAAAGTACGGCCTCACTGTTTGAGCGGGCCCATGTCAATTGCGTACAGGATATCCGCATTCAATCGGAAAAGGAAATGGAAACTCTTTAATGCTCTGTACATGCTTACTCCGGAAACAACAATTCTTGACGCCGGATTCGGCGAATACGAACTCTCGCCTGTTGACAATTACCTCGAAAAACACTATCCGTACCCGGAAAACATAACGGCCCTGGGCATAGACGCCCCTGCTCTTTTTTCGGAAAGATATCCCAAGGTTAAGGCAATCAGGTACGATGGAGTAAGTTTTCCTTTTGAGGAAAATAGTTTTGACATATGCTGGTCCAATGCGGTACTTGAACACGTGGGGAACAGGGAAAGACAGGTGCATTTCCTGAAAGAAATCAGAAGGGTCGCAAAAAGCAGTTTCATAACGACCCCCAACAGGTGCTTTCCCGTGGAGGTGCATACGAGGATTCCACTGCTCCACTACCTGCCCAAAAGGCATTTCGACAGGTGCCTTGCTTCCTTGGGGAAAGAATGGGCCTGCGGGGACTACATGAACCTTCTATCTCTGAAAGACATAAGGGAATTACTTCGGGATGCCGGAATCACCGGCTATGAGATATTCAGGAACAAACTGCTATTTTTTATCCTGGACTTCGTCATCCATTTCTAAGATTTTTAATAAAGATTGAATTCTTTAAGAAGTACTTCAATTTTACTCTCTACCTCGGGAACAGAGATTTGTTCCATGCAAGCGCTTATGTTTTTAGTTTTCGTCAGCAGGCATTTTTTTTGCAGGCATGGGGAGCAAGAAATGTTGTTATAAATGTAATTCACATGAGGAGAATATGGCAGGCATCTATGCGGATCTGTGGGACCATACAGAATTAATAACGGTATTTCAAAAGATGAAGCAAGATGGGCAATTGAAGAATCATTTCCCATGAAAAAATGAGATTTCTTGATTAAAGCAGCGGTTTCTCCTATTTTCAGTTTGCCGATTAAATTGATGACCTGGGATTCGGTTGTTTTTTCTATTTCCCTGCCTATCCCTGCTTCCTTCTCCGTACCCACAAGGAATACAACAGGTCTGTATTTCAGAAATAGCCAATTAATTATCTCGGCAAAATTTGAGGCAGGCCAGACTCTCAACGAATTGCCAGCCGAAGGGTGAATAACTATTTTGAGTTTGTTATCGACGACCTCATGAGTTTCAAGGATCCTGTTGACTCCTTCAACATCTGAAGGTTTTAAGAAAATCTGAGGCCTCTTCCTACATTGGTCTGAAACCGCAATGTCAAGATTCTTCATGAGCTTGAAGTTTTTCTCGATTTCATGCTCATCAATTTCATAATCTACTGCTTTATTTAAAAGATATTCCCCGCCGGAACGATCATAGCTTATTTTGGACCTGACTCCTGGTAGAAAAAGAAAAAAGAGGATGTGCCTGAAATCGCCTCTAAGGTCAATCCCTATATCAAATGCTTCTTTGTGAAGTCTTTTCACTGTTTCAGGCAGTTCTTTCAATAACCATGAGACATAATTCACTCTTTCGCCTCGAACCTTCTTCCACCATGGGCAACTGTGGACGATTATATCGTCAACATACGGATTCGGCTCCAGTACCTGCTTCCCCCAATTACCTACCAGCACAGATACATGACTCTCAGGGAATTTACCTTTAATCTCTCTGAATATAGAAGTTGACATGATGACATCGCCGAGGTGGTCAGC
The DNA here is from genome assembly GCA_964421645.1 of uncultured bacterium. Taxonomy (GTDB): domain Bacteria; phylum Ratteibacteria; class UBA8468; order B48-G9; family JAFGKM01; genus JAFGKM01. Next base: position 28,858 of record CAYQXZ010000006.1, read on the forward strand.
CCTGATTATGAGAATTTTCTTGACTTTTCCAGGAAAGGGGCGTTTCTTATTGCCGATAGCAAAGGGAAGCAGGAATAGGAAAATGATTTTGTTTAGAATTGCCACCGATAACTTTTTCTGATGATTTTCTATTTTCAACATGTCCGTATTTCCTGCAAAAGGGATAACTTAATTATAATCCTATCGCATGCGCGTCAATCTTCATGATGCTCATTTTATGCTAAGAGAAAAATCCGGTCTTTTTTGTGTCAGGTTCGGGTTGTAATAGGGGTCTCCCTTTTCTATAGCCTTTCTCCCTCTTTCCTTGAATAATGCGTACTCTTTATTAAATATCTCTTTTTTCCGCCTTGTGGTATCGTAGCCGCGCGTCTTGCTTTCATAGTGGTACAGCTCGGCGTAGGGCGTCCAGACAACAAGGTATCCCTTATCACGTATCTTGAAGCAGAAATCCGTGTCGTTGTAGGCGAAAGCGAATTCCTCTGCAAATTCGCCAGCTTCTTCAAAAACGCTTTTCCTGCACATCATGCAGGCCGCGGTTACCGCGCTGTAATTCTGGATAAGGTTGAGTCTTGCCATATACCCTGCCTGTCTCCGGTGGAAATGCCTGAAGGCATGGACAGGCATACCGCCTTTAAGGATTATGACTCCCGCGTGCTGTATCGTGTCATCGGGATAGTAGAGTTTCGCGCCAACGGCGCCCACGTCTTTCCTACGGCAGTGCATGAGCATCTGCTCAATCCAGTCCGGTGATATCACCTGCGTATCGTTGTTGAGAAAGAGGAGGAACTCTCCGGAAGCATGCTGTACGCAGAAGTTGTTTATCGCAGAGTAATTGAACGGCTTTTTCCATGTGAGAATCCTTATTTTCTCGTTGCCGGACAGTTCCTTGTAATAGTCGAAAATCTCCTTTCCGGAAGAATTATTCTCCGCTATCAGGATTTCATAGTTGCGGTACGTGCTCTTGCTCAATACCGAGGCAATGCATCTTGCGAGCTCCTTCCTGTGGTCGGTATTGGGTATGATGATAGAAACTTTTGGAACGCCTTCAATTTCATAGATTGCCCGGTACGAGTACAAATTCCTGGCATATGTGATCCTGCCTTTCAACTGCATTCTTTCCAGGTGCTCTTCAACCGCCCTTCTTCCGTTTTCGTTCGCCTGTGGCTTGTTGTCAGCATCTGCCAGAACTGAACCAGGTGAATGCCTCCAGTGATAAAGGATTTTGGGTATGTGCGCAATATTCTTCGTTTTTTCCGCTGCCCTCAATATCAGGTCGTAGTCCTGCGCCCCGTCAAATCCTTCCCTGTAACCGCCTATTTCATCCAGCAGGATTTTTCTGATGACAAAAAAATGGGTCATGTAGTTATAACTTCTCAAAAGGTCGGGCGACCAGTCTGCCTTGAATTCAGGATTTGTTCTGACTCCCGAAGCGTCAACCAGATCCTCATCCGAGTACAGTATGTCAATCTCTTTTTCTTCGTTAATCCTCTTTGCAATCTCAAAAAGCGCATTTGGAGAGAGCATGTCGTCATGGTCAAGGAAAGAGATGTATTCCCCGGTTGCCGGACGAATTCCTTCGTTGAAGTTTCCCGCTATACCCTTGTTTTCATCAAGGAAGACAATTTTGATTCTCTGGTCTTTCCTGGCGTATTCCTCCAGCAGTCCGCGTATACCCTCGTTGCTTTTTCCGTCCGCAATGCAGAATTCCCAATTGGCATAGGTCTGGCTCAAGACGGATTCCATTGTATCTCTCAAGATATTCAGCGGAGGATTGAAAACAGCGGTAACAATTGTGATTTTTGGCATATAGGGAAGTTCTGTGTCATGCCGATTTATATGCGAGTTTTCGCTCTGCCTTATCCATCTGGAATAGTTCTGGAAAAGCATCAATTTGATTTCGTATATAATCCCCTTGAAGAGAGGAATAAAGCCAAACATGCGTATAATAATAAATGCACTTTTCACTTTCTGGCGGGTGAATAATTTTCTCGTATCGCTAAAAACGTGCGGCATAACCAATTTTCCTATTTTTTACAAACAGCTGCTTTGCATTAGCCCTTATGGAGCCATTTCACTCTTAAAGATGAAGCCATCTTTTTTATATGTCTTAAAAAAGCAGTGTATCTCCACGATCTGGATGAAAGTATTCTATAATATTCATCCCCTATGGAATCAAGGTTTTTCACCAAAGCAGAAACTGAATTTGACGGTTTTATTTGATGTGTTTTTAGTTGGGATTGCTGTTTTTCCAGCAATTCTGAAAAGGCATCAACTTGTTTTTGTAGATAGAAGTTCTTCTTAACTCGTTCATATCCTGCTCTCCCCATATTCATGGCATCCTCTGGTTTTTCAAGAAGAGCAATAATTCTTTCAGCCATTATCCTGCTGTCGTTTACCGGAACAAGAAATCCCGTTTCTCCGTCTACAACCATTTCTGCCGCGCCGCCGCTTTCGGTAGCGACCACTGGTTTTCCGGCATTCATCGCTTCAAGGAGGACAATTCCCAAGCCCTCGCTCATTGAAGCTGAAACGAAGACATCACTTGTATATAGAAACTGATATACGTCGTCCTGAAATCCTTTGAAACAGAATTGTTTTTCCAATCCCATGCTGTTTCTTTTCACAAGTAAGTTCTTATAATATTCCTTGTCTTCTACGCGACCTATAACCTGAAATACTGCATCCGGAATTTCTCTGCAAACTATGTCGGCAGATTCCAACAACACGGAAATCCCCTTATTCTTGGAAATATTACTAATTGTGACAATGGTTTTTGTGCTTCCTTCCGATAGAAATTGCGGTTCCGGCCGTATATCAATGTCGTTATATATTCTTTCAATGGGGATGTCCGAATTCTTAATAAAGGAGTTTAATTCTTTTTTTACTGCTTCTGACGGACAAAAAAGCGAATCGGATAGAAATGCCACTGTCGAATAAAACATTTCCAGCGGCAAAACAGATACTATGTCTTTATGTGTGCTCAATATCTCATGAACCCACCATATATGCGGAACCCTGGCAATTTTAGCGGCGATTGCCCCGTCAGGCGTGCATAAAGTGTTTGTTATTACAATATCTGTCGAATTATCGATAATGATGTCTCTTATAG
>CAYQXZ010000007.1:0-27575 GCA_964421645.1 uncultured bacterium
CTTGTTATGATAGAGGAAGGATTCCGCTTTAAATAAGCTGTGTTCAAGTCAGGAAAGAAACTCTTGACAATTGTCATTTTTGAGGTATAATTTATAACTTGGTAAAAGAAAGAAGGTCTGAACTAAAATACCATATAAGGTCAAAAAGGAGGCAGATTATGGGAAAGATGAAGTTAAGACCACTCGGAGACAGAATAGTGGTTGAACCGCTGGAAGCGGAAGCAAAAACCAAAGGTGGTATCATACTTCCTGATACCGCAAAGGAAAAGCCGCAGGAAGGCAAAGTAGTCGCAGCAGGAAAAGGCAAACTTGACGAGAATGGCAAACTTGTGCCGATGGAAGTGAAAGTCGGTGACAAGATCCTTTACGGCAAGTATGCCGGAACGGAAATCACGGTTGACGGCAAGGAATATATGATCTTGAGAGAAGAAGACGTACTTGCCGTTGTTGACTAAAAAAATAACGGAGGTGTTACATGGCTAAGCAGATAATACTCGGAGAAGAAGCGAGAAGAAAGCTACTGGAAGGAATGTACATTATGGCGGATACGCTGAAACCGACGCTCGGTCCCAAGGGCAGGTGCGCGGTTCTGGAAAAGAAGTTCGGTTCGCCTTCCGTCATAAACGACGGCGTAACAATAGCAAAGGAAATTGAGGTGGAAGATCCGACCGTAAATCTTGGCGCCCAGCTTCTTAGAGAGGTCGCTTCCAAGACAAACGACGTAGCCGGAGACGGAACAACGAGCGCATCCATCCTCGCGCTGTCGGTTGCAAGAGAAGGTTTCAAGAACGTTGCAGCCGGAGCAAATCCCGTGCACCTGCGCAGAGGAATAGAGAAAGCGGTAAAAGCCGTGGTGGACAAACTCAAATCAATGAGCAAGAACATCAAGGACAAGAATGAAATACAGCAGGTTGCAACCATCGCCGCCGCCAACGACTCGGAGATAGGACATATCATAGCCGATGCAATGGACAAGGTCGGCAAGGAAGGGGTAATAACGGTTGAAGAGGCAAAAGGTACGGAGACCGAGTTTAAGGTTGTGGAAGGAATGCAGTTTGACCGGGGATACCTCTCTCCCTATTTCGTGACGGATGCCGAAAGAATGGAAAGTATCCTTAACGATGCATACATACTCATCCATGACAAGAAAATTTCTGCCATTAAGGACATACTTCCTCTTCTTGAGAAAGTTGCCCAGGCAGGAAAGCCCCTGCTCATAATCGCCGAAGAGGTGGAGGGTGAGGCCCTTGCGACCCTGGTTGTCAACAAGATCAGGGGGACTTTCTCCTGCTGTGCGGTAAAAGCACCGGGATTCGGTGACAGAAGGAAGGCGATGCTGGAAGACATTGCCATCCTCACCGGAGGACAGGCAATAATGGAAGAGCTCGGGTTGAAGCTTGAGAACATAGACTTGACCATGCTCGGAAAAGCGAAGAGAGTCATCGTTGACAAGGAAAACACCACTATCGTGGAAGGCGAAGGAACAGCTTCAAAGATACAGGGACGCGTGGGCCAGATAAGAAGCGAGATTGAGAAGACAACATCCGATTATGACAGAGAGAAACTCCAGGAACGTCTTGCGAAACTGGCCGGAGGAGTTGCGGTCATCAACGTCGGAGCACCTACCGAAACGGACATGAAAGAGAGAAAGGCTCGCGTGGAAGATGCCCTTAGCGCCACCAGAGCGGCCGTGGAAGAAGGCATTGTTGCCGGAGGCGGAGTTGCCCTCTTGAGATGCCAGAATGAAATTGACAAGCTCAAACTTGCGGACGCCGATGAAAAAACCGGTTCGCTGATCGTGAAGAAAGCCCTTGAAACACCCATAAGACAGATCGCCGAGAATTCGGGATTTGACGGCGCAGTCGTGGCACAGAAGGTGAAGGATTCTTCCGAGGAGAACTTCGGCTTCAACGCGGAAACGGACGAGTACGAGAATCTGGTGAAGGCAGGCATAGTTGACCCGACAAAGGTCGTAAGGACTGCCCTGGAGAACGCATCAAGCATGGCGGCACTCCTGCTTACCACGGAGGCTCTTGTTACCGAGATACCGGAAAAGAAAGAGAAAGCAGGTCCGACCCCGCCCCCCTATCCCGAATATTGAGATGATACCAGGAGGAGGCCGTTCAAACGGCCTCCTCCTTTCAAGCATTAATGAAAAGGTACCACGTTTGCGTAAGAGGAGACGTCCAGCAGGTGGGATTCAGGTGGTACGCCCGTCGGACAGCGGAAGAAACCGGAGTATGCGGCTGGGTAAGAAACCTTGCAGACGGAAGCGTGGAAATAACCGCAGAAGGCAAAGAAGCCGACCTTGAGATGTTCCTGCAAAAATTGAACAGCGGTTACCTTGGGAAAAACATTTCGGAAATCAGCAAATCCGATCAATCTTACACCGGCGAATTCAATTCTTTCACTATCGTACTGTAAAAGGATTCTCAAGTGACGCACAAAGAAAACAAAACAGGATACGGCAGATGCGCAAAAGCGGGACTGGACGCAAAACTTCCCGCGATAGAATGTTTTGACAACCAATTCAGGTTTTACACTATCACCACCACAATACCCGAGTACACTTCCATGTGTCCAAGGACAGGACAGCCGGATTTCGGCATGATTGTCATTGAATACGAACCTGAAGATCTCGTTATAGAGCTCAAATCGCTCAAACTTTACCTGCAGGGCTACAGAAACCTCGGAATCTTCTACGAAAACGCAGTAAACAGGATACTGGACGACGTTGTTAAGGCATGTAAACCCAGATGGTGCACAGTCAGAGGCGATTTCAGTCCGCGCGGAGGCATAAGATCAACGATAGAGGTATCTTATCCCCGGAGGAGTAAAAAACATTCAAGAATTGGAAAGTTTTGACACGCGGATTCATATGGTTTATTATAGTGTTCTATGTTGACACAGGAAATTGAAAAGCTTGTAAAACTGCAGGAACTGGACACCGAAATACAGGATTTCCAGGAAACAATCAACAATTCCCCCCTCAAGAAGAAACAGATGGAACAATCCGTTGAGACGGTGCAAAAAGACCTTACCGCAGTCAAAAAAGAGCAGAAGAAACTGCAGGTTGAACGGAAGGAAAAAGAACTGGAGCTTCTTAGCAACGAAGAAGAGACGAAGAAGCTTCAGAAAAAATTGGATGAAGTAAAAACAAACAAGGAATACACGTCCCTCCTGGCAGAGATAGAGACTTTCAAGAAGAAAAAGTCCTCAATTGAGGACATGCTGCTTCTGTTGATGGAGAAAGACGAACAGTTGAGCAAACAACTGGAGGATTCCTCTTCCAGATCCAACAGAATCAAGACGGAGGTAGAAACCAGGATAGAGGAAGAAGCCAGGAAAATTGAGTCAATACAACTGCAGCTCAAAGAAAAACAGGAACGGCGGGCGAAAATAGCTGTGGAGATTAACAAAGATATTTACGCTCTCTACGAAAAGGTCAGGACAAGCAAGAAAGACGGTATTGCAATATGCAGGCTGGAAGGAGAAAGTTGCACGGGATGCTCTGTCTTCGTCCCGACCTACATGGCTGAAAAAGTCAAGGCAAAGAAAACCCCGGTACAGTGCGAAAACTGCAGCAGAATCCTTTATTGATGAATACCCTCACTGTTTATATTGACGGCGCATCAAAAGGCAATCCAGGCAAGGCATCCATAGGAATTGTTATTTGTCCCGATGGCAGAACGCCGGTTAAGAAAACCGGATTGTCTATCGGGAACGCGACAAACAATGTCGCCGAGTATATTGCGCTCATCACTGCACTCATTGACTGCGCCCCATATAAGCCGGAACAGATTGAAATAAAAAGCGACAGCCTGCTGCTGATAAAGCAGATGGAGGGCCGGTACAAGGTCAAAGACCCGTGGCTGCAGAAATTGCATTTCATAGCCTCCCGTCTTGTTTCAGGATATAATAAAGTGTTATTCACGCACATACCCAGGGAAGAAAACAAAGAGGCAGATAAGGTTGCCAACGAATACATAAGAGACAACCTTTTTTGATATATGGGGGTGGTCGGGCGGCCGCCGGGTTTATCTTGAAACCTGGAGGAAAGTCCGGACTCCATGCAGGTAGGATGGCTCCTAACGGGAGCAGTCCGCAAGGACTGGAAAGTGCCACAGAAAAAACACAGCCCTCCTTCGCCAATCGTATTGCTGAAGACTGCCGCATAGCGGTATCAACAATACGGCTACGGAGGGGGGTAATGGTGAAAAGGCGAGGTAAGAGCTCACCGCCCGGCAGGCAACTTCCGGCGCAGGGCAAACCCCATCCGGAGCAAGGTCAAGCAGAACCTTCGGGTACCTGCACCTCGGTTCGGGTTGACCGCACGAGTTGCCGTGCAACCGGCAACCCAGATGAATGACCGCTTAAACAGAATCCGGCTTACGAACCACCCCTTTTACCCCGTACTCTCACATGCCAAGTTTTCTTGTTAGGGGTTAATGCTTTTTATTTCTGTTTCCGAATATTTTTTAGATTTCAAGGAGATATTACAATGGATGAAAAATGGATTGAAAATGGCATAGAGAATCTTGCAGCAGAATTCGGGGAGAAGGCTGTGGGAAAAGCCGTTGAATCGGTGAAAAACTTCCAGGTTGAGGTCCCGACATGGACGCTCGGGTCTTTCGGCGGAGGAAGATTTGGCAACTACACGCCTCCGGGTTACGCAAAAACCATCCAGCATAAACTTGACGATGCCGCATTCATAAACAAGTTGACGGGCGCCTGCCCGAGAGTTGCAACGCATGTATTGTGGGATTTCTCCAGAAACGGGCTTGAAGGCGACTATAATCTTGCCTTGAAGACAAACCAGGAATGCAAAGTCCGGGGCCTGGCCATGGGAGCGGTTAATCCCACCTATTTTCTCAAGGGCTCTCAAAGCGGGAGCTTCATCTCGCCGTCGGAAAAAACAAGGAAAAGATACATAGACCAGACCGTACTCGCAGCCAGGATAGCGAGAGAACTCGGGAATGGAGTCATTGCCCTGTGGTTCCCTGACGGGTCGCTCTACCCCGGACAGATTGATCTGAAAGACGCATATCTCAAGATGAAAGAAACTCTGATTGAGAGCTGCGGGGCAATCCCGAAAGAAGTCAGGATACTCATAGAATACAAGGTCTTTGAACCCGGGACATACAGCACCGCGGTACCTGACTGGGGAACCTCCTGTCTCCTCGCCAGATCCCTCGGGAAAAATGCGGGTGTTTTGATAGACCTGGGACACCATCACTACGGAACGAACATAGAGCAGATTGTGGCAGTGCTCATCGCGGAAGAAATGTCGTGCGGGTTCCATTTCAACACAAGGTACGCAGCAGACGACGACCAGGCCGTTGAACCCAACCAGGAGATGGCGCGTATCTTCTACGAGCTCGTTAGAGGTAACGTCGTAACAAACAGCGAGGACAAGAACTGGGCATACATGATAGACCAGGCAAGCGGAAGGGAAAACAGGATACACGCCTTGCTGCATTCCATAGATTCCCTGCAGATTTCCCTTGCAAAAGCAATGCTGGTGGACACCTCAAAAATAGAGGGTTACCGGAAAACAGACGAAATAATCCTTGCAAACAGGACATTCAACGATGCGATCATAAATGCGGACGTGAGATCCGTTGTGGCAAGAGCGCGAATTGAGAAAAACCTGCCGGCGGATCCGGTTGCGGAATACGTAAAGAGCGGATACCAGAAGAAAATACAAGACAGATAATCCTGCTCCTGATTTTTTCACGGTTTTCCAGCCACGAGCATACGGACCTGTCTCGGCCCGAGCGGAACCCGCAGGGACTTCACACCTTTGAAAAACTGTCCTGACAGCACGTCTTCCAGCACGGTTTCTTCTTTCACTCCGAATACCGCACGATGACCCCTGTCTTTATCAGGATTCTGCAGGAAGAAGATATCGGCATCCTGTGTGCGCGCGGTAGAAAACCATACCGGCCCCCTTATGTCCGCAGGAGGAACTACTCCCGCATTCTCTTTCAACATCCCCGACAACCAGGACGAAAGAGGTGAACGCCATCCTCTGCCGCCTGCACCCGCAAAAGTTGCAACATAGGTTGCCGTGCCTTTTCCATGACGCCGGGTAAGCACCGCAGGATCTTTCCCGCATCTCAATAAAATCTTCGTTCCGGGAACCGGTTCCACGAATTCAAAAAGGTGGGCTCCGGAGAGCACGGTTCCGGACCTCAATGCAGGGGAAAGGTTGAAACGGTCTCCGCTTATCCGGTCGCGGACGTGCAGGCCGAAAAGTTCACGCAGGACGCCGCCCGGACTGGGAACGTATGTTCTGCCATCCATTCCGTAGACCCCGGTGAACGGCCCTGCAACGATGTGTCCGCCGGATTCCACCCAGTGAAAAAGCGCCTCGGCAACGCCTTCCCGCAGTACAGCCATAGACGGCACGATAAGCGCTTTGACCGAGGGGTATATTCCGTGGACAGGCAAACGTCTTGCCGGTAGAAAGTACGGTTTCTGGCCTGCATAAAGCAATGCCTCAAACCATCTTTCCCATTCATCTTTTTCATGCCATGCCTGTTTCATCCAGCTCTCAGATTGAACACGGAAAACCATGTCCATAGGTTCAACCAGGAGAGCCGTTTGAGGTTCGGCATATTCAATCATGGAGGTATCCCACTCTTTCATTTTGCCTGCCATTGCCGCAAGCTTGCGATAGCGCTCGGAAAAAGTTCCGTCATAATTCAGCAGGCCGAAATTAGGCGCCTCCTGACCCCTTGTTTCACCCCTGTACTGCCAGAAGGAAACCGCTTCAGCCCCATACCCGAATGCACGCATGGCATCATATGCAAGAACGTCCCCCGAATATGTATGGTTGCCGTAAAAATATGCAAGCCTTCCCGCCGAATGCTCAACCATCCACCACTTACCCGGTCCCTTTATGGACAGCTGCTTGAGGCAGGACATGGTGTCAAGGAAGGGCTCGTTCCAGTACTGACTATCTCCAGTGATGTCTATTGAGTCACCGACCGCCCAGCTGTCTCTTGAAGCATCAAAAGGCGTCCATGAATTCGTGTGTATAGAGACTGGCCTTGAAGAATCTTCTTTACGAACAAGCGATGCCCTCAACTCCGCCTCTTCACTTATCAGATAATGAAGAAATTCTTCTTTTTCTGCGGCCCGCTGGTATATCATTGCACCCTCTTCAAGAGCATCTTTGGGGATTAAAATCTCCGAATAATCCTCAAATTGCGAGGAATGTGTACGGTTATATTCTCCTATCGTGGGATACTGCTTCCTGATCCATGAACGGAACACTTCCTGGGTATACGGATCATAAGACAGGAAGGGAAATTGAATTTCATTCCAGATACTCCACACCATAATGGCTGGATATCTCTTCAGCCTTCTGACCGCCTCACTGAAATACCCGTCAATGAGAGGACGCGCCTCCGGATGGTTGGGATTGAGCCCGGGCCATCCGCCGAGCTGCAGCATGGGATGCGGATGCAGGTACACACTCTGTCCAGCTTCGTTCACCATCAGTGAATCCGGACACTTCCTTACCGCCCAGTCAGGAGCAGATTCTGGAACCAGCTGGATCCGCACCTTCAGTCCGTTTTCTTCCGCGAGAGCCAACAGGCGCCCGTATTTCTCAAATTCCCAGTGTCCTTCTCCAGGATTTACGTAACGCCAGGGAACCCAGCACCCGATAAAACTGAATCCCGCTGCTGATATGTCGCGTAAATCTTTCTCCCACATTTCTTCCGCCGGATGCGGATCCCTGAAATATTGAATCCCTGTCAGCATGCATTCCTCCCTGTCTTAACCTGGCTGCAACAAATCTTATTACCTTCCGGATATTCGTGTCAAATCTGCCGGATATGTCCCCGCTGTTTTGTCTGAAAAAATAAATTTGACAAAAAATTATTCAGGTTGTTTAATATATGCCAAAGGGAGAAAATGGTATATTTTGGGGAATTCAGGGGAAAGACCGACAAGCAGGGCAGGATAGTCATTCCGGCAAAGTTGAGAAGCCTGATTTCCGCAGGCAGCAACGGCCACGTATATCTTATCAAGGGATTGGAAAACTGCCTCTTCATTTTCTCCGAAAAGGAATGGAAGAATCAGAGCACGAAACTCAAGGACCTGCCCTTTACCAAGGGCGACCCCAGAACTTTCACACGCCTGTTTTTTTCCGGCGCCTTCCAGTCAAATGTGGATAAGCAGGGACGCATTCTTATTCCGTCAAATCTCCTTGAACATGCGGGTATCACCGAGAACATAGTAATAATAGGAGCGGGAACCAGGATTGAACTGTGGGATGAAACAAGGTGGGACAAGTACTGCGCTGATTCATTGAAAACCTATGAGGAAATATCGGAAAAACTGATGGAACTGTAATGGAACATTATCCGGTAATGAAGGAGGAGGTGCTGAAATACCTCAACATAAAGAACGGCGGGATATATATTGATGCCACTTGCGGGCACGGCGGACACAGCCGGTACATCCTTGAGGCAGGCAAGAATGTTACCCTCTATGGACTGGACAAGGATATTGAAGCGGTTCGCGACGCAAGCGAGAAACTTTCCGGGTTTGCAAATTTCAGGGCAATACATACAGGATACGAAAGCATGGACAAGCTCCTGGCGAAAGAAGGAATCGCCGGTGTGGATGGAATTCTTATGGACCTCGGGTTTTCCAGCAACCAGATACAGGACGGGGAAAGAGGCTTCAGCTTTCAGACGGAAGGACCTCTGGATATGAGATATGACAGGACTGCCTCCCTTACCGCAGCAGATATCGTCAACAGATGGAGCAGGAACGACCTCGTCTGGCTCTTTGAAAACTACGGGGAAGTGGAAAAAGCCGGCAGATTTGTTTCGGCCCTCGTGGAGAGGCGGAGGAAAAAACATTTTGAGACTACCACGGAATTATCGGATTTCATACTGAAGTACTGCAGATTCAGGAAAAAGATTCATCCTGCAACGAAGTTTTTCATGGCTTTGAGAATAGCCACAAACGACGAGATAGAAACGATAAAGCAAGGGCTGACAAAGGCCACGGCCGCATTAAAAAGCGGCGGAAGGCTCGTAGTAATCTCCTTTCATTCCCTTGAAGACCGAATCGTGAAACATTTTTTCAGGAGGAGCGAATCATTGTCTGTTCTGACAAAGAAACCCGTGACGGCCGGCGAAGAAGAACTTTCAGTGAATCCCGAGAGCAGGAGCGCAAAACTGCGGGCGTGTGAGAAACTATGAAGAAACGCAAATGGTCACTTTCAACGCTGGGAATATCCCTGATTGTTTTGTGGATCTTGCTGTGCTCTTACGTGTTTCTTTACTGCAAACTGGTCGCGGTGGGCTACAGGTTGGAAGAAGTGAAGAAAAAATATGAAGAACTGACCATGCTGAATGAAAACTACAGGGCACAGATCCTGATGTTTTCTTCACCGGAAAACCTTTTGAAAACGGCAAGAATGGCGGGTATAGAACTGGTCAGTCCGTCAAAATGGTGTTACGTGGATGTTAAAGAAGTATGTCCGGAGGGCGTGCAAATTGGTGATACGGCAGAAGCGGGAACGAAGTGAAAAGTCTTTTGAGAAAAGGTTGTTCTGTACAAGAATGGCTTTCATATCTCTGTTCTTCATCGTCTTTTCTTTTCTGCTGAAGGTCCAGGTGTTCAATCCTCCATCCGGGGTCTCGGGCAGATATGCAAAAATAGAAATTCCGGTTCCACGGGGTACCATTTATGACAGAAACGGCAAGGTCCTTGCAATGAGCCTGCCCTATTATTCCCTGTATATAGATTCATGGGCGGTAAGGCACGCTGAAAAGAAGGAGCCCTCTTACACGGAGAGATTGAAGAAAGAACTAACCTCAATCCTTGACATGAAGCCGGCGGAGATAGAGAGTAAGATGGAACAGAAATATCCCTTGATAAAGAGGGAACTGTCGGTGGAAGAATACACGGCGTTGGCATCTGCCAGCCTGCCCGGCACGGTCTTCCTTCCGGGATACAGGCGAATCTATCCAAACGATACGCTGGCCTGCCACATAATCGGATTCGCCGGAACCGACGGCTACGGGCTGGAAGGCGTGGAACTTTACTATAACGGACTGCTTGAGGGAGAACGGGGAGTATCCCTGATTCTCAAGGATGGCTCCGGAGAACTCATCGGTTCAGTCGAAAAAAAAGTCTCCCTGCCGGAACAGGGAAAAGATCTTTACCTTACGATAGACTCCGGATTGCAGTTCATCGTTGAAGAAGAAATAGAGAACGTCTACAGGAAATATAATGCCGCAAGCGTATCGGCGATCGTCATTGACTATGAAACCGGAGAGATTCTTGCCATGGCCAACATGCCCAACTACAACCCGAACTCTCCGGACCGTTTCAGTATTTCGGATAAGAGAAACAGGGCGGTTACCGACCTTTTTGAACCCGGCTCAACCTTCAAGATAGTAACTGCGGCTGCAGCAATAGAAGAAAGAGTTTTTTCGCCTGACGACATCATAGACTGCGAAAATGGAAAATGGTTCGTAAGGAATCATTATCTGCACGACGTTCACGAATACGGAAGACTCAAGATGCGTGAAGTCATAGAAAAATCCAGCAACATAGGCACGGTCAAAATTGCCATGGGTCTCGGCGAAAGGAAACTTTACGAATACTGCAGCAGATTCGGATTCGGTATGACTACCGGACTTGATCTGCCCGGAGAAATACGCGGAATTTTCAGACCTTTAAACAAATGGTCAGGTTATTCAATCACTGCCATCCCAATAGGACAGGAGGTCGGCATAAACGCACTGCAGGGAATACGGGCGATGGCGGCCATAGCCAACGGAGGATATCTCGTTAATCCGCACATCTTAAAGAGCGTATGCGGAGATTCTCAAGAAGTACTGACTCACAGGGGAAAAGAAAAACGGAGAATCCTTTCGGAAAACACCTGCAACGTGCTTAGAGATATTCTGGAAGACGCGACAGCACCATCCGGAACCGCACCTCTTGCAAGCATCCCGGGTTACAGCATATCTGGTAAAACAGGGACCGCACAGAAAACAATTAACGGCAGATACGCAATAGGCAGATATGTTGCTTCCTTTGTGGGATTCCTCAACAGTCCCGATGCCAAGACGTTGATACTGGTGAAGGTGGATGAACCCCGGCCCATTTACTACGGCGGGACTGTGGCAGCTCCGGCATTCAGAAACATCATGTGGAGAACACTGCAGCAGAACAATGTGCCCCCTTCCGGGCCGCAGGAAGACCACAGGCTGGCAATGAAAACAAGGCAATGAAGACGAAAGAACTCATCAAATCCATAGATTTCAGCAAGATTTACAACCTGAATAATCTTGATGTTGAAGGAATTGCATATGATTCGCGCAAGGTAAAGGAAAATTTCGTCTTCGTGGCGCTCAAGGGCAGTTCTTCGGACGGACACCAGTTTATAAATGACGCCGTATCAAGAGGGGCGAAAACGATAGTTGCCGCAAAGAAAAGCGCCATAGTGCCTTCGGACGTGGGAGAAGTTATTGTTAACGATACAAGAGAAGCTCTTCATAAACTTGCATCCGTTTTCTATGGCGAACCGTCAAGAAGAATCAAGCTTGCGGGGATAACCGGAACAAAGGGCAAGACAACGACCGCCTTCATCCTTAAACAAATCCTTGAATCGGCCGGCAACAAATGCGGACTTGTCGGTACAATCTCTTATCAGGTGGGGGAACGGGTTATCAGCTCCGTCAATACAACACCTGAATCGCTTGACCTGCAGAAGCTGTTTTCAGACATGATTGAGGAAAAATGCGGGTGGGCGGTCATGGAAGCCTCCTCGCACGGCATAGCCCAGGGAAGAATCGCGGGGATACATTTTGACACCGCGATTCTCACAAATATAGCATCCCACGAACATCTGGATTACCACAAAAATTTCAGGGACTACCTTAATGCAAAGTTGAAATTTTTCAGCCACTACCTGAAGGAAAGCGCGAAAGACAGCAAGACCGGCATAGTCAACGTGGACGATCCTTGCTCAAAGTATTTCATCAAAACGCTGAGAGAGAACAGGATAAACCGCATCACATTCGGAAGAGCAAAATCCGACGTAAGGCTCCTTGACTGCAGTGTAAACAAAGACGGCAACCAGATAAGCGCGGAAATCATGGGCAGGAAAGACGAATTCCGCACAAGGATACGCGGGCTGGGCAATGTATATAACGCCCTTGCAGGGATCGCCTTTGCCGTATCGCAGAACATTCCTGCCGATATCGTGAAAAAGGGACTGGAATCCATCGTTTCGGTTCCGGGCAGATTTGAGTCCGTTGACGAAGGACAGCCTTTTGACGTAATAGTGGATTATGCACACACGCTGCATTCTCTTCAGAACCTTCTGAAATCCGTGAAGGAGCTCAAACCCAGGCGCATAATCCTGGTATTCGGGTGCGGCGGAGACAGGGACAGGAGCAAGCGTCCCCTGATGGGAAGGGCAGCAGTGAAGATGGCGGACATAATATTCATCACGTCGGATAATCCCCGCTCCGAAAATCCTGAAGATATTATTCGGGACATAGAGAAAGGCATCCCCTTCTATCTCCGAAAGAAATACGTCGCCATGGCCGACAGGAAAAAAGCAATAAAGGAAGCGGTATCAATTGCGGGAGAAGGAGACTGCGTCGTCATCGCGGGGAAAGGGCATGAAACCTTCCAGATACTGGGGAGCACAACGATACCGTTTGACGACAGAGAAGAAGCAAGGAAAGCGATACGTCTTGAAACCTTATGAAACAGCCCTCTAACCCTCCCCGCTCTTCCCCGGGGAGGAACACGAATTGAGAGATTATCCAGAGATGAAATGGAACAGGTGAAACTGGACAGGATACTGCGCTGGTGCAGAGGTACCGTCGTTGACAGAAAAATCCTCAAATCCTATTGCACCGGGATATCCACAGATACGCGAACTATCAGAAATGGTGAACTTTTCATTGCCATAAAAGGGGAAAATTTTGACGGGCACAATTTCCTGGACGCCGCATTGAGGAAAGGTGCCGCAGCGGTTGTATCGGCGGATGAGAACGCAGTAACAAACGGCAGGACAATAGTCGTAAGAGACACGCAGAAAGCACTGGGAGATATTGCCGCAGGCTACAGAAGGCAGTTCAGCGCTTACGTAATCGGGATAACAGGAAGTGACGGGAAAACCACGACAAAAGAGTTTCTCAAAAAAACCCTTTCCTTGAAATACAGCGTAAAAGGCACCGAGGGTAACCTTAACAACCAGCTGGGACTTCCTCTTTCAATATTCAGCATGGACAGGAAAACGGATTTCTGCGTCCTTGAAATGGGTATGAACAGAAGGAACGAGCTTCGTTTTTTGGGAAAGATAGCGCGGCCGCATGCCGGGGTTATCACAAACGTCGCATCAGCCCACCTCGGTTTTTTTAGAAGCGGCTTGGAAATAGCAGAGGCAAAATCGGAACTCATAGAGACCCTTGCCGGTGAAAAGCTCTGCCTGCTCAACTATGACAATAAATTCTTTCCCTTTCTGAAGAAGAAAGCACACCGCTGCAAAACATTGAGTTTCGGGCTGCGGAAAGGAGCGGAGACAAGGGGTATCCTGATGGAAGAAGGCAATGATTTTTTCAACTTCGGGATAGAAGACACACACCATGTTTTCAGGATAAACTTCTGGAACATTTCAATGATATATCCTGCGCTCGTTGCATTTGCATTCGGAAACAGGTTCAGGATCGGCCCTGAAAAAATTGCGGATGTCTTTGCAGGAATTAGCCCCCTGCCGGGAAGAGGGCTGGTTCGCAAAGCAGGCGGCATTACCGTCATAGACGAGACATACAACGCCAACCCCAATTCCATGAAGGCAGCCCTGCAAAACTTGAGCAGAAAGAGATTCAGGCGTAAAATAGCTGTCCTGGGCGATATGGCTGAACTCGGAAGATTCTCTTCCCTGTTCCACCGTAATACGGGACTGTCTGCCAGAAATCTTGACGTAGACATACTGGTAACTTTCGGTTCAGAAAGCAGGCTCATATCCGAAACATCAGGAAAAGAATACAGGCACTTCAAGGATGTTGACAGGATTAACCGGTACCTGTCGGGCATAGCGAAGAGGGGTGATGTCTTCCTCGTTAAGGGTTCAAGGATAATGCGGATGGAACGTATCGTCAACCATCTCTGCAGTTGATAAGGGGGGCGGAATGCTGTATAAACTGCTGTACCATTTTACACAGTACTGGTTCGGATTCAATGTATTCAGATACGTGACCGTGAGAACGGTGTTCGCTACCCTTACGTCGCTGTTCATTCTTATCATCTTCGGTTCCAGGATAATCTCCGCCCTGAAACACCTCTGCCATCCGAACATGCTCAACTTCAGACAGGACAGCAAGGAAAAAACTCCCACCATGGGCGGACTGCTCATACTGGGCAGTCTTCTTATTTCCGTCGTCTGCTGGACTGACATGAAAAACGTCTACATCCTTCTCCTTGTACTGCTTTCCCTCTGGCTTGCATTCTTCGGCTTCTGGGATGACTACATAAAGCTGCGGGATCAAAGTCATAAAGGATTGCGGCCCATGGTAAAGATACTCGGGCAGCTCGGCATCGGGTTCATCGTGGGCTGTGTGCTGTACTATCATTCAGGGCTGCACTTCAATACGGACATCTACCTTCCCTTTTTCAAGAAGGTGGTCATTCCGCTCGGTGCATACTACATTCTTTTCGCGACGCTTGTAATAGTGGCCACTTCAAACGCGGTAAACCTTACCGACGGAATGGACGGACTTGCGATAGGATGCGTCCTTATGGTTGCCCTGGCATACGGGGCAATATCCTACATTGCCGGTAACATTAAACTCGCCGAATACCTGAACATTCCGTACATACGTGGAGCCGAAGAGATAACGGTTTTTGCAGGCGCTCTGATAGGCTCGTCACTCGGCTTCTTGTGGTATAACTGTTATCCTGCCGAGATTTTCATGGGAGATACGGGCGCGCTGATGCTGGGCGGTATAACGGGTCTCCTCGCGATAATTGTAAAGCAGGAACTTTCGCTTATAATAGTCGGGGGTATCTTCTTCTTTGAAGCCGTTTCGGTAATCATACAGGTTGCTTCCTTCAAGACCAGAGGCAAGAGGGTATTCCTTATGACGCCCCTTCACCACCACTTTGAACTGAAGGGAATTCCGGAGTCAAAAGTTATAGTACGGTTCTGGATAGTCGGGATTATATTTGCTCTATTCACCATGGTAACACTGAAAATACGGTAGAACAATGGAAATAAAAAACAAGAAAGTGGTTGTGGCAGGACTGGGGAAGACCGGTCTTGATACGGCATTATTCCTTGCAGGCAGAGGGGCCGATGTCTTCGTCACAGAAAGCACCGTCAGCGAAGCTGTCAGAAAAAACTCGCTTTTGCTGAAAGACAGATCGATCAAGACAGAGACCGGCGGACACACTGAAAGATTCCTCAGAAATGCGGATCTCGTTGTAGTGAGCCCCGGCATTCCGGATGAGTCCCTGCCGGTGAGATACGCGATTGAGAAGAAGATTCCGGTAATCAGCGAGATTGAACTGGCATTTTCTTTTTCAAGAAGCAGGAAAATCATTGCAATAACCGGAACCAACGGGAAGACGACAACCACGTCCCTTACGGGCGCGCTTTTCAGTAATGCAAGCCTTCCCTGTGTCGTCTGCGGAAACATTGGCAACACGTTCGTAGGCGAACTGGACTGGATATCTCCTGAAACCTGGGTGATAGTGGAATTGAGCAGTTTCCAGCTGGAGAAAACGCTGAATTTCAGGCCCTTTGTCGGTTGTCTGATGAATATAGCCGAAGACCATTTTGACAGGCACCCGTCAATGAAGGAGTACGTTGCAGCAAAGAGACGCCTCTTTGTCAACCAGGACGAAGATGACTTTGCCGTATTTGACTACGACGATGCATACTGCCGCGAAATGGCCGGAAAGGCGAAAGCAAGAAGATTCTTTTTCAGCCACATGGAGACACTTGAAAGAGGCGTATACCTGAAGGGAAAAACAATAATCTCAAACCTCTCCGGAACCAGAGAGGAAATAACTGAAATATCCGGAACCAGGCTGTGGGGAAAAGGCAACGAAGAGAACATAATGGCATCGGTTCTCATGGGACTCCTGTGCGGTATAAGCGACAAGGACGTCATGGACAGAACACTACACGATTTCACCCCCCTTCCCCACCGGCTTGAAAAGGTTGCGGAAATAAAAGGGGTAGTATTCATCAACGATTCAAAATCAACGAACCCGCACTCCGTGATAAATGCTCTTGAAAGCATGGAAGAAAACGGCAACGTCATACTGATTATGGGAGGAAAGAACAAGGGAACGCCTTTCTCCGGAGTCATATCCCACATGAGTAAGCGAGTGAAAATGCTTATCCTCATGGGAGAAACAAAGAGGATCCTTGAGAACGAATTTAAAGATACAGGGATACCGTATAGAATCGTGGATACAATGGCGGCAGCCGTCAAAACCGGGCTGGAAAACGCGCAGGCCGGAGACATAGTTCTCTTTTCTCCGGGTTGTTCTTCATTTGATATGTTCAGAGATTATAAGGATAGAGGGAATGTTTTTAAAAAAGAGGTACAGTCTTTACTTTAGGATATGGCTCTCGGGAGCCGCACTCATCATTCTGGGCAGTGTTTTTGTGTTGAGTTCCAGTTCAATCTATGGCATTGTGAGAACCGGCAATCCCGCATATTACTTTGAGAAACACCTGGTCTGGCTTGCGCTCGGCGGCGCGGGGTTGTACCTGCTGAACAGAATAAACATCCGGTCTCTGGAGAAGAGCAGTTTCATAATTTTCGCCCTGTCATTGCTCATACTGCCCCTTCCCAAATTTTTCGGAAGCCTGCGATGGATAAGACTTGGGCCTTTGAGTTTCCAGCCCGCCGAACTCATAAAGTTCACGTTTATCATCTATCTGGCGGATTACTTGAGAAGAAAGAAAACGGATGTAGAGAACTTGAAGACCCTTATCGTGCCGCTGTTCTTTCTGGCGCTTATCACAGGCATCCTGCAGATGCAGAAGGACATAGGAACCTTCGCGGTCATATTCGCCACGTTCCTTCTGCTGATATTCCTTGCGGGAGCAAGAATAAAGCATATAGGCATTTTCACGCTCTCCGGCATCCTGCTTTTCGGAGGGTTAATCCTGATGTTCCCCTATAGAATGCAGCGAATCAAAGCGCATTTCAGCCCCAATACGGATGTCCAGGGAGCAGGATACCAGCCGATGCAATCACTGATCGCAATGGGTTCCGGCGGAATCACGGGCAAGGGACTGGGCTCGGGAGAAAGAAAACTGAAATTCCTGCCGGAGGCGCACAAGGACTACATTTACGCGGTCGTTGGCGAAGAGCTGGGATTCCTGGGTACGACATTCGTACTCGCACTGTTTGCAGTCATAGTTTTTTCCTGTTTCACAATCGCAAATATTACACCGGACCCCTACCTGAAATTGCTTGCGGCAGGTATTGGAGGTCTTTTCGGCTTTCAGTTTCTCCTGCATGCCAGCGTGGTCCTTAAAATTGTCCCGTCTAAAGGAACCACCCTCCCCTTTTTCAGCGTGGGAGGCTCCTCTTTTCTCATAAACGTCCTCGCGCTCGGAGTACTGCTCAACATTGCAAGACGTGTATGCTTTGAAGAATCTCCCGATGATTTTGATGACATGGAAAGAATCTGACACTGATTTCCCGTTCACCTTACAGTGACACCTGAATTATTTTGACGGACACCCCTCTTGATGTTATTATAATAGGCAAACTTTTTTTTCGTTCATTTTTTTCATTCATTTTTCTGCATGAACGCGGGAGGCAATCATTGAGTCGGTATATCAAAGAGCTTGGTGCCGGAATAAGCGAAGAAGACCGGGCAAAACTTGAACGAATAAAAAACGTTGAGGTGCACAGGTTCATAGCCGAATCGGCAAAGATCTGCAATCCTTCTGAAATATTCATATGCAGTGATACTCCCGATGAAGTGTCGCGGATAAAGAATATGGCGATAGTCTCCGGAGAGGAGTCCGCAGCGCTTGCAATCCCGGGACACACCTTCCATTTTGACGGAATTAACGACCAGGGCAGAGACAGGGAAGTGACGAAATTCATGGTTCCCGAAGGGGATTCATTGAGCCCCGGTATTAACCAGATAGACAGAAAGAGAGGTCTTGATGAAATACGTTCTCTGTTGAAGGATTCCATGAAAGGCAGGACGATGATCGTGAGGTTCCTGACCCTCGGTCCTGCCAACTCTGTATTCACGGTCCCTTGCATGGAATGCACGGATTCCTGGTACGTTGCACATTCCGTTGATCTTCTCTACAGAAAAGGATACGAAACATTTTGCGGAATCTCAAACGACAGCATTATCTTCAAAATCCTGCATTCAGCCGGAAACCTGGACGAAAACATGATGAGCGTGGATTCTGACAGGAAAAGAATCTACATAGATTACAAGACAAATTCGGTTTACAGCGTGAACAACCAGTATGCGGGCAATTCAATCGGGTTCAAGAAACTTGCATTGAGGCTTGCCATCCGCGAATCCAATAGAAACGGCTGGCTGGCAGAACATTTCATGATAGTCGGACTTAAAGGCCCGGGCGACAGGGAAACGTACTTTGCCGGAGCCTTTCCGAGCGCCTGCGGAAAGACGTCAACCGCCATGCTTCCGGGAGAGAAAATAGTCTCCGACGACCTTGCCTACGTGAGGAACATTGATGGAAATTGCCGCGCGGTAAACGTTGAATCAGGCATATTCGGGATAATACAGGATGTCAACTCAAAAGACGATCCGTTGATATACCACACGCTGACAAACCCCGGGGAGATAATATTCTCCAACGTCCTGATCAAGGATGCAAGGCCCTGGTGGCTCGGCATGGAATACCCGATCCCGAAAGAAGGCAGGAACTATTCAGGATGCTGGTCTGAAGGCAAGACCGACGAAAAGGGCGAAAAGATCCTGCCGGCTCACAAGAACGCGCGTTACACTGTCGCTCTAAGCGCACTCCCGAACTGCGACTTGGAGATTGACAATCCCGCCGGCGTAAAACTGGACGGAATAATGTACGGCGGCCGCGACTACAGGGCGTACGTTCCGGTACAGCAGTCCTTCTCGTGGGAACACGGAATAATAGCCTACGGGGCAGCCCTTGAAACTGAAACGACTTTTGCAACCGTTGAGGCAGAAGGGAAATACGAGATAAACGTTATGAGTATACAGGACTTCGTTTCCATTCCGCTCGGAGATTACATCAGGAATTACCTGGAATTCGGTGCGAAACTTCAGGAAAAACCGATAGTGTTCGGTATCAACTATTTTCTGAAGGACCTCAAAACCGGGAATTTTCTCAATGACCGCAGGGACAAGCACATCTGGGCAAAATGGATGGAACTGCGTGTACACAATGACGTAAAAACAAGAGAGACCCCTACCGGTTTAATTCCTCTCTACGAGGATCTCAAGAAGCTTTTCAAACAGGTAAGAAACAAGGAATACGCAAGAGAAGATTACGTCAGACAGTTCACAATCCGCGTACCGGAAAACCTCCTGAAGATCAGACGTGTGAGGGATTTCTGGAAGAATAAGGTTTCAGACGCTCCCCGCGCAATCTTTGACGTTCTTGACAGGCAGGAAGAACTGATTGCAAAAGCGAAAGAAAAACACGGAGATTATATCTCTCCCGAACTTTTCCCCGTTTCCGGATAATATGAAAAGAAGCAAGACGGAAGCAAGAACTTTCTCTGCTTTTCACTACGATGTCGCATACCGGAAAACCTGCAGCGAATACCTTGAGACAGGATTCAGTATTCTGGATGCAGGTCTGGCACTTCTTGAGAAGCATCCCGAATTCATTTTTGCGGTGGAGCAGGTTATTCTAATTAAGGAATATCTTGATAAATTTCCTTCAATGAAGAATTCCGTGAGGAAATTCGTGCAGGAAGGAAGGCTCATATTCGCACCCGGAACGTTCACCATGCCCGACGTGAACATGCCCTCGGGAGAGAATTTTTTGAGAAATTTCCAGATAGGCCGGGAGTGGCTGGCGGCAAATCTGCAGGCGGAGCCAAAAATCTGCTGGATGGCCGACATTTTCGGCCATCATCCCCAGATGCCGCAAATAGCCAAACTCTGCGGTTATACGGCATACCTTTTCGAAAGAGGGAAAAACGACGGAAACGATACGGTCTTCCTGTGGGAGGGAATAGACGGCAGCAGGATACTGACCCAGTGGGAGATAGACACTTACTACGGCGTGGCGATTCCCTTCGCGTCTGATTTTCTGAAAAGAGGGATTGACTGGCTGTCCGGGTACATTGAGAAGATGATTCTGGATCCGCTCAAGAAAAATTCCGCGGTCAAGTCTTTCATAATAAGTCCGATGGGAGGTGACTTCAGGGTACCCGAAGAAAATTTCATCTCCGTAATACGACAGTTCAACACAAAAAGTAAGAATTACAAGATAGTTTTTGACTCTCCGGAGAAAGCATTTACCGAAATTTCCAGAAAATACTCCGTAGGCCTGCCGGTATTGAGGTCAGACTTTAACCCTCTCATACAGGGATGTTACTCTTCGCGTATACGGCTCAAGCAGTATAACCGCAGGCTTGAAAACATGGCATTCGCAATTGAACTGCTTGACGCCATTGCCGGCAGGGAGAGCAGTGACGGGAGAAACCTCTGGGAGAAGATAGCCGTAAATTCGTTTCACGACATTATATGCGGCTCGCTTGTGGACACCGCTTACAGGGAAGCACTGGGTGCCTGCCGGCAGGCGGAGACCGATGCTTTGACTGCAATACGCAGGAGAATCACAGGTATTCCCGGGGATAGGGAATATCCGGCAAACAGCAATTTTTCCGTAACCTTGTTTAACCCGCTTCCATATCCGAGAACAGAGATTGTGGAAATCCCTCTGAAGACACCTGATGACAGTGGTGAAATTTCAATAACTGATTGTGAAGGAACAGCCTATCCGGTCCAGATTAGAGAAGAGGCGGCAAACGAAGAGGCGCAAACACTGGACATAACGGGGAAAGAGACCGTGGATACGAAGAAAGTGAAATCAGGAATTTATAACCTCTGTCTGGCAGCGGAGATCCCGATGCCTGCCGCAGGCATAAAAACATTCAGCATACACCTGGCAGGGAAGGAAAAGAAAAAAGACGATTGTTCTCTGAAAATTGAGGAACGGCTTCTGGAAAACAGATTCTTAAAGGTCAAGCTCGCTGATAACGGACTTATGACAAGCTTGTATGACAAGGAAAACGGTATTGAGTTCGTGCCGCCGCTCTCCGAATTGACCCCCATGGGAATGAACAACATTATGATGCAGGCGGATTACGGAGACCTGTGGAGTTACTATTCAGGGCCCATAAACGGAAGTATGCTATATTCACAGGAGATCAGCGATCCAATGCCTGATTCCGGCATAATCCCGCAGAGAGAAGGATTGGTAAGAACACATGCCGCAGATGCAAACGCCACGTGTCTGCCGGAAATCAGGGTGATGGAACGCGGACCTGTGCGTGCCTGCATAGAAGTGGGTAACCCGTCTCTGAAGTTCACAACAAGGATATACCTTGCCCGGGGCGAGAAGATGCTGCGGTTCAAGACAACCCTTGTTCCGCAAGGCAAACGTTATAGAATGAGAGTTGCCTTTCCCACTTCAATAAGAAACGGAAAAATCGTTCATTCCATACCATTCGGATTCGTTCAAAGAAAAGAGGGCGAATACCCGGCCCAGAACTGGATGGAGTATTCTGACGGGGAGAAGGGACTATGCCTGCTCAATAAAGGCATCCCGGGCAATAACGTGACCGGCGGAGTAATGATGTTGTCCCTTTTCAGAGCCGTGGCGATGGAAGATACGGGGAAGAACGGAGAGTGGTTTGAGGAAGGTATTGAACATACCTTTGAATATGCTTTGCGGCCGTTCGGGAGAAAGGACAGGTTCTACAATCCTGCAAGAACGGGAGAGATTTTCAACCATCCTTTTTACGCTGTTTATCCCAAAGGTGCAGGATATGTGCCGGGAAGTGCGGGCTTTATCCAGATGAAAAGCGGCAATGCCGAGGTTTCCTGCATAAGAAGGCACGGGGACAGGATTGAAATCAGGATATACGAGACAGCAGGAACCGCAGGAAAGGCAATCCTGTCATTTTCGTCCGGAATCAAATCATGCGATATCGTTGACCTGAAATATCGCAAGAAAGGAACGGTAAAGCCGGCAGGTAAGCAGATATCTATTCCTTTGAAGCCTTTTGAGATTGTAACCTGTCTGGTGCAGAGAGCGTCACGTTAATCCTGATTCTCATCCTCAACGGCGGGCTCTGTCTGGTTGAAAATTCCTTCCCTGCGCCCGGAGGCACTTTGAAGACAGTCTGCAGATCCAGATTGATGGCCCCCTTGAAATTTCTTATCTCGCCTTTGACCTCGTCAAAAATAAATTCTCCCTTTGAAAAATTCAAGCCTGTAAAATCAACCTCCATCTCTCCATCTTTCCGCTTTTCATTTATCCGCTGGTTTGAAATCAGCCCTATCCTGGACGCATCACCCGTCCCTCTCGTATAGAGATATGTAAATTCAAGATTGCACATGGGAACTCCGGGCAAACTGAACGCAGGAAGAACCTGCTTCCAGCTTTTCCCTGAACGAATATCATGCGGGAAGACAGGCATGATCATCAGGATCTGCGAAAGATTGAGAATGCCGGGTTTGACCTCCTGCGTGCTTGAGATTTCTCCGTTCTTCCTTATCTCCAGCACGGCGGTTGATATTACCTGGGATACGGCGGTCTCCTGCGCCGTTATATCTTCCAGCACCATATTGTTGAGTTGCATGAGCGTCCTGGAGGGCGTCAGTCTTACATTGTATGAGTCTTCCTTGATCCCGAGTGTATCAAGAGTTATGCCGCCCTTCGCCAGAACCTTGAAATCTTCTTCCGGTGCGCCTTCGTACTGATAGGAGACGTCTCCTTCCATTTTGAAGCTGTATGCCAGAGGTTTTTCCTGTGAGAATTTATACTGGACATCCTGTCCGGAGACAATACCCGAAAAGAGTGCAAATGCGTTCAAGATCAGAAAGATTCTCCTCATCTGTTTTCCTCCGCAAATTCTTTCAGTCTTGCGACCGTTATCCGAAGATTATCCATGCTCGTAGCATAGGAAATCCTGATAAATCTGTCCGCCCCGAATTCCGCCCCGGGCACTACGGCAAGAAATTTCTCCTCAAGCAAACGTTTCCCCAGCACCATTGAGTCCATGTCCCTGAAGTTGAAAAAAAGGTAAAATGCACCCATCGGCATCGGATACACGAAATCATCCGGAAGGTTGTTTATGAGGAAATCCCTTCTTCTCTGGAACTCCCTTATCATTCCGGAATAGAGTTTTTTCCCTTCTTTTATGGCAAAACAGGCCGCCTTCTGGGATATTGAGCAGGGAGCGGACGTGGTCTGTCCCTGTATCTTTCCAATCGCATCCGCTATCTCTTTCTCCGCGGCTGTATATCCTATCCTCCAGCCGGTCATTGAAAACGTCTTTGATACGGCGTTGACCACAACCGTCAGTTTTTTCATTTCGGGAGAATGTGATGCGACGCTTGTGTGAGATATTCCGTCATACAGGATTTTTTCGTATGTCTCGTCGGAGATACAGAGTATATTGTTCTTCAAAAGTATTTCGGCAACCCCGTCTATCTCTTTTTTTTCATAGACAATACCGGTAGGATTTGACGGGCTGTTAAGTATCAACGCTTTTGTCTTTTTGCTTATCAGGCTCTTCAAATGGCCCAGATCCATCTTGAAGTCCTCTCTCCACCTGCAAAAGACAGGAACTCCCCCCGCAATTCTTACCATCTCCGGGAAACTCACCCAGTAAGGCGCAGGAACTATTACCTCATCCCCGGGCTCAAGGATTGCAAGCATTATGTTGTACAGAGAGTGCTTGGCGCCGTTTGACACGACAACCTGCTCCGGAGAATAGGACAGGCCGTTCTCTTTTTCCAGTTTCTCGCTTATTACTTTCTTCAGCTCCGGGATACCGTTGACTTCCGTGTACTTGGTAAAACCGTCTCTTATCGCCTGTATGGCGGATTCCTTTACAGGATCGGGAGTGTCAAAATCAGGTTCACCCACGGAAAGGTTTATCACGTCAACTCCCTTTGCCTTAAGTTCTTTCGCCTTCCTGTTTATCTCAAGCGTTGCAGACGGTTTCAACCGCTTCACCTTCTCCGCTATCATAGAATATTCTCTCTGATTTTTGCCTTTTATTTTACCACAGGTTATCATATACGGCAATGAAAGGACAGGACTGAAAATGAGAAAGATGATAGCAGTCTCGGGCAGCAACGGAAACGATGCAAACCTTACCGGGGACATTCTTAAGCTCGCTGAGAGAGTGGGTTATCTGATAGCGGAAAAGGGCGGGATCCTGGTCTGCGGGGGCCTCGGAGGCATCATGGAGGCAGCGGCTAAGGGCGCCAGAAAAGCGGAAGGGATAACTGTCGGCATACTCCCGTGGAAGAAAGAAGCGGCAAATCCCTACATTGACATTCCCATAGCCACAGGTCTTGGATTTTTCAGGAACAACGTTATCGTGAACTGCGCGGACAGCGTCATAAGCATCTGCGGACGGTGGGGCACGTTAAACGAAGTTGCGATGGCAATGGGACTGGGCAAGAGAACCATAGTTCTTGACGCCAGCGGCGGGATATCGGAACTGCTGTCTCAAAAAGAAGTCCTTAAGGTTTTCAAGAAAAAACCCCTCGTCGCAGGCACCCCGGAAGAAGCAGTCGCCCTCGCCTTTTCTTCCGGGACATGAGATGAAGTGCCTCACTCTCCTTTTCCCGCATCCGGCATGTCGCAGGCATACCGGCGGCATAAAATCAGCAGAGCTGCCGCCGAACTCCACATGAATTCCGGCTGTCCGTTGCCGTAACCGGTCAGCGAATCGTAACATTCAAAAATGGCGTCGCTTCGGGACATCGCATCCAGTATCCCGTAAGCGGCGTCCTCGGCTTCTTTCCTGAATCCATACCTGCAAAGCGCGCCCAGCAGCCAGAAACTTACATTAGGCCACATCCGTCCAATCCAGTACGATTGCTGGATATACCATTCCGGATGTCCGGGTATGCTTTTAAGCCCGCCTCCGCTGCGGAAAGCCGGGTGGCGCATATCCAGCGTTGCAAACGGCATCGGAGAATGGAAGCGAGAGCGGTCCAGAAGAAACTCCCTGCAGATTCGTGCTCCTCTCTCGTGCGGCACAACCCCGGCGTACAGAGGCAGGAATCCGGCTGCCGTGTTCATGCCGTTGAAATTCCCGTCGTCAATGCGGCGATCCTGGTAAAAACCGTCTTTCTCGTTAAACAGATTTTCATTGATATGATCCCGCAGAATCTCAGACCGGCGTTTCCAGTCGGACGCTTCACCGTTTAATCCCAGCCGTTCGGCCATCCGTGCCAGAGCCAGACATTCCATGTAGAGGTAGGCGTGGGTATCCGGCTTTTCAAACTTTGACGGCACGCTGACACCCCAGTCTTCATCCCCCCATGACCTTGTCCGCCCGGACGCAATGGGAAACCTGTCCTGCCAGCGTAAAGCGTCGTCCCATCCCAGGTGTTCTCCCAGACGGCCGCCGTTTTTGATCCAGCTTCTTACATACCGTGAGAGAACCGGGTACCATCGTTTCAGTATTTTCCCGGGAAGGCATGCAGGTTTCAGCTGACTGATACCCAGGGACAGGATGGGTTGCTGATAACCGCGGCTGTACTTCCCGTTGCCGAAATACGAAGACGGAACCCCTGAAGCATTTATACCGCCGATCAGGATGCCGGTAAGGCCCAGGGCCGTGTCATATTCGCCGAGCAGGTCCAGAGCGGGGAGAGTGAAAGCGCCGTCCCAGAAATACGTATGGGCCAGGGCTCCCTTCCCGGGGTGAATGGTGTTTATCCGTCTTCCATCGGGCATGTCCTCGTAACATTTCAGGGAGTTCAGCGTTCCGGCCGCGTTAAGCGCAAGTTTCTCAAACTCACGAAAATCATCAGAAACATGCGGGAGACTGTTGTAAATACCTTCCAGCCTGCGGACTGCTCCTGAAACCGTCTTTCCGTTAACCCGGGAGAAAAGGGGGCGTTTGAGCTTCTCCCGTATATCTCCAAACCCGAAAAAAATTTCAAACTCTACGGTGATACTGCCGTTTGGCAGGATCTCCTTCATCATCAGGTCCGACGTAAATCTCCTGCCGTCCCAGCAGAACACAACCTTCTTATCCGAACAGGAAAGCAGTGCCCATGCCTCATAGATCTCAACTTCCCGCTGAACATTCCTGAATATGAATCCATGTTTTTCCACCGCTCCATACCGGCTGACGCCCGGATCGGGCAGAGAATACCAGCAAAGATTTACTGTAACCGTTGCGGCGGATTTGTTAAGCAACTCATATGTTATACGAATCACGTCCCGTTCAGGAAAGAAGATGGTACAGTATCCTTCTACAGGCGGCAGAGGCCTGGTGGAATTGCAATAGAACACCTCCTCAATGTGAGACCGGTAATGACTGGCTGAACTGTAGAATGTCTGTTCATTTACCTGACCGTTGGTCATATTCGGATAGAAGACTTTCATCCCGAGCAACTTTTTGAAAAGCGGATATGCGTTTCCGAACTTGAGCGAGAAGCACTCATCCGGGCCCGGAAGACTGCCGTGATTCTTGAGCACCGAGAACCTGCTGCCCGCATCGCGAAACGCGTAGTTGGCGATGAAGCACGATTTGTGTACTTCGTAATCCGGACGCCGGCAGAATTTCACAAGATTCCGGGTCTTCCAGCTTAACGGAAATTTATCCCGTGTGACAATAG
The DNA here is from genome assembly GCA_964421645.1 of uncultured bacterium. Classification (GTDB taxonomy): domain Bacteria; phylum Ratteibacteria; class UBA8468; order B48-G9; family JAFGKM01; genus JAFGKM01. The sequence continues at coordinate 26,887 of CAYQXZ010000007.1, forward strand.
GGTGTTTCATGAACCGTTACCTCCGTGAAATATCCCGCGGTAGTTAGAAAAAGTCTGTTCAGTCTGTTTTTCCGAGCAATACGTTCAATCCTTCCTCTACCCACCCGGACCGCCAGTGATGTTCCATCTCCGGCCTCGGCAGGAAAACATGCGAAACGGTTGTTCCGGACATTGCATGCGCCAGCATTGTCATTTCATCGTGAAAATTCTCACCGGAAATGAGTACAAGTTTATGTGCTGCCGGAACAACGCTCTCAAATTCCTTCACTGTACGAACCGGCAAGTCCCTCAACCAGGATTCATTATTCATGTAAAACGGGGCGGTTCCCCACGGCGGCAGTTCCTCCCTGGCAACAGGCGCATCAAAAATGATCGTACCGGAGATGTAATCCGGGATTGTACGTGTAATATTCCACGCTCCAAGCCCGGACTTGCTGAACCCGATAAGAATGATTGAACTGACCCCAAATGCGCGAATCTGTGCAATGGCTTCCATGCGAACTGCCTCGTTATACCAGACCATCCCGGGATAACGAATCTGCCGGATGGAGACACCCTGATACGCCTCAATCAGTTCCGGAATTCTTCCATAGGTCTCATCTCCCGGCTCCGTGGCCGGCAAAAACACCACATTCTGCATTTTCATCGTTATGTCATATCCTTCACATAAGGAGTATTTCAGGATTTAA
>CAYQXZ010000008.1:0-25667 GCA_964421645.1 uncultured bacterium
TCGCCGTAACCGAATTTACGGAATACCTCCGGCCTGTCCCTCCATCCCTTTATCACCCTCACCCACAACTCAAGGTAAACCCTCTTTCCGAGGAGTTCTTCTATTTCTTCTCTGGCAAGCTGGCCGATTGCCTTGAGTTTTTCGCCCTTCTTGCCGATTACGATGCTCTTGAGATTCTCCCTGTCCACTATGATGTTTGCCTTTATTACCATCATATCTTTGTTTTTTTTACCGGGGCCCATTTCCTCCACTTCAACAGCTATGGATTGGGGAACCTCCTGATAGGTCTTATTGACAGCTTTTTCCCGTATGATTTCCGCGATTGAATATTCAAGAGGAACGTTTGTCTCCATGTCTTCCGGGAACATCCTCTCCCCTTCAGGCAGGTACTTGAAAATACAGTTCCGCAAAACATCTATGTTCTTTTTCTTTGCTGCGGAGACCGGGACGATATCAACGAAGTCGTATTTCTCATAGCTTTCTTTTATCAAAGGCAGGAGAGCTTCCTTGTGAGAGATTGTGTCCACCTTGTTTATTACAAGGAGCACATTTTTCTTGAACTTCTTCAGGGATTCTATTATCTTCTCGTCAATCTCATCCCATCCCCGTGCTCCTATTACGAACAACACCAGATCGGCATCATCAACAGAGCTGAATATGGCTTTCAGCATCACTTTTCCGAGCTCATTGCGGCTCTTCTCAAAACCCGGAGTATCCAGGATGACTATCTGTCCCTGGTCAGAGTTATACATGCCGAGTATTCTTATCCTTGTAATCGCAGGATGTGAAGACACGATGGAAACTTTATAACCCAGAAGGCTGTTGATCAGGGTAGATTTTCCGACGTTCGGTTTGCCTACTATGGATACTGAACCTGCTTTCATGAGGAAATTTCAATGCCCCTGTCGGCGGATTCCTTTTCTTTCAAAACCAGTCCCAGGGAATCCCTGGCGTCTTCCGGCGTAACCACGTTGAATGGCTTGTTGTGCGACACGTGGTCAACAAAGTATCTCAACTCGTGGAAGTACCCTCCGAGGTCACTTATATTTCCCTCTGCCCCGTTCACCTGCACCTTCTGGAAAACAGGCCTGTCCACCTTTCCGGAAGATTCATAAACAACGAGCGAAGGATTGTTCCTTGAGTTGAAATCCACAACCGCCTTGTCAAACTTCGCAAGATAACTCATCTCAAAAGGAAAACCGGCCGGATAATCCCATCCGCCTTCGGCCGTCACTATGAGACCGCTTTTGAAGGTAAAGGTAGTATATATATGTGAATAAGCTATCTCATCCCTGGTGGTCCTGGAGTATACGTTCACAGGTTCCTGACCGATAAGATACCTTATAAAATCGGTGTCGTGTATGTGCAGGTCCACCATCGCGCCGCCGGATTTATCCTGGCTCAAAAGCCAGTCCTGCCAGCCCCACGTAGGCAGGGGAGATAGTCTTCTGCAGGATAGAGCTCTCAACTCCCCGTACTTGCCCCTGTCAAACGCCTCCTTCAGAAACTTGTATTCGTCCCAGAACCTTATCACCTGCGCAACCATGAACCTGACGTTATTCTTCTTGCACGCCTTTATCATCTCATCCGCATCCTCAACCGCAAGCGCAATCGGTTTTTCACACAGAACGTCTTTACCCGCCTCCGCTGCCTTAATCACAAATTCCTTGTGCATGAACGTGGGAAGGCACACGTCAATAACCGTAATATCCTGTTTATCAATCAGCTGCTGCGGATCATAGTACGGAATCGTCTTAAACTTGGATGCCAGTGATTTTGCCTTCTCTCCGCGCACGTCGGCAATACCGGAAAGCTTTGCATCCGGCAGAAGGCTATACACATTCGCATGCATCCCCCCCATAAATCCTGCTCCTATTATTCCAACCTTAACCATTTCCTTTTCCTCCTTTACTCCTGATTACTTCCCTGATATATCCACATAGTGAAGAATCCGGATTCCACTTTGATTTTTGTGAAACAAAGACCCTACTTCCAGACTATCCTGAAAGTGAAAATGTTTTTGCCTTCAACCGTACAGATGAACCTGCCGTCCGGCAGAGCGTCAATGAAATTGATCTTGCCACCCAGGCTGTATTCCCACAACTGCTTCTTATCGGAAGAAAGAAGGTAGACATACTTGTCCTTCCTTCCTGCCAGCAGTTCTATGACTTCCGGTCTGAAAACAGAATACTGGATCTCTTTACCGGCATCAAAACTGATAATCTCATTTCCGGCCGCATCAAAAATATAAGTCTTCCCCGCATTGTTAACCGCGCAGCTGTAATTGCTGTCGGATGTTTTTATATCTATGATCCTGCTGCCCAGGTTCTTCTTCCAAAGGACGTTTCCCTCATCCGAAAAGCACCAGTAAGCTCCGCTCTCCATGCCCACAAAAACTCTGTGAGAATCCTCCGATATTTCTATTTTTGTTGCCCACTGGGGAACAGATTCCCTCCAGAAAACCTCACCCTTGCGATCCTTGAAAATTACCTCATCGTTAATCCCTATTACCACAAACCTCCCATCTTTAGAGATATCCAGGTCCCTTCCCTGGTTTCCCAGCTTATCGCTCCATTTGACGCCCCTGCTCGCTTCCTCGGCGAAGAAGACATTTCCGTCAAGAGCCAGCCATGAATAGAAATTACCGCACGGAGAAATCGCCACTTTCACGATTCTCTCGGACATGTCAAACTTTTTCAACATCCTTCCCTTGCCGTTGAAAATATATACCGTGCCGCTTTCACAGCCGGCTATTATCCTCTGGCCCCCCGAGGAAATCTTCAGATCGTTAATTGCGCTGTCCACTTCGTAATCCCAGAGGAATTCGTTCTCGGGAAGCAAGAGGCCCGCGGGAATTTCCATGTTCTGGAACTGACATGTGAATCTATCCATCAGATTGGCAATGTACATCTGCGATTCAGTTTTATATTCGTAACTCTCAAACCATATCTTTCTGGAGGGGTCAAAAACGTCCGTGTGGAAAATGTAATAGTCGTCTATCAACGCCAGAGACGGCCGCAGGATGTAATCCGCATTCAAAATTTTGGCCAGATTTGACAGTTCATCCGGATACTGCAGGTCTTCCTTTGTAAGCTTCTCTTCCGTCATGGTTCTGTCAAAATCCTTACGCAGGATAACGGAGAATCCCTTCATGCCCGCTATCTTATTCACAAACATCTGCTGAAGGTCGCTCTTGGCATAATCCTGGATTCCGACGTAAAAGATATCAAGGGGCAGAACTTTAGGTTTTTTCAGTTTGAGGTTCAGGTTCTTAATCCTGCCGGCAACGTAATTCAGAGAAAGCTTTGTGCCATGGAAATTTCCGGATTCCGTGACTCTGAATATATTTTCGTAAAGCACCGTCGCGTCATGCAGCCTTCCCTGCCCCTGGTAGATATCCGCCACCTTTGCCATATAGTCAGTGTCGGGCACGACTGAATACAGAATATATTTTTCGTAATATACCAGTGCTTCCTTCGTCCTCTTATGCGAATATGCGTAATCTCCGATTATTCTGTACAGATAAGCATCGGGCGTCGCATATTCAAGCAGACGCAGTGCAGTTTTGCCGTCCTGCGGCCATCCGCTGGGCCAGGAACCCGCCAGAAAAGGCTTTACTTCGTCAATCTTCGTTTCGGCACGCCGCAGCAGGAAATCCGCTTCCTTCAACCTCCCGCCATCATCTGCCCCGGAAGCCTGTTCCACATATGACCAGACGTTGCGATGAAATACTGCCGATAAATCTCTATTTTTCTGGTACCACTCGCTGCAGAATCCGAGGGAGGCCGAAACAAATATGGCCAGAACGGGCAACACTCTTTTTATCATCGCCATTTTACTCCTAAGGTTTGAAACGAAGGATGCCGAACTGTTCGGGATTATCTATCCTGCCGCTCCATGACGTTAAAGGAACGTGTTCGGATTCCCTCTGGAAATTGATGCTCCAGACATCTCCTCTGGAGATCTTGTCTATCTTCAAATCTTTCAACGGTACGGCAAGTTCAACGAGATACCTTCTGTTCTCAATCTTCGTCTCCGCTTTCCATCCTGAAGTCCATGATCTCTCCGGCTCGCTGTCGCTGTACAATTTCCACACGTAAGAGTATTTAACGTGACCGAGGGGATGTATGACGAACTGGTACCATTCCCGGGCTGTATTCAGAGGATTGACGGAAAGAGTTATGAAATCCCTTGAATTGAGTGTAATCTTTGAGGTGTCGGGGTCATCGCACACGAAAAGGAAATACACGTTGTTTTCATCATACCCTATGGCAACTCTTGTCTGGGCAGCAGCCACAATCTTATCTTCCGGGACCTCAATAAACATGCTTTCTTTTTCGGCGGTCTGCCAGAACCGCTCTCTGTCAGCACCGTCTATTTCTATGGTTCCGGTTATTTTCCCGGCGCTGGCAATTCTCGGACTAACCTCGCGGATGCCAAGTCTTTCAAAATGTATCTTTTCCCTGATCGCGGGAATTCTGCTCCGCAAATCCTGCGGGATTGACGCATCTTCAAGATACACGTTTGCAGAAGTCCTTACGGGCTCAATGCTCTCTTCAGATAATCTGACCAGCATCTCCATGCCCCTTTCGTCACCCATCCGGGCAAGAGCCCACGCACACACGAGTTTCACATCCAGTTCCGAATCCGCCATCCGTTTCAAAAGAACGGCAGCCCCCCTCTTGTCCCCCAGCAATCCCAGAGTTTCCGCCGCTCTCGTCTGGTTTTCAGTATTTCTGCTTTCAAGATATGCAACAGCAACAGGCAAGATACCCTCATCCGTTCCTATTCTGGCAAGCGCCCAGGCGCATATGAGTTGCGTCTCAGGATCCCTGCTTTTCATCCCTTCCCGGAGAAGCGCCACGGCCTCCCGGTCTCTTATCTCTCCCAGCGCAAGTGCCGCCAGCCTTTTCATTGAGACGTCCGATTCCTTGAACATCTCCCTTGCACTGCGGGCAAAAATCCTGTCAGGTTCCTCCCTGACCGTCACAAGCATTTTCTCGCGAACTTCAGGATATTTGGAGGAAGCCATATTCAGCAGCAGAGCCGGCAGTTCTTTCGCCCCCACAAGTGAATCTATCCTGTCAAGGACGAACGTACGTTCGCTCCTGTCGGGATTGTTCAATCTTGCCCCCATTTCCTTAACCACACTGTTCAGGAGATTTGCAGCCTCACTTTTCACTCTGGGCGAGACGTCGTTATTTTCAAGGTATGTCAGTGTTTTGAGACAATCGGGATCAAACCTGTCCAGGTCATACAGAGACTTCATTCCGGCGTATCTGACGAGGGCATCGGAATCTCCCGTTTTGCCCATGACAAACTGTTTGACGCTCCCGTCTCCCGTTCTTCCCATTATCCTCAAGGCGGAAAGCCGTGCGTCAAGAGGGAAAGTCTCATCTTCAACGAACCTTTGCAGAACAGGCAGAAAAAGAGGATCATGCAGTTTTTCTATCAATCTTGCGGCATATTCCCTCACGTCTTCAGAAGAATCCGCCAGTGATTCAGCAATCGCAGGATAGGAGACAGGGTTTCTGAACTTCTCAAGCGCCCAGAGCGAGTAGATCTTCACCGATTCATTCCTGTCGGTCAGTCCCCTGATCAATCCCGCTATGCCTTCTTCCATCTTAAGGTTCACAAGAGTCTTGATGCTTTCAATCTTCACCCTGACGGATTCATCAGCCATAAGCGATTCTATCTCGCGGCCGCCGTCTTCGCTTTTGAATTTTTCAAGTGCCCAGAGAGCTCTTATCTTGATTTCGTCGTTGCTGTCAGCAAGCATCCCTATGAAGTACGGTATTGCTCTCCTGTCCCCGGTGGACTCAAGCAACCACAAACTCCTTATCCTCATTTCCGGACTTGAACTCTTGGTCTTGTCCAGCACCGGTTTGATACGGTCTTCAGGCAGTTTCTTGAAAGCCGCTCTCGCTTCGTCGCCTCTCATCAATACCATGAGAGCCCAGAGAACCTGTTCGTTCACCTTCTCGTTTGTGTCGCGGGCATAGCCTGCGAGGTCCGGCACGACAGTCTCGTTTCCGTATTTGCTGAATCCGACCGCAGCATAGTACCTCACCTGCCAGTAACTGTCTTTCATTGCCGACTTCAACGACGGTATCATGTCGCCTTCGCCGTATTTCACAATCCCCTGTATGCCGTAAAGTCGCACCTGCCAGTAAGTATCCTCCAGCGCTTTTTTGAAATACTGAATGCAGGTTGAATCGCCGATGGTCAGCAGAGCAAGGGCTGCCCTGCTTCTTATTTCTTCATTACTATCCTCCTCCAGAACGGCTCCCAGCTGCGGCAGATACGCCTTGCTTCCTGTATTGACTATCCTGTCAATAATCTGAACCTTCTTCGCAAAAGTGCCTGATTTCAATCCCCCGGTTTCAATTTCCGCTCCGCTTAAGAAAATACATGCCGCAAGAATGAACGCCATCACCGGACCCGCAACTCTCATGCCAGCTTTTTTAGTCATCTTTCACCTGCGCTTTTTTAGAAATCTCGGAAATCCTATGTCCGCAATGACAATCTCTCCGCAGTATTCAGGTCCATCATTCAGGTAGAAACCCCTTTTAGCAAACCCGAAACTTACCGTTATATTCCCCTTCACCGCTGTGCCGCATATCCGTCCCGTATTGGCATTGAGTCCTGACGGAATATCGGCACAGACCGTAAATTTTCCGCTCTTGTTGATCACGCTAATCAGTTCCGCTACGGATCCGGCAACCGTACCGCGCATACCGGTTCCCAGAAGCGCGTCAACTATGACATCCGTCTTCCTTAAATCAAAATCCGCAATGTTTCTTCCGTCAAGTGGAAAACAATCAATCTTCATTTTACATAAAATTCCGTAATTTGTAAAGGATATTTTCGTGAAAGCCTCGGGGGAACCGAAATGGAAAACCCGCACGTCAGCGCCCATATTGAAAAGGTACCTGGAGGCAACAAATCCATCCCCTCCGTTATTACCCTTTCCGGAAAAAACGCATATCCTCTTCCTGTCCGTTCCGGCACACCTGTCCCTTATCGTTTCTGCGATGCATCTTCCCGCATTCTCCATAAGGATGAGGCGGCCTATGCCGTATTCTTCTTCAGTCCTTGTTTCAATCCTCGCTATCTCTTCCCTCGTCAATCCCCTGTTCCTCATGTCAGTTGTTTCTCTCCTTCAGTCTGCTTAACAGCCCTTCCGCGACCCTGTTAACCGGCCCTGCACCTATCGTGAGTACAACGTCGTCCGGTCTGACTATCTCGTGAAGATACTCAACAATCTCCTCAAATGTGGGAAGATAGAGCGCCTCCCCGCCGTTTTTTCTTATTCGCTCCACAAGAATCTGGGCATTGACGAGCTTCTTTTCAAGTATTGAGTCCCTGACAAAATAGATGTCCGGCACGACAACCTTGTCGGCATCGGAGAATGACGCCGCAAACTCACGGAGCAGAAAACGGGTGCGGCTGTACTGATGCGGCTGGAAAACTACAATCATTCTTGACTCCGGATACATGTTCCTTACACACTTCAAAGTGCATCTTATTTCCGTCGGATGATGTCCGTAATCATCAATGAGCGTTATTCCCCGGATTTTTCCGAGCAGCTCGCATCTCCTGTGGACACCCCGGTACGTCCCGAGTCCTCCCTTTATGTCCGCCCATGACACTCCGAGATGTTTTGAACAGGCAATCACCGCAAGCGAATTTTGCACGTTATGCATTCCGGAAATTCCCAGTCTTATTTTCGCTTCTCTTTTTTCATGGAAATAACAGTCAAACTCGGAAAAATCCCTGACGAATCTGATGTTTGCGGCAGTCCACTCCCCTTTCTTAAGCCCATAGGACACGGTATTTCTGTTTCCAGATTTTCCGGCAATTGAGGATGTATTAGCGTCATCCGCGCAGTAAATTATCAATCCTCCCTTTCTGACATTGCCAAGGAAATCCCTGAAAGAACGCTTTATGTCGGTTATATCCTTATAGTAGTCCAGGTGATCCCTTTCCACGCTGGTTACCACGGCTATCTCCGGATGGTAATTGAGAAAAGATCTCTTATACTCGCATGCCTCAACCACCAGCAGGTCACTGCCGCCGACCCCGGAATTACCGACGCCCCTGATTTCTCCCCCCAACAAGAAAGATGGCGAATAGCCCGCTTCTTTCAACACCGTAACGATGAGAGACGACGTCGTTGTTTTGCCGTGTGTTCCGGCAATCGCTATCCCTCTTTTCTTTTCCATCAGGCACCCGACCGCCTGCGGGTAACTTATCAACGGTATTCCTTTTTCAAGGAGCTTTTTATACTCGGGATTATCCGGGAAAATCGCGTGAGAATATATCGCCAATTCTATGTTGCGGCCGGTAACGTTTTTTTCTTCTTGCGGGCAGAAAATTCTGATGCCTTTCTTTTCAAGATCCTTGAGCGTGGAAGAAAACGTATTGTCGGATCCTGAAACCTTCTTATTGATATCCAGCAGCAGTTTCGCGAGCCCGCTCATGCCGGTGCCGCCTATACCGATCAGATGAATTCTGTTTGCCTCATCAAGATAATTTTTCTTCATTCAGTAACTCCATTATCCGGTTCACGTTTTCTCCCCGGGAATCAGATATTGAAACTCTTGACATGTTCTCCTTCAACTCTTGCAGTTCTTCAAGGGCCTCCGCAAACAGCGACGGAAATTTCCTCAGATTTTCCATGCTCTGCTCCATCATTTTACAGCTTTTGCGTTCGGCAAAATATGACGCGTTGTATTTTTGATGCCCGCCTGCGTGAGGATACGGGATCACAATGGCCGGAAGCTGCCGGTCACTTACCTCCGCAAGCGTCCCCGCGCCTGCCCTGCATATGACGATATCAGCCGCGGAATACAGTTTCGCCATGTCAAAAAAGAAATCAAAAACCTTTGCCGCAACTCCGGATACGGCATAACCGGCGGCAACGCGGTCTTTATCTTTTCCCGCGAGATGCAGAAACTGTATCTTCCTGTCTTTCAGAAAACCTAGATTACACGTTATCATTTCGTTAAGGAAAACAGCTCCCTGGCTTCCACCCAGAACAAGAGCCGTTATGTTTTCAGGACGGAGCCCGAATTCCCCCAGGATTTCATCCCGCTGGTACTTCTGCCTGAAATCGCTGATAATGGGAAATCCCGTAACAACGCATCTCTTCTTCGGGAGACCTGAATAACAGGGGAACGTGAGTGCAATGCAGTCGGCAATCAAAGCGGACAGCTTTGTCACCTTGCCCGGGAGGAAATTCTGTTCGTGGACAAAAATCCTGACGCCGTACAGCTTCGCCGAAAGAAGGAAGGGAACGGTCGCATAACTGCCGGTAATCACCACACCTTCAAACTTTCCGCCTGACAGAAACAGACAGGCCCTGAAAAAAGCATAGAGAAATTTAAAAGGAAACAGAACGTTCTTCATTGACAGCCGGACTTCGGGTATGAAATGGTGCCTGAATCCTTTTCTTTCCAGCCATACGGTCAAGTACTTCCTCCGCGGGACGAAGAAAACCGCAGTCACCTGCCCGGTCTCAACGAGTCCCTCACCGATGGCAAGCCCGGGAAAAAAATGGCCTCCAGTGGGACCTGTCACTATCGCAACCTTCAGTTTTCCTTTCGGCATCCCCCCATTATAACATACCTCTTGATTTTTATTGCGATAAAAAAGTATTATAATAAGGCATTAAAAATGAGGAGGAACAATTCGGATGAAAAAAGGTCTTATAATAGTTGAGTCTCCCACAAAGGCAAAGACCATAGGAGGAATTCTCGGTAGCGGATACCGGGTTATGGCAACCATGGGACATATAAGGGACTTGCCTGAAAACGAGATGGGGGTAAAAATAGAGCACGATTTTGAGCCGAAGTACGTACTGATCCCCGGGAAAAGAACGGTCGTGGCAAACCTGAAAAAAGCTGCGGAAGAATATGACGATGTATACCTGGCGACCGATGAAGACAGGGAGGGAGAGGCCATTGCATGGCATATAACACAGGCCATCGGCAGGGATCCCGCAGAAACGAAGCGCGTTGCCTTTCATGAGATAATACCGGAAGCCGTAAAATCCGCATTCAACTCACCGAGGAACATCTCGCTTAATCTGGTTAACGCGCAGCAGGCAAGGAGAATACTGGACAGGATAGTGGGCTACACCATAAGCCCTCTCCTTGGCAGAGGACTTTCTGCCGGCAGGGTACAGTCGGTCGCACTGCGGCTTATAGTGGAACGTGAAAAAGAAATAGAGGCATTCACACCGCAGATCTACTGGGCGGTAAAGGCTGAAGCGCAGAAGAACGGCGGGAAAATCTTTTTTTCGCTCGTTGAGATTGACGGAAAGAAAATAGAGAAATACGGGCTGAAGGATGTTAAGGAAGTGGACGTAATGCTCGGGGAACTGGGTACGGGCAAGCTCATTGCGACCGGAAAGACGGAAACGGCAAAGAGCATAAGGCCCTACCCGCCTTTCATTACAAGCACACTCCAGCAGGAGTCTTCTGTGAGACTCGGTTTCTCGTCTTCAAAAACGATGGCCGTCGCACAGCAGCTATATGAAGGAATCGCGATAGAAGGCAAAAACATCGGTTTGATTACCTACATGAGAACTGACTCTCCTTCAGTGGCAAAACCCGCAAAAGACCAGGTTATAAAATACATAAGAGAGACTTTCGGCGATGGCTACCTTCCGGACAAGCCGCATTTCTACAGGAGCAAGTCATCTTCGGCGCAGGAAGCGCATGAAGCCATCAGGCCGACTTCTCCGCTAAGGACTCCCGAAAAAATAAAGAGCTCGCTCACCGAAGAACAGTACAGGCTCTACAGGCTGATATGGGAGAGATTTACCGCAAGCCAGATGAAAGAAGCCGAAGTGACAAGCGTAAAGCTGCAGGCACAGAACGGAAGATACGGATTCACCGCGGAATGCAATACGGTGAAATTCGACGGGTTCACCAGGATATGGGAGATGAAAATTGACAGGGGCGAAGAGCTTGCACCTGCAATCAATAAAGACGAGGCGCTTGACGTCCTGCAGTACGTGAAGGAAGAGCACCAGACCAGCCCACCGCCCAGGTACACCGAAGCAACCCTCATCAAGACCCTTGAGAAGAACAACATCGGCAGGCCTTCAACCTATGCTCCGACCATCTCAATTCTTCTCAACAGGGGATACGTAAAAATAGAAAAGCGCGCACTGATACCGTTGAAAATGGGCAGGGTTGTATACGAAATCCTCATGCAGTTTTTCCAGAATATAATAAAGACCGACTTCACGGCAAGAATGGAAGATGAGCTGGACAGGATAGCTGACGGAGACATGAAATGGACGGATGTGCTGCAGGAATTCTACGACAGCTATAAACCTCTCCTGACAAAGGCAGAGAAAGAGACGGATAAGTCAAACAGGATATTTGATGAAGTGCTGGCAGGCGAAAAAACGTGCCCGAACTGCAAGGTTCCCCTAAGGGTCAAGAAAGGACGGTTCGGGATGTTCCTCGGCTGCCCGAATTTCCCTAAATGCACGTACAAGGAGAGTATTGTTGACGAGAAAATTGTCGGAGACAAGATCTGTCCCGAATGCAAGGTGCCGCTGACGGTAAGAAAAGGCCGGTACGGCACGTTCCTTGCCTGTCCAAACTATCCGAAGTGCAAGTACACGGAGAAGATCAGAAAAAATGTTAATTATTCCCGCCGTAGATTTAAAAAGCAGTGAGGTCGTACGGTTATACAAGGGTGATTTCAACAGGATTGACCGGTATGAAACCGGAGTGGAAGAAGTTGTCCGCAGTTATTTTATCGCCGGCATCAGGAGACTGCACGTAGTCTTTCTCTGGGGCGCGCATACCGGAAAGCTGAAAAATGAGGAGGCCGCCCTTGAACAGATAGTGAAAACCAGGGCCATATATTCCCCGGAGTGCAGGATACAGCTCGGAGGCGGAATCAGGAAATACGGGCAAATCAGGAAATTTTCCGACATGGGCATAGATTTCTTCATAATCGGCACATCTATCCTGGTACCGCTCGCAATGCAGGAAGGTTTCACAAAAAATGAAATAAAACTTTTCTACCAGAAGGGAGGCAAGGAATTCCGGGAAGATATTGAGATACCTGAACCCGATATGATGGAGAGATTTGATACGGAACTGAAGGAAAAAATCCTGGTTGCCGTGGATTACAGGAAGGATGAAACAGCGCTGAGCGGCTGGGAAGTCACGGTACCGCTGACACCGCACTACGTGATTAAGAGACTCCTTGAAAAAGGATACAGGCGGTTCGTCATTACAAACGTGGATAGAGATGGAACGCTCCAGGGAGCTGACATAAAATCAGCAGAGCTCATACTGGACAAGATTGCACATTGTCAGGAAAGTCCTATGGAAGTAATCATCTCCGGTGGGATAACGACTGAATCGGACATAAACGCTCTCCGGGCGCTGAAAAACGGGCCGGATGGCGTCATCATAGGCAAGGCACTCTACCAGAAAAAACTGGACGTCCGCACCCTCATAAAAAAATTCCAGGATAACTGAATGCGAAAATTCATACCTGCCTTATTGCTGCTGGCGGTACTTGCTTCCGGAGTTCCGGCTTTCCCGGAGGTCTTTGAGGGCAGGATATCACCCGCTAATAACAGGGATTACGAAGACATGGTTCTGCCGCGGCTCAAAGAAGCAAAAAAATCCATACACGCAATCATGTTCCAGGCAAGCTACTACAGTGACCCCCGGTACATAGATACCAGTCCCACCAACCTGCTTATAAGAGAACTGATAGCAGCAAAAAAAAGAGGGGCAACCGTAGAATTGATACTTAACCAGTCTGACAGCGATTACGATTCACACGCCGCAGGCGAAAACCTTAAAACGGGAGCTTTCCTTGCAAATAACGGTATAGTGGTTTATCTTGACCGGCCTGAAAAAACAACGCATGCAAAGCTTCTGATAATTGACGGAAGGTTTGTGGTAATAGGAAGCGCCAACTGGTCATATTCCGCGATGGCAAAAAACAATGAAGTTTCAGTTCTCATAGACTCGCCGAAACTTGCAGAGTTTTACATTAAGTACTTCAACGATGTGAAAAAGGAATGCCGCCCCTTCCTTGCACCTTCTCAATGACAGCAGGGTGAAAATCTACCGGCCTTTATTGGACTTATGAAGCTTGTATTCTATGCTGTCAATCAGGGCCTTCCATGACGCTTCAATGATATTCTCGGAAACTCCTATTGTTCCCCACGTTCCGTCTTCATCCGTGGTCTCTATGAGAACCCTTGTCACAGCGGCCGTTGCCTCCTCCGGATGCAGTATTCTGACCCTGTAATCGGTCAGCTTCATTGTCTCTATCTCCGGATAGAATCTGACCAGTGCCTTCCTCAAGGCATTGTCAAGCGCATTCACAGGACCGTTTCCCTCGCTTGCCGTGTGCTCAACCGATTTGTCAACCCTGACTTTTACCGTTGCCTCCGAGACAACTTTTTCACCTCTCTTCTCCACTATCACCCTGAATCCTTCAATGGTGAAAAGTTTCTTGTACTCGCCCAGTGTCTTTCTAACCATGATGTCAAACGAGCCCTCGGCGGCCTCAAACTGGTATCCCGCATTTTCAAGATTCGTGACATTATCAAGAATCTTCTTGATGCTCTCCGGGTCATTATCAAGCTTGTAGTTCTTGGCTTTCTGGAGTATGGTACTCTTGCCGGAAAGCTCTGACAGAAGGACCCTTCTCTCATTGCCGACCTTCATCGGATCAATATGCTCGTATGTCACCGGATTCTTGTTAACTGCATCCACGTGGACCCCGCCCTTATGCGCGAAAGCGCTCATCCCCACAAACGGCTGCGAATTGGGCGGTACCATGTTCGCAGTTTCGTAAACGAAGCGCGATACCTCGGTAAGACGCATGAGATTACCTTCATCCACGCACGTATACCCCATCTTCAACTGTAGGATGGGGATGATAACGGACAGGTCTGCATTCCCGCACCTTTCTCCTATACCGTTGATTGTTCCCTGCACGTGCATGACTCCTGCCCTGACGGCCGTTATGGTATTGGAAACTGCCAGGCCGGAGTCATTATGGGTATGTATGCCCAGGGGAACACCGGTTATGGCAGTCACTTTCCTGGTTATTTCCTCTATTTCAAAGGGGAGCGAACCGCCGTTTGTATCGCACAGGACTATCTTTTCTGCACCTGCGGATTCTGCGGCGGCAAGCGTTTTCAGAGCATAATCAGGATTTTTCTTGTAGCCGTCAAAGAAATGCTCGGCATCAAAAAACACCTTTCTTCCCTGCTTCTTCAAGAATCTCACCGAATCCTCAATCAGATCCAGGTTCTCGGACGGTGAAATTCTCAACACATCCCGTACATGAAGGTCCCAGGACTTGCCGAAAATCGTGATGTACTCAACGCCGCTCTCAAGCAGTTTTCTTAAAAACGGGTCGGTGTCGGCTGTGACATGTTTTCTCCTCGTACTGCCGAAAGCGACTATTTTTATGTTCGTAAACTTTCTGTTTTTCACCTTTTCAAAAAATGAAATATCCTTCGGATTTGAACCCGGCCATCCCCCTTCAATGAAGTCAATTCCGAATTCATCAAGTTTCTCAGCAATCCGGATCTTATCCTTGATTGTAAAAGCAACTGATTCACCCTGTGCACCATCACGCAGGGTAGTATCGTATATCTCCACTTTTCTCATTTCGTGTTCTCCCTTTACTGAAATTCTACTTCCACGGCGGCTTTTTGTCAAAACCGGTGAAATATCGTATCATGTAAAAATGACATTGATTTTTGTGGCAAAAATGAAAAAATCATTATTTCTTGCACTATTGTTCATGTTCCTTGCCGCAGGACTCGCCGAGGCAAGACAGAATGCGGGATACATTTTGAACATAGATGGTGCCATAGGCCCCATCACCTACTACCAGGTAAAAAACACGCTGGCGCTTGCGCGAAAAAACGATGCGGATTTTATAATGCTGGTAATGGATACTCCCGGCGGTTTGCTTTCTTCCACAAGGAAGATAGTCCAGCAGATCCTGGCATCAGACATACCGGTTATAGGATTTGTTTACCCGAAAGGCTCGCAGTGCGCCTCCGCCGGAGTTTTTGTGGCATTATCATGCCACATCGTGGCAATGTCTCCGGCAACCAACATAGGCGCCGCACATCCCGTGACGCTGACGGGAAAGCAGGACGAAACCATGGAAGCAAAAGTTGTCAGCGACACGGTAAGCTTCATAAAAAGCATTGCAAATCACCGCGGTAGAAATGCCGGATGGGCGGAAAAGGCGGTCAGAGAGAGCATCTCGTCAACGGAAACTGAAGCGCTGAAAGCCGGTGTCATAGATATCGTGGCAGACAGTACCACGGAACTTCTCGCAGCGATAGACGGAAAGACCGTAAAGGTCAATGAGGGGGAAAGGGTGTTGAATACAAAATACGCCCGCCTGATAACGCCGAAGGAAAGCTTCAAGGAGAAAATTCTCAAGATCATAGCAGACCCGAATATTGCCTACATACTCTTAATGCTCGGAACGCTGGGAATATTCCTGGAGCTCTACCATCCCGGTCTCGGAGTGCCGGGCATAGTCGGCACGGTTTCACTGATACTTGCATTCTTTGCCATGCATACGCTGTCAATTAACATGGCGGGATTATTGCTCATAGCGGTAAGTTTCGTGTTCTTTGCCATAGAAGCGATAACTCCTTCTTTCGGCCTCTTTATCATTTCGGGTATAATAACACTGATGCTCGGATCATTCTTCCTCTTCCGCCCGATGTCGGAATTCAACATTCCCTACGGACTGATAGTTGGGGTGACAACCGCCGTCGGCCTGATATTGTGGGCTGCCGTCTTGTTTGCATGGAGAACAAAAAAAAGAAAGATTACAACCGGCATGGAAGGCCTTGTCGGCGAGAAGGCACGGGTTGTAAAGGCGCTGTCCCCGGAAGGCACCGTTTTTGTACAGGGAGAATACTGGAAGGCGCGAAGCGAATCAGGTAATGTGGCGGAAAACGACACGGTAACGGTCGTGAAAGCTGACGGTTTCACCCTTGTAGTGGAAAAAACAAACAACCCGGAGAGATGAAACAAATGAACGAGAACCTTTACGAATCCGACGTGTGGAGAATATTCAGGATAATGGCGGAGTTTGTAGAGGGATTTGAAACCCTTGAGAAGACAGAAAAAGCAGTAAGTGTATGGGGCTCGGCAAGGGTGAAGAAAAACGACAAATGGTACAGGAAGGCCGTCAAGACCGGAAGACTGCTCGCGGAGAAGGGATATTCCGTCATAACGGGAGGCGGCCCCGGCATCATGGAAGCCGCCAATAAAGGCGCAATGCTTGCAAAGGGAAACTCCATAGGCATAAATATTGAACTGCCTCACGAACAGAAACCCAATCCGTACATAAAAACTCTTATCTCCTGCAGGTATTTTTTCACGAGAAAAGTCATGTTTGTGAAGTATGCCAGGGGCTTTATCATATTTCCAGGAGGATTCGGAACCCTTGACGAATTCACTGAAACAATAACACTCATACAGACCGGGAGAATACACAGGTTTCCCGTGGTTCTGGTAGGCAGTGATTACTGGAAAGGTCTTGTTGACTGGATAAGAGAAAACGTGCTGGGAAGAAATTACATAGACCGCAAAGATCTCAAGCTCTTCTGCATCGTTGACGAGCCGGAAGATGCGGTGAGATGCATAGAGGCATTTTACGAAAAACAGCCCATGAATTCAGACATGTAACGTTCCGCCGTTTCCCTGCTCCTTGCCTCAACGTAAATCCTTGTGACAGGTTCCGTACCCGACGGACGTATATGTATCCACCCGTCAGGCCTTATTATCTTTATGCCGTCTTCAAGATTGACCTTCTCGCTTGTTTTTGCGCATTTCAATTTCAGTTCTTCCATCGCCCTGTTTTTCCGTTCTTCCGGAACGCTTATTTTCTTCTTCAGCATAAAGAATTTTGGCAGCTTCCCTGCAACCTCCGAAAACCTCTCGCCGGTTCTTGCCAGGTATTCCAGTATCAGGGACATTCCCACGAAACTGTCGCGGCCGTAATGTATATCAGGGAATATCACGCCGCCGTTGCCTTCTCCTCCGACAACTGCACTATTTTCCTTCATTTTCTCAACGACGTTAACCTCTCCTATCCTGCTCCTGAAAACTTCTGCCCCGAATTCCTGCGCTATTTCATCCACCAGCGATGTGGTGGAAAGGTTAACGACGACAGGGCCCCTCTTCTTTTCAAGTATGTTTTTTACAGCCAGTGCCACGGTCATCTCTTCACCCGGGATACTGCCGTCTTCAGCCACGGTTGCAAGCCGGTCACAGTCGGGATCCTGCGCAAATCCTATGTCTGCCTTTTCCGCCGTCACCGCACGTGAAAGTTCTCCAAGGTTTTCCGGCAGCGGTTCCGGGCAGTGCGAAAAAACACCCGGGGGTTCGGTATTTATCGCAATCACGTCACACCCCATGCCTTCAAGAAACCTTCTGGAGAAGAACGCACCCACGCCCTGGCACACGTCAACAACAACCCTGAATTTTCTCCTCTTTATGCTTTCAACGTCTGCCGCCCTGTAGATACCTTCAAAATAACTTTCAGTATAATCCTTCAGGGAAAGTGAACCAGGCTCTTTTGCGACATTGAAAGATTTTTTCCGATAGATTTCAAGAAGCCTTTTTCCCTCTATATCATTAAGGAACGTGCCTCTATCGGAAAAAAACTTAATTCCATTATATTCCTGCGGGTTATGGCTTGCAGTGATAACGATCCCCGAGGCCGGCTCAATCTTTTCTATTATATAACCAACCTCCGGAGTCGGTGCGATACCGAGGTCAACGACATCCCTGCCAGTGCAGAGAAGTCCGGTTATCATTGAATTCTTCAGCGAGTCCCCGCTGGCTCTCGTGTCCCTGCAGACAAAGACTTTCTTCGTATTGACGTAACTCCCGAAAACAACGCCGAACGTGAACACGACGTCCGAAGTCAGCGATTGCGGATATATCCCCCTTATTCCGGAAACGCTTATCTGCAGTTTGTTTTCCATACAGGTATTATACAGCCTTCTATGCCTTTCTTCTCAATATCCTGAAGGGTAAAACTCTCCTCTACCCTGTAGTCCCCGACCCTTATTCTTTTCAGTTCGGTCTGCGTACCGCCGCATCCCAGTTGATTACCGATATCCCTGCATAACGCCCTTATGTACGTTCCCTTTGAACAGGTCACGCGAAAATCAACATATGGCATATCAATATTCAGAATTTCTATTTTTTTTATGAAAACTTTCCTGGGAATGGGGGCGACGGCCACGCCCTTCCTGTGCAGTTTATAGAGAGGACTGCCTTTATGCTTTATGGCCGAGACAACCGGCGGCACCTGCTCTATCTCTCCGGTAAACCCGTTCACAACCTTTCTTATGTCGGCTTCTCCGACGTCAACGGGCCTTTCCTCCAGAACCGTTCCGTCCGTATCATCCGTATCCGTAGTGACGCCCAGAAGCAGTCTTGCCTCATACTCCTTCTCCATCTTCATGAATCCTGAACTCAATCCGGTCGCCCTGCCGATACACACTATGAGCACCCCGGACGCAAGGGGATCCAGGGTCCCGGCATGTCCTATCTTCTCGCGCAGACGGAAGGTTCTCTTCAGAAATCTTATCACGTCGTAAGATGTAATCCCCCGGGGTTTGTTCACGATTACTATACCGTTCATTTCCTTGCACTCCGCAGCGCGGCAAGGAGTTTCTCCTCTGCCTCCTCAAGCGTAACTCCCTTGAGATAGCAGCCTGCCGCCTTCTTGTGCCCGCCGCCTCCGAATTTTGCCGCTATCCTCTCCACGTCAAAGTTCTTCCGGCTCCTCAAGCTTGCCTTTACAATACCCTCGGATTCCTTGAGAAAAAAAACGACGTCCGCCTCTTTAATCTTCACGAGAATATCTATGAATCCCTCGGTATCCTCCTCTTTGGTCCCGGTAAGCCGGAACATCCTCCTGTCAACCTTCATCCAGCAGATTCTGTTCCGCCTGTCAAACTGGAGGTTGTTCAGACAGAGTGAGAGCAGTTTTATTGATTTCAGAGGCCTTTCAAAATACACCTTGTTCACTATGTGCTCGGGCCTTGCGCCTGCGGCCACCAGGTCACGTACGACATCCATCGTATGAGAACCGATGTTATGCACGAAATTGCCTGTATCGGTAAGGATTGCAGTATAAAGGCACTCCGCCTCCTTAACGGTTATTTTTCTGTTTGCAGCGGTGACAATAAAATAGACCATCTCTCCCGTGGCGGAAAATAACGGGCTAATCCAGTTGAGGTTACCGAACCCCGGATTTGAAAAATGATGGTCCACGTTAACCACAATCCCTGATTTTTTTACAAGTTCAAATACCTTTCCGGTTCTGTCCGCGGAACCGCAGTCAATCACAATGCTGACATCGGGTTCTGTTCCCGGCCATGTGACACCGTTATTGATCCTGACTTTTCCCGCGTCCGGAAGAAACCTGTAAATGGCCGGAGTGCTGTCATGGTTGATAATCAACACGTTTTTCCCCATTTTTTTCAGCATGTTGTAAAGAGCCAGCTCGCTCCCGATGGCATCACCGTCAATATTACGATGGGTAGTCAGGAGAAAACTCCTTCCGTTTTTCAACACGGATACTATCTCCCGTATCTTTTTCCTGTCATCAGGATGAAGTTGTGTTTCCATAAAGGTTTTTCCTCAAGGATTCTTTCAGTTCGTCAATGCCTGCGCCTGTAACCGCGGAAACGAAAATCCCGTCCGGATTCTCGTTTTTCAGTATCCCCGTTTCCTCCGGGGTCAGCAGATCTGTTTTATTGAAAACGTTCAGGTGCGGTTTCTCATCCACCGAAAGGATCCTGACCACCTCCGTTATCGTGTTCCTCTGTCTTTCCATGTTGAAGGAGGAACTGTCATAGAGGCAGAGGATCAGGTCGCTGAATTTCACCTCTTCAAGGGTTGATTTGAAAGCCTCTATCATGTGATGCGGGATATTATACAACAATCCAACCGTGTCGCTCAATAAACATATCCTGTTATCTCCGACGTAAACGGCCCTTGTCGCTGGGTCCAGCGTTGAAAAAAGTTTATTCGCCACGTAGAGTTCCGAAGAGCTCAATCTGTTCAGGAGACTGCTTTTGCCGACGTTGGTATAGCCGATCACGCTGACAAGCGGGAAATTCTTCCTCTTTCTTGAATCTCTTATGACCTGTCTGTGCTTCTCCACGTCCTCCATCTCCCTTTTCAGCCTGTGTATCCTTTCCTTTATCATTCTCCTGTAGACCTCAAGTTTCATCTCGCCGGGGCCCCTGGTGGCCATGCCGCCGCCGATTCTTGAAAGGGAGATGCCGTATCCGGTCAACCTCGGCAGCAGGTAAGAGAGATGGGCGAGTTCCACCTGGATTTTTCCTTCTCTTGATTTGGCGTGTTCCCCGAAGATATACAGGATGAGTTCAGTCCTGTCTATGACCCGCAGCCCCAGGGTCTCTTCCAGGTTTCTCTGTTGTATCGGGGTAAGCTCCCTGCCGAAGATTACAAACGAAGGTTTTTCTGCGTCCGTATATTCCTTTATGCCCTGGAGCCGCCCCTTTCCTATGTAGGTTGCAGGATGGATGGCGTCCGGCTTGTAGACAAAACTGCGGATAACCCTTAACCCGAGGGTCGCGGACAGGAACTCAAGCTCTCTTTCGTTTTCTTCGGTTTCCCGCTCGTCCCGTTCCCTGAAACCGACGAGAATTGCCTTTCTGCCGGCAAATGTCCGGTCGCTGACTTCTTTTAACTTCTTCACTTTTGGGTTATACTGACAACCTTCAATACCGTGAGGCTATCCCTGTGGCCGTATCCTTTCTTGTAGCCGGTCTTGGGCTTCTTCTTGAAAGAATAGATTTTCCTGCCTTTCTTTTCGGCAAGCACTTCACACACAACCTTTATTTCTTTCAGCTTCTTCTTGTCTACGATAATCTCCTTATCGTCCATGCAGCACACGGGATGAATATCCACCTTGCTCCCTGCTTTTTTGCCTTTCAGTTTTAGCACTGAAAATTCCATTCCTTCCCTGACACGTACCTGTTTACCGCTCAGTTCAACAAATGCATCCATTTAATCTCCTTCACCCCGAACTTTTCCGTATATCTCTCTCACGGTGAGGGGTTCCGATTTTCTTTCAGAAACTCAATGTCCTTATCCAGGTTATTTATGGACTCCAGGAGTTGTCTCCTCTTCTCTTCTTCTTTGTCCCTGACTTCTGCCGGCGCCTTCTCCCTGAATTCCGGACTGTTCAACTTGCGCTCTATTTTTTCCAGGAATCCCTTGAGTTTCTCGCGTTCTTTCCCTGTTTTTTCAAGTTCAGCGCGAATGTCTATTATACCCTCAAAGGACATTCCAAGTCTACCCTGCGCCAGGTTTTTCACCAGAAGACTTCCGGCATCGTTTTTCACTCCGGAAAAAAGCAGGACATTTCCCACGCCCGCCAGCCTTGATATCAACTCGGCGGAAAGTCCTTCCGGCTCTCTTTCAAAATAGCAGTCAATCGGCCTGACGATCGGAACTCCGAACCTTGTCTTCACGTCTCTTATCGCCGTAACAATCTCAACTATCTCATCCACCTTCTTCCTGCTGTCCGTCTCTTCGCCGCATGGGACAGACGGCAGCGGCCACCTGCTGACGGCTATGCCTTCCGTCTCCACGCTGCAATAATCCGAGAAAACCTGCCATATTTTCTCCGTAATAAAGGGGATGAAAGGATGCAGCATCTTCATCACCGTCAGGTGAACATGGAACAGAACCGGGACAACCTTGTTCCTGAAATACTCCGGGTCCTGTTCCTGGTAAACCTTTGATATCTCAAGGTACCAGTCGCAGAACGTATGCCAGAAAAAGTCATATAACGAATTGAGCGCCTCGTTCGTTCTGAAAGATTCCAGGGAATCCGTTACCCTTGCCGTCACGCCGGCGAGTTCCGACAGTATCCACGTTTCGGGAAAATTCAAACCCTCAAAATTTCCAGGTAACTCAACCCTCCCCGCCTGTGCCTTTTCCGTCACCGCGATTATGAACCGGGAAGCATTCCATACCTTGTTCATGAAATTTCTTCCCTTGATGTAAAAGGTCGGCGAGAGGAATACGTCCTGCCCTGCGGCAGTCATTGATATCAGGCTGAACCTCAAGCTGTCCGCACCGTAATCATCAATAATCTTGACCGGGTCTATCACGTTGCCGAGGGACTTGCTCATTTTCCTGCCTGTCTTGTCCCTTACGGTACCGTGTATGAGTACGTTCCTGAAAGGCTCTTTGCCCATAAACTCGTAACCTGCCATCACCATCCTTGCAACCCAGAAGAAAAGAATCTCCTGGGCGGTGGTAAGGGTATCGGTCGGATAATAGGTTTCAAGATCTTCCGTCCTGTCAGGCCAGCCGAATACCGAGAACGGCCACAGCCATGACGAGAACCACGTATCAAGAACATCCGGGTCCTGATAGATGTCAGCGCTCCCGCAGTAAGGGCAGACTTTCGGCTCGTCCGCAGAAACGAAAATCCCCTGTTCTTTCCCGTTTTTTTCCCCCTTCGCGGCACAATCCTTGCAGTACCATACCGGAATTCTGTGTCCCCACCATATCTGCCTGCTTATGCACCAGTCCCTGATATTATAGAGCCAGTTCAGGTACACCTTCTTCCATCTTTCGGGATGGAATTTCAGGATATCCTTCTCTGCGGCTTCTATGGCCGGTTTTGCAAGCGGCGCCATCTTCACAAACCACTGCGAGGAAAGGAACGGCTCGACAGGATTGTGACACCTGTAACAACACCCGATCCTGTTGGCGTACGGCTCCGTCTTTGCCAGCAGTCCGTTCTTCTCCAGCTCTTTGAGTATCTCTTCCCTGCACTTGAACCGGTCAAGGCCCCTGAACATCCCCGCATTCTCATTCATAATTGCTTCCCCGTCCATCACCGTCACAAAGGGAAGGTTATGTCTTTTCCCTATCTCAAAATCCGCGGGGTCATGACTTGGAGTGACTTTTACCGCTCCCGTGCCGAAGTCTTTTTCAACAGCATCATCCGCAATCACCGGTATTACTCTCCCGACAAAGGGCAGTTTTACTTCCCTGCCCACCAGTTTCTTATATCGTTTGTCCGAAGGATTTACGGCAACGGCGGTATCCCCGAGCATTGTTTCAGGTCTTGTCGTGGCAACCTCTATAAAACCGCCGTCGGCAAGAGGATATTTCAGGTAATATAGAAAGGAATTTTCATCCCTGTACTCAACTTCCTCGTCTGAAAGTGCCGTGCCGCACCGGCAGCACCTGTTGGTAATGCGCTCTCCCTTGTATATCAGTCCCTTGTTGTAAAGATGCACGAACGCTTCCTTCACGGCACGCGACAGGTTTTCGTCCATCGTGAATCTCAACCTGCTCCAGTCGCAGGAAGCCCCCAGTTTCTTCAACTGAAAGATTATGCGGGAGCCGTACTGCTCTTTCCATTTCCACACTTCCCGGATGAATCTTTCCCTGCCCAGGTCCTTTCTCCTTAATTTCTTTTCGGCAAGGAGACTTCTTTCAACGACGTTCTGCGTCGCTATTCCAGCGTGGTCTGTTCCGGGTACCCACAGGGCATCAAATCCCTCCATTCTTTTCCAGCGGATAAGAACATCCTGGATGGTGTCGTTGAGGGCATGCCCTATATGCAGGAAACCGGTAACATTGGGCGGAGGGATGACGATAACGTATTTTTTCCCGCCTTTCTTATGCCCTGCGGTGGAAAAATACCCCTTTTTCTCCCAGAACTCATACAGGCCGGTTTCCATACCCCTGGAATCATACTGCGGCGGGAATTTCTCTTCCATTCTGTGTCCTATATTTATTCTTGCCCTCTCCCTTGAGGGGAGAGGGTCAGGGTGAGGGTGACATTTCCCTCGTCAGGATTGCGGTTTCATTACCTGGGATATGGCATTCTTCAGATAATCTATCTTGACTCCGTCTTTGAATTCAATGGTGATAACCTCATCCTTGATCTTGTTCACGGTGCCCATGGCTCCGCCTACGGTAACGATCCTGTCTCCTTCCTTAAGCTCATCCAGCATCTTCTTGTGAGATTTCTGTTTCTTCTGCTGCGGCAGTATCAGAAGGAAATAAAAAACGAAAAATATGAGGATCAGCGGCAAAAGAGCGCCGAATGCTCCCGGTTGAGGCTGCTGTGTCTGTGCGAATATCATATCTAACCTCCTGTTTGCCCTATATTATACTTCTTTTCAAAATCTTTACGAAATTTTCCAAAATTCCCCTCGTTAATCGCTTTCCTTATGTTATCCATGAACCGCATTATGAAATAGAGATTATGATACGAATTCAGACGCAGTCCCAGTATCTCATTTGTATTGATCAGGTGCCTTATGTATGCCCTGGTATGGTTGCGGCAGACAGTGCAGTCACAATCTGCGTCAAGGGGCGAAAAATCATCTTTGTATTTTCCCGCCTTTATGTTTATCTTGCCTCTTGATGTAAGCGTGGAGCCGGTCCTGGCGATATGCGTGGGCATACCGCAGTCAAAAAGGTCCACCCCCGATTCCACCATATCAAGAATCTGCAAGGGCATGCCCAGCCCCATGAAGTACCTCACCTTTCCGGCAGGAATCTGTCCCACCATGAAATCAACCGTCTCCGCTGTCCTTTCAAACGGTTCTCCGATACTCAAACCGCCGAGTCCTAACCCCGGAAAACCCATCTCCCCCATAGAATCAATACATCTTTTCCTCAAATCATGATATATGCCGCCCTGCAGGATCCCGAACAGCTGCTGTTTACCTCCGGGGAACGCAGACAGGCACCTTTTGGCCCACCTTACGGTCGCCTCAACGCTGCGTTCCACCTCATTGTAATCATCCCAGTTTTTCGGGCAGTAATCAAAAGCCATTACTATGTCAGCCCCTATACTCCCCTGTATCTGCATGGACCTTTCCGGTGTAATAAAATGTGAAGAACCGTCAAGTCTTGATCTGAAATGCACGCCATCATCCTCAACCTTCACATCCTCAAGGCTGAATATCTGGAAACCTCCACTGTCAGTTACAACAGACTTTTCCCAGTTCATGAACTTGTGGATGGAGCCCGCCCTGCTTATTATATCCAGTCCGGGCTTCATGTAGAGATGATATGCATTTGCAATGATCATATCCACGCCGATCTCGTACAGTTCCGGTGAAGATAGGGTCTTGACCGTTCCGAGCGTAGCCACCGGCATAAAACAGGGGGTTCTCGCAACACCGTGAGGTGTTTCAATTTCCCCCGTTCTTGCCCCCGTAACCGTGTCTTTCGCCTTTATTTTAAACATTTCTCTCCATCCTTCTTTCACCCTCTCCATTGTTACCCTTTTCCTCCCCCTTGAGGGGGGAGGAATAAGGTGGGGGTGAAATGGTCCGGGTGAGGGTGAAATCTCTCATAATTCGTTTCATATTATCAGCATTGCGTCGCCGTAAGAATAGAACCTGTACTTTCTTTTCACCGCAATATCATATGCTTTCCTTGTGAGGTCAACACCGGCAAATGCACTGACGAGATAGAGATGCGTTGATCCCGGAAGATGGAAATTCGTTATCAATACATCAACCGCCCTGAACACAAATCCCGGTTTTATGAACAGTTCCGTATATCCTGTTTTCGGGACAACCT
>CAYQXZ010000009.1:0-6399 GCA_964421645.1 uncultured bacterium
TGTGTTAAGGATGTGCCCGGAATATACCAGCAGAGCGGAGAGGGTGGGAGTCGAACCCACGATCCGTTTCCGGATACGCGCTTTCCAAGCGCGCGCACTCGGCCTCTATGCGACCTCTCCTGCAACAATAATAGTTTAAGCGGACGAAGGCGGCTTGGCAGGCTCGTCCGGTTTGCGCATCCTGGCGGGGAATTCATACCCGGCCTTCAGCCGTTTATAGAAAATTTTCCTGGCGGTGCTGTCCAGTTTGTTGTAGGACAGATTTCCCTTTTCCAGATTTTTCAACCGGTCCTTCGCTTTCCTGATTTTTCTGCGGTGGACCTTTCTCATCTCATTCCTGAGTTTCGCCATAAGAGCAACCCCTTTCCTTGTTTCTACACCTGGCGCACATTAACAAAACGTCCTTTTTGATAGGATTCCTTTGCCGCCAGACAGGTATAAACGCTCGCCAGTCCCGTGCGGATGGGCGTGCGCGATTCGCCTTTTCCCTTCTTTATGAGATTGATAAAATCCAGTGCAAGCTCGCGGTCGCCGCCGAAGTGGCTCAAACCTGCATCAACACTGACCGTATCGGAGAACGGACTGTGGTGGCGCGTGTAATTAAGACTGTTCTTGTACCAATCAAAATTGACCGTACCGAGATACCCGCTCACCTTTGAGCCGCGGGCGCCTGCGTCCCTGCGTGTAAAAAACACCTGCGTATAGACTCCGTGCGCTCCTGATGCAAATTCCACAAGAGCGCTGGAAGTATCCTCGTTGGTCCCGGTTTCAACCGAGCCGCAGTCCGCGCTGAAGACGCATGGATGATCTCCTTCGTGGTAGCCGGAACGGTTGCGTTTCCTGTTCTGCGGGCTTTCCAGGCATGTCTCCGTCTCCTTGCATTTTGAGCATACCAGTCCCGAAGGCTTGTTGCCCCCGAAGACCTTCCTGAATGTCGCCATCGCGGCAATTCTGACGATCGGGGAACCCATCAGGTAACTCATGTAGTCAAAATCATGTGTGGCTTTCTGAAGGAAGAGCCCCTGGGTTATGCTGTAATTACGGTACTCCTGTTCCCAGTAAACCATGCCATAGACCACGTAGTTCCATGCCATGATATGTACAGGCTCACCGATGCCGCCGCATTCTATCTTCTGTCTCGCAAAGGCACACAGAGGTGAAACCCTTAAGGGGAAGCTGACGACGACCTTGCACCTTGATTTCTCAAACGCTTTCTCCAGTGAAAGCGCCTGTTTCGTTGAAACCGCAACCGGTTTCTCAAGAAAAAGCGGTATGTCATATTTTGCCGCCTGCACCGCGTACGGCGTGTGCAGGTTGCAGCGCGTCCCGATAAAGAGTCCGTCCGGTTTTCCCCTGCGTACCATCTCGTCAAGCGTACTGTAAAAAACCGCTTCCTTCTTATCATCTTCCGAAAGGCGCGAACGGGCTTTCTCTTCATTCGGATCAACAACCCCCGTAACATGTATATCCGAAGCAACGTCTTTTATCGGCCCGTATATCACGCCGCTTGCTCTTCCGCCCAAACCCACTACCCCTATCCTCATTTTCTTCTCCTTAGTTTTGCAGGTTAATACGGTACTCCAAATGTGGTTCTTTGTCAATCTCACGGGAGGCTGTCAAAGTTCCAGAGCTTACGCCATTCCCTGAAGTATGCGTCGGCTACATTTCTGTCTTTGACAATCAGCAGGCACTCCGTGTTGCGGCAGGCAGAATCGGTGGTATTGTAGGAACCCGTGATAACAATTTCCCCGTCAACGATGAAAAACTTGTCGTGCAGGAATCCCGCAAGATTGCTCTTTTTCACATCGCAGCCGTAGTTTCTCAATGAATAGAAGATTGAATAGGGTTCCACGTTGCTGCGTTCAACTATGCCGCAGACCTTCACCCCGGCAAGTTTTCTGCGTATGACCGCTTTGACAACAGCTTCCGATGTAAAAGAATATTGCGCAAACCGGATGGAGTTGACCGCGGAGGAAAGGACTTCAATTATGGTTGCCGCACAGTCGTTTTCCGGAGAAAAACATATCCTGAAGGTTGTATCGGAGTATGTTTCATCCGATATGCTGCCTTCCCACCAGGAAATGAATTTTCTGTTAAAGAATTCCGCGACCTCCGGATGTTCAATGAGAAGAAAGTTGTTGTGGTCGGAACGCATGCCCCCTGAAGTAAAGTTACCAGAACCTATGAATACCCTGGCGGAGTCAACCGTAATGAACTTGGGGTGAAAAAGTGATGATTTTTCATCAACCTTAAGCACGCCTTCGGGGAATTTCTCCGGCGGCCGGGCGTCAAGTATGATCTTTACATCCACTTCTCCCGCCCTGTCAATGAGCTTCTTCATCATATCGTTCCAGGACATGGTGTATCCGGCAACATAGACGGATTTTTCCGCTTTCCCTATGAGGTCAATAATTATTTGGTCTGTTTTCCTGTTTGGGGTAAAATAGATTTCTGAAGGGTCTGCATGGCAGCAAAGTCCCAACAGCACGAAAATACAGATGATTTTAATAATTTTTTCCACTTTAAGATAATTTTACCATAAAAGAGGTAAATCGTAAGCCCCTCACCGGAAAGCTTAGCAGGTGGGGAGTTCGGGGTAAAGGAGGTTCAATGAAAGCGGCTGTATATCACGGAATAAAAGATATCAGAATTGAACAGATTGAGACTCCGGTCTGCAAGCCGGACGAAATAAAGGTGAAGGTCAACTACTGTGCGATATGCGGGACGGACGTACGCATATATTTCCACGGGCACAAGAAGGTCATTCCTCCGGCAGTGATAGGCCACGAGATAACCGGAATTATAGACGAGATCGGAAGCAATGTTTCTTACCCGGAACCGCTGAAGAAGGGGGATAAGGTCGCGCTGGTCACCTCCATAGGCTGCGGAAAATGCAAGATGTGCGGCAAGGGCCTGTACAACCTCTGCCCGGACACGAAAGCCATAGGATATTTTTATCCCGGTGGATATGCCGAATACGTCATAGTACCTGCGCCTGCGGTGAAACAGAATGCGGTGATAAAACTGCCGGCGAACATTTCACTGAAAGAAGGGGCTCTCATAGAGGCGCTGTCCTGCGCTATCAACGGGCAGAATTATCTCGGCATCGACAAGGGTGATACGGTTGTAATATACGGCGGAGGTCCCATAGGACTGCTGCATGCTGTACTTGCACAGGCCGCCGGAGCCGACAGGGTTATTATGACGGATCCTGCATACGAACGGCTTGAAAAATTCGGGAAACAGTTTGATGGGCTGGTGCTTCTGGATCCGAAAAAGGTGAAGGTCAAAGATGAGGTTCTCCGGCTGACAGCAGGTTACGGAGCGGACGTGGTCATAACCGCATGCCCGGCAAAGCAGGCGCAGGTTGAGGGACTGGAGCTCCTCGGGTCCAGGGGACGGATCAGCCTGTTCGGAGGGCTCCCCAAGGACGATTCCATGATAACCATAGATGCCAACACAATTCACTACAAGGAGATATCCGTTTTCGGCTCCTTTGCTTCCAACAGAAGAGATTTCATGAAGGCGGCGGATCTCATCTCCCGGCGCAGGATAGAAGCAGGAAAGTTTATTTCAAAAGTGCTGCCCATGGAGAAAATAAACGAAGGTATTGAGATGGTGAAAGCGGGAGACGTCTTGAAGTGCGTAATTGAGATAGCTGCCGCTTGATTTAACGTATATGGACCATGCAAAATTTATAAAGGAGACTCTCAAGCTGGCGGAAAAAGGAAGAGGACTGACCAGTCCAAATCCCATGGTCGGAGCGGTTATAGTAAAGGGAAGCCGCGTGCTCGGCAGGGGCTGGCACAAGGCATTCGGGCTTGCACACGCCGAGATAGAGGCGCTCAAGCAGGCGGGTAAAAAAGCAGAAGGCGCAATCCTGTATGTAAATCTTGAACCATGCTGTCATTACGGAAAAACCCCGCCGTGTACCGGAGCCATTATCCAGGCAGGGATAAAGGAAGTTATCTGCTCAATGAAAGACCCGAACCCGCAGGTGGACGGGAAAGGGATTGAGGAGCTTGAGAACAGCGGAGCGAGGGTCAGAACCGGGCTTCTGCAGGACGAAGCGGAAGAATTGAACGCATCCTATATTACCTGCATAACCCGGAAAAGGCCCTATTTCCTGCTTAAATGGGCGCAGACACTGGACGGCAGGATCGCAACGTATAACGGCGACTCAAAGTGGATTACATCAGGAAAAACGAGAGAGTTCGTAAAAGAGCTCCGGTTCGGAATGGATGGTATTCTTGTGGGTGTAAGGACCGTGCTGAAGGATAACCCTTCTCTGGATTACATCCCTCCGTCATTCCAGACACAGAAGGATTTGCTGCGGCGTAAAAGATACTATAAGATAGTTCTTGACCCCTCGCTTGAAACGCCTTCTGAAGGAAGATGGTGGGAGAATACGGAAAGCAGAATTCTTCTGGTTGTATCGGAGAGCGTTCCGGAAGAGAAGGTATCCAAAATCACTGCACGGGGGAACGCGGAAGTAATGAGACTCTCCTGTCAGTACGGTAGATTTTCTTTGAGGGCGCTGGCAGAAAAGCTGTATGAGAAAGGGCTGGGCATTATCATGGTTGAGGGAGGCAGTGCGACGCTGACCTCTTTCTGGGATGAGAGGCTTGCCGACGAAATAATGATTTTCACGGGTAATAAGATTCTCGGGGGAGAAGATTCGCTCCCACCGATAGCAGGGAAAAACAGGGAAGTTTTTTCACAGTCCGTTGATGTACGGTACCTTGAAACGAGAAAGATTGGAGATGATTTTTTTGTAAGGGGGAGACCGTGTTTTCCGGAATAGTTGAAGAGACAGGAACGGTGAAGAGGAGGTTTTCAACTTCAGGATTGTCCGTGCTGGAGATTGCCGCGGAAAAGGTCCTTGAAGACCTGAAGACCGGGGACAGCATTTCCGTCAGCGGAGTATGCCTGACGGTTGAAAAGAAAGCCGGTAAAACCTTCACGGTTTCATTGAGCAGGCAGACGATGAAAGAGACCAGCCTTGGAAATGCGAAACCCGGTGCATACGTAAACCTTGAAAGGGCATTAAAAACTACGGACAGGCTGGGAGGCCACATACTCACCGGGCATATAGACTTCAAGACTCCGTTAAGGATGTTCTTCAAACGCGGGGCAGACGTCGTAATAGGATTTGGCATCCCGGAAAAGTTTGAGAAATACGTGGTGGAACGGGGATCCATAGGTGTTGACGGGCTCTCCCTGACCGTGGCTGAAATGCGGGGTCCAGACGTGAAGATTTTCATCATACCTTACACGATGGATAACACCAATCTGAAGCACCGCAGGAACGGGGATATGCTGAACATTGAGGTGGACATCACCGCGAAACACCTGGAAAAACTCCTTGAGTCGCGCACCGGAGTGAAAACCGGCGAGAAGGAAACAATTGATGAATCTTTCTAAAACAGAGAAGGGACTTATCAGGTTCATGGATAAAATGGAGATTGTTGACTGCCATGAACACCTTGCCCCGGAGGAAGAGCGGCTCAAAACAGACGTGGACGTTTTTACGCTCTTCTCTCATTACACCAGACACGATTTATTCCGGGCAGGAATGGACGAGAAAGACTACAACAGCCTGTATAATCAGGACATTCCCATTGAGAAGCGCTGGAAGACCTTCTCGCCTTTCTGGAAGGATATAAGGTACACCTCCTATTCAAGGGCGGTACTCATCAGCCTGAAAAAATTCTACGGATTTGACGATATAAACGAGAAAAACTATCTCCATATTTCAGAAAAGATGAAGGAGTTCAATAAACCCGGAATCTATGAGAAGATATTGAGGGAGACCTGCGGAATCCGAACATGCCTGACACAGTGCGGAAAGACCAATCTCGGCACCGGCCTTTTGACGCCGGTCATGCCTCTGAACTGGAATTACGATAACAGAGAGGAACTGCTGCACCCGCCTTTTGCCCCGGGATCCGAGACAAAATCCCTGGATGATTATATTCTGGCAATTGAAAAATACATCCTCAAGGTGAAGAAGGAGGGTGCAGTCGGGTTAAAGACGCGCTCCATGCCCCACACTGAACCCGACAGGGATGAAGCGTCGAGGCTTTTCAACAAGATAGTCTCCGGGGAGGTCTCTTTTCCTGCAAGGATATGGCCATTCTTCCCTGGTCCGATACCCCTGAAAAGCTATATAATAGACCGTGCCATAGAGTTTGCCGGAAAAAATAATCTTGTCATTGCAGTTCACACCGGATACTGGGGCGATTTCAGAGATCTTCATCCACTGCACATGATACCCTTTCTGATTAAATACCCGAACATAAGGTTTGACATATACCACCTGGGCTATCCATGGGTGCGAGATACGCTGATGCTCGCCAAGGGTTTCTCAAACGTGTGGCTCAACTTCTGCTGGACGCA